>NZ_CP013650.1:3127739-3440513 GCF_001466725.1 Lacimicrobium alkaliphilum
ACGCTGGAACATATCTATATTGATAACGCCACCATGCAGTTGCTGCGCTATCCCAATCAGTTTGATGTGATGCTGTGCTCCAATTTATTCGGCGATATTATCAGTGATGAATGTGCCATGATCACCGGTTCCATGGGCCTGCTGCCCTCTGCCAGCATCAACGAACAGGGTTTTGGTATGTATGAACCCGCTGGCGGGAGTGCGCCGGATATCGCAGGTCAGGGTATTGCCAACCCCATCGCACAAATTCTCTCCGCCGCCATGTTGCTGCGTTACAGCCTCAAACAAACAGCGGCTGCCGATGCCATCGAAAAGGCCGTGCAGCAGACCCTCAAAGACGGCGTGGTCACCGCGGAATTATTGTCTGAACAGCAGCGCAGCGAAGCGCGCTCTACCAACGAGGTAGGAAATTATATTGTCAGTAAAATACAGGAGCAGCGCTGATGGGTAAGACCCTATATGAAAAAATCTGGGATGATCATCTGGTGGCCAAAGCCGGTACCGATAACCTGATTTATATTGATCGCCATCTTATCCACGAAGTGACCTCCCCTCAGGCCTTTGCCGGACTGGAGGAAAAGGGTCGCAAACTGCGCCGTCCTGACCGTACCTTCGCGACGATGGATCACAGTATCTCCACACGTTCGCTGGCACTGGATGCGTGCGGGCCCACCAATCAGTTGCAGTTGATGACCCTGAAACAAAACTGCGACAAATACGGCGTGGAGCTGTTTCCTGTGGGCCATCAGAAACAGGGCATTATCCATGTGATTGGCCCGGAACTGGGGCTGATTCTGCCCGGCATGACGGTGGTCTGTGGTGATTCACATACCGCCACTCATGGTGCCTTTGGCGCGCTGGCGTTTGGCATTGGCACCTCAGAAGTGGAGCATGTTTTTGCCACTCAGACCCTCAAACAGGGCAAGGCCAAAACCATGCTGGTTGAAGTGGATGGCACCCTGCCCCTGGGTGTGACCGCCAAAGACATCATTCTTGCCATCATCGGTGAAATCGGCCATGCCGGTGCCACCGGCCATGTCATCGAATATGCCGGCAGTGCCATTGAGGCGCTTTCCATGGAAGAGCGCATGACCATCTGTAATATGAGTATCGAAGCCGGTGCCAAGGCCGGGCTGATTGCCCCCGATGACACCACGTTCGCTTACTTAAAAGACAAAGAGCGTGCGCCTCAGGGCCAGGACTGGGAGCAGGCAATGGCGTACTGGCTGCAACTGAAATCAGACAGCGATGCCAGCTTTGATACTGTGGTGACACTCAGTGCCGCAGCTATCAGGCCGCAGGTGACCTGGGGCACTAACCCGGGCAGGTTATCGGTGTCGATGAAGCCATCCCCGAACCTGCCAGTTTCACTGACGCGGTGGCCCGCACCTCGGCTGAAAAAGCCCTTAAATATATGGATCTGACTCCGGGCCAGAGGCTCTGTGATGTGAATATCAGCCATGTGTTTATTGGTTCGTGCACCAACAGCCGTATCGAAGATTTACGCGCGGCGGCCAAAATCGCCGCCACAGGCAAAGTGGCCAATGGCGTGACCGCCATTGTGGTACCGGGTTCGGCTCAGGTTAAACAACAGGCCGAGTCTGAACAGCTGGATAAAATCTTTACTGAGGCCGGTTTTGAGTGGCGTTTACCGGGCTGTTCCATGTGCTTAGGCATGAACGACGATATCCTGCAGCCAGGAGATCGCTGCGCCTCCACCAGTAATCGTAACTTTGAGGGTCGCCAGGGCCGCGGTGCCCGCACCCACCTGGTGAGCCCGGCCATGGCCGCCGCCGCCGCGATCAAAGGTCATTTTGTGGATGTCAGGGAGTTTGAACAATGAGTGGTATCGAAATTTTGCGCGGCAGAGCCGCACCGCTGGACAGGGCCAATGTGGATACAGATCAGATTATTCCCAAACAGTTTCTGACCTCAGTAAGCCGCAAGGGCTTCGGCAAGCATCTGTTTCATGACTGGCGCTATCTGGACCTGCATGAGCAGGAACTGAACCCGGATTTTGAACTGAACAGACCCGAGCATCAGGGCGCCAGTGTGTTGCTGGCGCGGCAAAATTTTGGTTGCGGCAGCAGCCGCGAGCATGCTCCCTGGGCGCTGACCGACTATGGATTTAAAGTAGTGATTGCCACCAGTTTTGCCGATATTTTCTATGGCAACTGCATGAACAATCAACTGTTGCCGATTCAGCTTAATAATGAGCAAATGGATCAGTTGTTCTCGGCGGTAGCAGAGAACCCTGAGGTGGAACTCGAAATCGATTTACCGGCCCAACAGGTGCGTTTGCAAGGCTATCAGTTTGATTTTGAGGTCGCCGCTCACCACAAGCATAAATTGCTCAAAGGTCTTGATGCCATAGGTGAGACCCTGGAACTGGGCGAGAGAATAGACAGCTACGAACAGGAAATTCCCGCCTGGCGTTGATCTGCCTTAACTAAAACCGTTTTACCACCTTGATCCCGAGCCTGTTTTGCCCAATAGTGCAAAGCAGGTTCGCAGTGTTGAGTATTCTGAATGTTAAAAACATTTCCCATTGATCAGGTCAAATCCGGCATGTTTGTTCACCAGGTGACCAAACAAACCGCCACACTTAAGATCAAAACCCGTGGTCTGATAAAATCCCAGTCGCAAGTGCAACAGCTCAAAGCCAAAGGGATTCAGGAAGTTGAAGTGGATTTGTCCCGCAGTGTGCTTGAAGAGCCATTAGAGATAGAAGGGGAACCGGAATCACCCCAAACCAATGAAACTGAGGATATAACCGATAGCGCAGGTAAGCATAAGCGCTCTGATGGCGAAAGGTTAGGTGAGGCCAGTGTGCTTTATGATAAAGCCAAAACAATACAGTCCCGGTTTATCAAAAAGGTGAGAAATGGTCGCCCAAGCGCAGTCAAAGAGCTTGAGGATCTCAGCGCCGATATTATTGATTCGGTATTTGACGATCCCAATGCCATGTGTTGCCTGACACTGATCAAAGAGAACAATAAGTACCTGCTCGAACATTCTTTAAACTGCGCCATTCTGATGGCGGTATTTGCCCGGCACCTGGGTTTTGATAAGGAACTGATAGACAGTCTGAGTCTGGCCGGTCTGATGATGGATCTGGGCATGAATAGCGTTCCTGCAGATATCCTGAATAAAAAAGGCAAACTGGACAATCAGGAACTTCAGATTATTCATGGTCATGTTGATGTGGCCACAGAGATCCTCGACGCTGCCGAGATTGATAACCCGGTGATCAGAGAGGTGGTGACTTATCATCATGAACGGCTTGACGGAACTGGCTACCCCAGCGGTTTATCTGGCGATGAGCTGTCGGTATATGCCCGTATGGCGGCCATCGTTGACAGCTATGATGCCATGACCTCGCCACGCCCCTGGCGTAAGGCGTATTCGCCCACTCAGGCTCTGAAGCAGATGCTCGGCTCCAGCCAGGGAAAACTGGATCAGTCCCTGGTGCATCAGTTTATCCGCTGTATCGGCGTGCATCCGGTGGGCTCTCTGGTAAAACTCAAAAGCGGCAAACTGGCCATCGTCACCCGCGCTAATAAAGAAGACCCCTTAAGCCCCACTGTAATGACATTTTACTCGGTACGCTCCGGACATTATAACGAGATCAAACAACTGGATCTGAGTAAGGTGCAGGATGAAATCGAATCCAGCGTACGCCCGGAAGAATTTAAAATTAACCTGACCAAATTCTTTAAAGAAGTGTTTTTGCAGCAGGTTAAATAAAGCTGGCGGTTAGGAGTAAGAAGTGAGGTGAGAGAGGTGCAGAGCACAATTTATTGGGCCAGCAGCGTCAGACACACTTCTGTTTGTCGAATAAATTCCATCCTTCAGTTCGCGAAACAATACAACCCGCAATCCGCTTCGCTCCTTGCAGGCTACGCCACCTTGTAGCCTGGATGCAGCGCAGCGGAATCCGGGTATTGAAGACTTGCACCTCTACCAGTCTGTTAATGCGCGCATACTGAATTCCTGGCCTTTGTAAGCCAGGATCACATGCTGAGACTGGATGCTGACAATACGCAGATTATTATCCAACCAGTCTCCCTCTTTAAGCTCCTGCCCGTTCACTCTGACCCACCGATCGGCAGCATCGGAGGCGAACATATGGGCCGAGAACGACAAGGAGGGCAACTCTGCCAGCACCCAGGACGGTAACTGATCTACCCGTACGACTTCCTGAGGCTGTTCTACCTCAGGTTCAGGAGCAGTGTTAGCGGTATGATCCAGCGCCGAAACAGCCTGGCGGAACTTATCCAGCAGTTCGGGGGAAATATCCTCGGCAGCGGGACTGAGATCCTCGGCCCTTACCAGTTCGCCCTCTTCGTCATCCTGCGTATTAGCCTGCCGATCGGGTGAGCGGCTATTTTGCTGTTCAGAACCCCCGCTCTGCGCCAACTTCCGCGCGGCCGGATTATTCTCAGTACCTTGATGCCTGTCAGCAGAGCCATCAGCCAGTAAAGAGGTATCCACATTGACCGGTGTCGGCTGAACATTGGAGCCACCTGCAGATTCAGCCGCTGGTGTGGAGACCACCTCTGCCGGCGGCTCGCTTTTAAATAATGCCAGCCAGAGCGGATAATTGGCGATATTCCAGCCCAGCGCCAGTCCACCGATAAATACCAGTGCCGCCATCGCCACCTTGCGGGAATAATAATGCCAGTTATCTGGCAGTGACTGCACCGAGGGTAAAAACAGGCTGCGGTGAAACTGATCGGAGAGCTGATTATCCACCTGATTACGGCTGCTATCCTGCATTAACAGCGATTTTGTTGGTGAGTGGGCCACCTGCTCGTCGGCGTCTTCGGCCAGCTCCACCGTCTGGGCAGGATCGATCTCGACTTCCAGCACCCCCATTTCCCTTAAGCCCTCGATCATGGCACTACTGGTCACCAGGCCTGATTTGCGGATCTTAATGGGGCCGTTTTGTGCAGTAACCTGCACAATCACCATGCCCGGCTGCAATGCATCAATGGAAAGATTTTTATGCATACCAGACTCCGGCGAGATAGCCCAGTAACATGCCACTTAGCAATAACGCAGTCAGCATCAGTGTCCACTGTTTGCCCTGGCGCTGACGTACCACGTCCTCACCGAGGATCTGGCCCGCTGCCACCATAAATAAATAACGGTGCACCGTCAGTTGCTGTTTGGTAAAGGCCAGAGTCAGGGCGCGGTCACAAAGCAGATTAATCACCCTGGGAATGCCGCCGGTGATCTGATAAATCGCACCCAGCGCCGAAGCTTTGAACAGCCCTTTGTCACCCCCTGCCACCTGTAAACGGTGCGCCACATACTCTTTGACTTCCTGAGCATTTAAGGGCAACAGATGGTAACGGGCCGTAATACGCTGAGCGAGCTGACGCAATTCATTACGTTTGAGTAATTGCTGCAATTCCGGCTGGCCGATTAACACCACCTTAAGCAACTTTTCCCTGTTGGTTTCCAGATTGGTCAACAGGCGCAACTGCTCCAGCACTTCCGGCATCAGGTGCTGGGCTTCATCGATAATCAGGATGGTATTGATGCCGCGACGATGGTTCTCGGCCAGATGCTTGAGGATTAAATCGGTGTAGTGCTTGAGGCTGGCCTGGTTATCTTTGTAGGTGATACCCAGCTCATCACAGATGGTTTCCAGCAGCTCCAGCGCCGACAGCGTTGGATTCAGGATCATCGCCACCTGGGTGTTCTGCGGCAATTGTTGCATCAGCTTGCGTGATACTGTGGTTTTCCCCGTGCCCACCTCGCCGGTCAGCATCACAAAGCCACCGCTTTCCCGCAAGCCAAACGTCAGGTGGGCCAGGGCTTCTTTGTGCCTGGGGCTGAGATATAAATAGTCCGGATTTGGCGCAATGGAAAAAGGATTGTCCGCCAGACCGAAATAGTTCAGATACATAAAACCTGTGACGCCGGGAAAAAGTCGTCAGCTAAGTTAACGATTTGCCCCGATCAAGTCAAAGCAAGGTTGCCGATAATTTGGCATAATGTGCCCCACTTTCACCATAGCAGGGTCCTTATGCAAGTTTACCTGGTCGGCGGCGCAGTCAGAGACAAGTTACTCAACCACCCTGTTTATGAACGGGACTATGTGGTGGTGGGCGCGACAGTGCAACAGATGCTGGACAAAGGCTTTCGCCAGGTGGGTAAGGACTTCCCGGTGTTTTTGCATCCTGAAACCGGCGAGGAATATGCCCTGGCCCGCACCGAACGTAAATCAGGACAGGGCTATACCGGTTTTATTTGTGATGCCAGTGCCGGGGTCACGCTGGAGGAGGATCTGAAACGCCGGGATCTGACCATCAATGCCATGGCCGAGGACGCTGCGGGTAAGTTGATCGACCCTTATAATGGCCAGCAGGATTTGAAGGCACGACAGCTGCGCCACGTTTCCGATGCCTTTACCGAAGATCCACTGCGGGTATTGCGGGTGGCGCGCTTTGCGGCCCGCTATCATCAATACGGCTTTAAGGTTGCTGCTGAGACACTGACACTGATGCGCGATATTGCTGCATCCTCTGAGCTGGCGGCGCTGTCGCCCGAAAGAGTATGGAAAGAAACCAGTCGCGCCTTAATGGAGCCCCATCCGCAGGTGTTTTTTGCTGTACTGCGCGAAGCCGGTGCCATGCATGACTGGTTTAGCGAGCTCGATGCCCTCTGGGGAGTGCCTAATCCGGCCAGATGGCATCCGGAAATTGACAGTGGCGTGCATACCATGATGGTGCTGGAGCAGTCAGTGAAGCTGTCTGACAAGCTCAGTGTGCGTTATGCAGCGCTGGTGCACGATCTCGGCAAAGGCTTAACGCCGCCACAGCAGTGGCCTTCTCACCGTGGCCATGAGAAATCCGGCCTGAAGGCCATCAAAACCTTCAGCGACAGACTCAAAGTGCCTAATGATTGTCGCGATCTGGCGCTGTTGGTGGGTGAATTTCACACCCATGTACATAAAGCGCTGGATCTTAAACCCTCAACGGTACTTAAAGTCCTTAATCACTGTGATGCCTGGCGCAAACCAGAGCGCTTTGAGGATCTGCTGATTGCCTGTACCGCCGATGCCCGTGGCAGAACCGGCTTTGAACAAATCCCTTATCTCCAGGCTGACTATTTTCGTCGGGCCCTTAAGGCAGCAAGCGCCGTGGATGTACAGCAGATCATTGCCGAAGGCCATCAGGGCAAAGCCATCCGTGACAAGCTGGAGCAGGCCAGAATCGCGGCTATCAGCAACGTTAAAGCTGAGCAAGGCTGAGCACCGAACGATTAAATCAGGCCATCTCCTGACGTAACTGGTCCTTAATCGGCAAACGCCGGATTCGCACACCACTGGCGGCAAAAATCCCATTGGTCAGGGCCGGAGCCACTGGCGGCAGTGCCATTTCCCCCACCCCAACCGGCGTGTCACCGTAAGGAACAATATGCACCTCAAAGTCTGTTGGCACCATCGCCATTTTCAGCAAGGGGTAGTCATGGAAATTACTCTGCACCACCTTACCCTGCTGCTGGGTGATTTGCAGATTCAGCGCCGTGCTCAGACCGTCAATGGTGCCGCCCTGTACCTGCGCCTCCACACCGGCCGGATTCACCACCAGCCCACAGTCTATGGCCGCCACAATCCGCTCGATGCGCAGATCGCCCAGATCAGACACTGACACTTCAATGGCATGGGCGGCATAGCCACCAAAGGTAAAATGACTGGCCAGTCCCACTCCCCTGCCTTTGGGCCTGGCTTTGTCATAACCGATAGCGGTGGCGACTTTTTTTAACACCGCCGCCTGGCGCCCGGGATTGTATACCGGCCCGCCGTGATTGCTGTATTCAATTTCTCTGTAATCGCCGAGCATGGCCAGCTGTAATGCCAGCGGACTCTGCTTGTTCAGATGGGCCAGTTCATCAATAAAACTCTGTATCACAAAGGCATTGACGCAGTGCCCGGGAGCCCGCCATGAGCCGCGGGGCAATCCGCAACGGGCGGAGTGGTATTCGGCCTCAAAATTACCGATCAGGTTAGCCGGGAAATCATCGGGGTACAGCTCTGATGTCCAGTACTCAGATTCATCCAGATTAGGCCGCCGGTAATACTTACTGGCACTGGCCAGACGATGACGCCAGGCTGTGACCTTGCCTTTGTCATCCATTGCACCATGCAGCTCATGCAGGCCGCTGGGGCGATAGAAGTCATGGCGAAGGTCGTCTTCCCGGCTCCAGACAAGTTGTACAGGCAGCTTACTTTGTTTAGAAATCAGACAGGCCTCATACACATAATCCACCGATAAACGCCGTCCAAAACCGCCGCCTAAACGGGGAAAACGAATATGTATATGCTCACGATCCACACCGGTGGCGGCATGGGCGGCTCTTGATGCGCCCGATGGCATCTGGGTCGGCACACTGATATCCACTCTGTTGTCCTGCACATGGGCAAAGCAGTTTTGCGGCTCCAGCGGCGCATGGGACACAAAAGGCACAAAGTAGCGGGCACTGTGCGTGGAACCGGCACCTTGCATGGCCGTCTCCACATCGCCATCACTGCGGATAATCTGGCCTTTTTGCTGCAACAGGCCCTCCAGTTGCTGTTCAAACTCAGCACTGCTGTCATCTCCAAATGGCCCTTTCGACCAGTTCAGCTTCAGCGCCTTGCGGCCCTGCATCGCCGCCCAGGTGGAATCTGCGATCACCGCCACAGCCGCTGCCTGCACCGTATAAGGTTCGCCCGGGGCCGGGCCTTCGATGGTCAGGGTTCTGATCACCCCCGGTACTTTCAGGGTCTGGCTGTCATCCATACTCACCAGCTTGCCATCGGCATAGGGGCAACGGGCCATCACCGCGTATTTCATCCCCGGCACTTTCTCATCCAGCCCGTATTTAGCCTGCCCGGTAACAATGTCCCGGCCATCCACGACCTTGCAGGGCGTACCAATGATGTGGAAATCCGCCGGGTTTTTCAGCTTTGGTGCCTGTTCTGGCACCTCCAGCGATGCGGCCAGTGGCGCCAGGCTGGCATAACTCAGGCGTTTGTCGTTATGGATGACCCAGCCTTTTTCGGTCTGACATTCCTGTGCTGGTACCTGCCAGTGAGCCGCAGCGGCCTGTACCAGCATTTGCCTGGCGGTAGCGCCCACTTCACGCAGAAACTGCCAGTTGCGGCTCACAGCTGTGCTGCCACCCACACCCTGACCACCGTATTTCCAGGTATATCCATCATTGGTTTTGACGATGCCCAAGGGCATCTGATTAACGCTCACCTGTTGCCAGTCGGCGTCCAGCTCTTCGGCAATCAGCATAGGTAATGCGGTTTTCACACCCTGACCCATTTCAGGCTGACTGCTACCGATCCAGATGCTGCCATCGGCATCGATACGAATAAAAAAGCCCAGAGTACGATCCTGTTCCGGGCTGCTTTGCTCAGAGGCCAACACCTGCACTGGTACACCCAGCAAAAAACCACCTGAGGCGGTGGCGGCGCCAATCAGAAAATGCCGCCGGCTGATATTATCAATCTGATTCATACCTGCTCTCCTTCTCCTGCATCAGCTGTGCTGCCCGGTGCACGGCTTTACGGATGCGGACATAGGTACCACAGCGACACAGATTGGTCAGTTGCGCATCGATTTGCTCATCGCTGGGTTGTGGGATGCGCTTAAGCAGATCCACTGTGGCCAGGATCTGACCAGCCTGGCAATAACCACACTGAGGCACATCCTGTTCCAGCCAGGCTTGCTGTACCGGGTGCAACGTCTCGCCCTCTGCCAGCCCCTCAATGGTAACAATACTGGCCCCTTTTATGCTGGCCACCGGCGTCATACAGGCGCGCTGCGCCCGGCCATTAACATGCACAGTGCAGGCACCGCAATGACCGGCTCCGCAGCCAAATTTGGTGCCGGTAAACTGCAGGTGATCACGCAAGACCCATAGCAGTGGTGTCTCGGGATCCTGTTCAAAGGTCACGGGTTGACCATTGACCTCAAATGGGATTGCTGATGTTGTCATGCCGCGTTCCTTATTCAGCGGGTTCTTTTTATGCAATAACCCTATACCCGCTGCCACAAACTGCCTCATGAATGTGACCAACCGACTAAATTCAGGGTTAAAACTCAGGGCGTGTTGGTCTTTGGTGTATATTTTTGCAGCAGTTTGTAGCGCATTTAGACAAGGCAGAGTGAATGTGTTGTAGTTGCTCTACATGAGTGAGCGATAACGCCGTATAAATGCGCTACAGACGCTGCCCGGAGGGTTCAATCCAAAGCCTTCTGCTCTTTGTTGCCGGATTTTGACTTAGCCCACTAGGCCTGCAACCCGGCGTCGCGATCAGAAGGCTCTGGTATTGAACAAAATTTATACACCAAAGGCCAGCACGCCCTGGGGCATGTAAGCAAAGGTTTCAGAAACCGGTGTTTTTATATGGCATGATCAGCAGGAACTGATCTTTCTTTATAAATCATACGGGTGGCGATGGAATATCTGTGGTTAGGTTTTGCGGTATGGCTGGGCTTTACCGCTCAGGCAGTGACGGGTTTTGGCAGCATGGTCATTGCCGTATCGCTGGGCAGTCTGATGTTCAGCATTCCGGCGCTGCTGCCGATTCTGGTGCCGCTGAATATCTTTATGACCGGCGGTATGGCCTGGCAACTGCGCCGACAGGTGGACTGGTCATTGCTCATCAGGATGATCCTGCCGCTGATGGTGCTGGGAATGGGCACCGGCATCTGGCTGCTGGACAGCCTGCCTCAGACCTGGCTTAAAACCGGCTTTGCCCTGCTGGTGTTGTGGTTTTCCGGTCGTGAGTTGCTCAAGCTCTATCGTCGCCAACAGATCAGGGCCCGCTCAGACTGGTGGCAGCGGTTGTGGATGTTCTGTGCCGGTATTGCCCAGGGCCTGTATGGCTCAGGCGGCCCATTACTGGTGTATGGCATCAGCAGCCGGCAACTGGACAAAGCCACCTTTCGCGCCACCCTGGTCAGTGTCTGGTTTGTGCTCAACAGCCTGTATTCTGTGGTGATGCTGTTTCAGGGTCGGGTTCAGCCGGTGGCCATAACCATACTGGCCTGCCTGCCGATTCTGTATCTGGCGGTAAAAGTGGGCGACTGGCTGCACCACAGAGTGGATGAACGCCAGTTTAAACTGGGGATCTGCCTGCTGCTGATCTTCTCTGCCCTGGCGATGCTGGTGGGGTGAGGGGGAATTATGAATGCTGAATGCTGAATGATGAATTACCGCGTAGCCCGGATGGAGCGAAGCGGAATCCGGGTAAATCCAACCTGGTCGAATAAATTCGACCCTACCGTTAGGGATTAGTCTGTTCATCCTTTATAATCGCGGCCAGATTTTTGGTGAATGGGCGGGATAACGATGTTTGATGAATTGGATTTGGATGATGCGCTGGTCAGTGCCTGTCAGGAAATGGGCTATAGCAAACCCACCAGCATTCAGCAACTGGTGATCCCACCAGCCATGGACGCCAAAGACATTCTTGCCTGTGCCCCCACCGGCACCGGCAAAACCGCCGCCTTTTTGTTACCGGCGGCGCAGTTTCTGCTCGACTACCCGCGCCGACAGCCTGGTGGCGTGCGGGTACTGATCCTTGCTCCTACCCGTGAACTGGCCTTGCAGGTACATCAGCAGGCCCTGTCGCTTTGCCGCTTTACTTCGTTAAAATGTGGTGTGATCACCGGCGGTATCAACTATGGCACCGACAGGGAAACCCTTGAAGAGACACCGGATATTCTGGTGGCCACGCCAGGACGCCTGTTCGAGCATATCGAAAAAGAGTCTTTTGATTGCCGCGAGATTGAAATCCTTATCCTGGATGAAGCCGATCGTATGCTGGATATGGGTTTCAGTGCCATTGTTAATCAGATCGCTGCCGAGGCCAGATGGCGCAAACAAACCTTTTTATTTTCCGCCACCCTCGAAGGAACCGGTATTGCCCGTTTTGCCAGCGACATCCTCAAGGATCCGGTGGAAGTTTCCGCCACCCCTTCACGGCGTGAGCACGCCAAGATCCTGCAGTGGCTGCATTTCGCCGATGATGCCCAGCATAAGTTTGCCTTATTGACCCATCTTCTTCACGAGGATATCGAAAAGGCCATCGTGTTTGTAAAAACACGTGACCGGCTGATGGAGCTCAAAGCCAGGCTGGACTCCGAGAAACTGGATTGCTGTTACCTGCAGGGAGATATGCCCCAGGACAAGCGTAATCTGGCGATGGGGCGGTTTCGCAATGGCGAGGTAAATATTCTGCTGGCCACAGATGTGGCCGCCAGGGGCATCGATGTGGCCGATATCAGTCATGTGATTAACTACGATATGCCGCGCACCGCCGATGTGTATGTACACCGTATCGGCCGCACCGGCCGCGCTGGCAAAAAGGGCACAGCCATCTCACTGGTGGAGGCTCATGATTATCTGATCGTGCCGAAAATTGAGCGCTATACAGAGCAAAAACTTAAAGCCAGAGTGATCGAGGGTTTAAGACCCAAACATAAAGCCCCGACCCTGCCGCCGAAGAAAAAGAAAGTTAAAACCGGCAGCAAAAGCAAAAAAGCCGCAGCCAAAGGCAAGAAAGTACGGAAAAGCAAAGGCAAAAGCAGCTGATTGCCACAAAGCACACGAGAATTTCACCACAGAGTCACAGAGGTCACGGAGAAGGGCAATGCTACTGCTCTGAAACCCAGGCGCCAGTGTATCCCCGCAATCCGCTTCGCTCCTTGCAGGCTACAGAATCTGAAACCATCGACCTGCAACAGCCTCAGGAATGACTTGCTCAGGTTCTCTCTGCGTCCTTTGCGACTCTGCGTGACATTTAGAATTGTTTAATGATCTCGCAGAGGCGCAAAGGCGCTGGGTTCCCGCCAACAACATGCGGGAACGACTGTCGGTTATGCCCGCATGCTGTTATCGGCCTGTAGCCCGTATAAAGCGAAGCGGAATACGGGAAGCCGCCCGGATATCCCCGCAACCCGCTTCGCCCTTGCAGGCTACAGAATCTGAAACCTCTGTGTTCTCTCTGCGATCTTTGCGCCCCTGCGCGACCTTTAGAATTGTTTAATGATCTCGCAGAGGCGCAAAGGCGCTGGGTTCCCGCCAACAACATGCGGGAACGGCTGTCGGTCATGCCCGAATGCTGTTATCGGGCATCCAGTGACTTTTGCAAAAGGCGAAAAATGTCTTTTAGTCTTTGTGATAAATGCTTTGGTCACTGAGCGCTGGGCGCATCACCTTGCATAAATTGTTGGACTAAAGTCCAACCTACAACTCCGGCAACAATGACGCGGTGGCATAAACAACGTAAAATGCCGGCAAATTCCAACGGGCAGACAACACAATGCAAAAATGGGTCATGGCCACAGGCAACGCCGGCAAAGTAAAAGAACTCTCAGCCATGCTGACGCCACTACAGGTGGATATTCGCGTACAAAGTGAGTTTGATGTGCCGGAAGTACCTGAAACCGGCACGACTTTTGTGGAAAATGCCATTATCAAGGCCCGTCATGCAGCGCGCATTACCGGCTTACCTGCCATTGCCGATGATTCGGGACTGGCAGTGGATGCCCTTGGCGGTGCACCGGGCATCTACTCCTCCCGCTATGCCGGTGAGAACGCCACTGATTCAGACAATATCAACAAACTGCTCGGTGCCCTTGAAGGCCAGTCTAATCGCCAGGCCCGCTTTATCTGTGTACTGGTATGGATGCGCCATGGCGATGATCCGACGCCGGTTATCGCCCAGGGCCAATGGCAGGGGCAAATCACAGAGCAACCCTCAGGTGGCGGCGGCTTTGGCTATGATCCGGTATTCCGGGTAGCATCACATCAGTGCACCGCGGCAGAACTTGAAGCGAACCTGAAGAACCAGCTCAGTCACAGAGCACAGGCACTGCAGCAATTGCTACCTCAGCTGGAAGCGGCTCTTGGCTGAATCGGCTTTGCAACATCCACCGCTGGCGCTGTACATCCATATTCCCTGGTGCGTACAAAAGTGCCCCTATTGCGACTTTAACTCCCATGGTCAGAAAACCGCTCTGCCGGAAACGGAATATATCAGCCATCTGCTCGATGATTTAGCCACCGATGCAAAGCTTGTGGCTGACCGTGAAGTCAGTTCAATTTTCTTTGGCGGCGGTACGCCCAGTCTGTTCAGTGCGCCGGGCATTGAGCGGATTCTGAATGGTGTGCGTGAGCGGGTTAACCTCAGTGCTGATGCTGAGATTACCCTTGAGGCCAACCCGGGCACGGTTGAAAGCGAAAAATTTGCGGCGTTTCATCAGGCCGGAGTCAACCGCATCTCTATAGGCGTTCAGAGCTTTCAGCAGGATAAACTTATGGCTTTGGGGCGTATTCATAACGCCGAACAGGCCAGCCGGGCAGCCGGCTATGCCCATAATGCCGGGCTCAGCAGTTTTAATCTGGATCTGATGCATGGTCTGCCGGACCAGTCTGTGGATGATGCCCTGTCCGACCTGCGTCGCGGCATTGAACAGTTGCCGCCTCATCTTTCCTGGTACCAGCTGACCATCGAACCCAATACCCTGTTTGCCTCTAAACCTCCTGTTTTGCCCGATGACGATATCCTCTGGGATATCCAGCAAAGGGGGCACCAACTGCTGGAACAGGCCGGATACCGGCAGTATGAAATCTCGGCCTATAGCCAGCCCGGGCACCAGTGTCAGCACAATCTGAACTACTGGCGTTTTGGCGATTATCTTGGGATTGGCTGTGGGGCCCATGGCAAAATCACCGATGCAGGCGCGGATCAGATCCTTCGCACCGTCAAGGTCAAACACCCCAAGGGCTATATGGATCTGAGCAAACCCTACCTGTATCAGAGCCAGGAGGTGGCAAGAGAAGACCGGCCCTTTGAGTTTTTTATGAATCGCCTGAGGTTGTTAGAGCCCTGCCCTAAACAGGATTACGGGCGCTATACCGGCCTGGCACTGAGCGAATTTGGACTTGCCGGTAAACTGGCCAGCGCCATCGATGCCGGGCTTATCGATGAAACACCTCAAAGCTGGCAATTAACAGAATCGGGGAAACGGTATCTGAACAGCTTGCTGGAGAAACTGGTTTAATTTCACTGTACTGCTTTATTGGTCTGTGCTTGAATCTGCATTGTCGCACAAGGGAAAAACATGCAGGAAAAACTGGAACACCGCTCATTTTTGTTATTGCTGCTGCTGATCACAGGGCTGTTTGCTTATCTGCTCAAGCCTTTCTTTGGCGCCCTGTTCTGGTCCTGTGTGATTGCCATCATGTTCTATCCCCTGCACCATTATCTGACAGAGCGTTGGGGCGGGCGGCGAAATCTGGCAGCCCTTACAACCCTGGTTATCTGCGCCATCATGGTGATCGTGCCCACCCTGTTTGTGGCCGCCTCATTTTTTCAGGAAGGCGCGAAAATCTACCAGAAACTGCAGGACGGCGATCTCGATCCCGGTGCCTACGTGGAACAGCTCAAAACAGCCTTTCCGGCGGTGCAGGACTTTCTCGGTCGTTTCGGTATCGACCTTGAAAACTTTAAAAGCCTGCTGGCCGACAGCGCCGTCTCTTCCAGCCGCTGGATAGCAGAGAACGCCGTGCAGCTCGGTCAGGGCACCATGACCCTGTTCCTGAATATAGGTTTGCTACTGTACGTCACCTTCTTTTTTCTGCGTGATGGTCCGAAACTGGTGATGCTGCTGGTGCGGGCATTGCCAATGGGTGATGAACGGGAACATCAGTTGTTTGATAAGTTCTCTGAAGTCACCCGGGCCACCGTTAAAGGCAATCTGGTGGTGGCTATTGTTCAGGGTACCCTGGGCGGAATAATATTCTGGATACTGGATATCCCGGGGCCGATACTCTGGGGCGTGGTGATGACAGTCCTGTCGCTGATCCCTGTGGTGGGCGCCGGTCTTATCTGGGCACCGGTGGCGATCTATCTGTTTGCCATCGGTGAGTGGGTAGACGGAGCCATACTCACTGCTTTCGGCGCCGTTGTTATCGGGCTGGTAGACAATATCCTGCGGCCCATTCTGGTCGGCCGTGACACCAAGCTGCCGGACTATGTGGTGCTGCTCTCGACGCTTGGCGGATTCAGCTTATTCGGGATTAATGGTTTTGTTATCGGCCCGCTGATCGCGGCGCTGTTCCTGACCTTCTGGGAAATCTTTATCCGTGAGTTCAACCCGGGGTTCGATCCCTCAGACCTCAGCGGTGAAGCAGAACTGGAAGAATGGCAGGATCAGCAGGAACAGGCCAGCGAGTCTTCAGACAGGGCTAAATAGCAGTCGCGCAAGGAATAATCTCTATGTTGTTCGCCTTTATCGCTATCATTGCTGGCCTGATGCTACTGCTCTGGAGCGCCGGGCGCTTCGTGGATGGTGCTGCCAAAACCGCCAGCCACTTTGGCATGCCGCCATTATTGATTGGCATGATCGTTGTCGGGTTTGGTACCTCGGCCCCGGAAATGCTGGTGTCTGCCCTGGCCGCCTCGCAAGGCAACGCCGGTATCGCTCTGGGTAATGCCTACGGCTCTAATATTACTAATATCGCCCTGATTCTGGGACTGACAGCGGTGATCAGCCCTATCGCCGTGCATTCACAGGTACTGCGCAAAGAATTGCCATTGCTGATATTGGTGACGGCAGTGGCAGCATGGCAACTTTGGGACGGTCAGATCAGCCGGGTTGATGCTCTGATACTAATCGCGTTATTTACCCTGCTGATGATCTGGACTGTACGCCAGGGCATGCAACAGCGCCAGGATACGCTGGCTGCAGAAGTGGAACAGGAGTTAACCACGGGCACAGAGTCTGTACAAAAATCTCTTCTGTGGCTGAGTGTGGGGCTGGTGTTGTTAATCATCAGTTCGCGCATCCTGGTATGGGGTGCAGTAGAAGTGGCAACCCTGCTCGGTATCAGTGATCTGATGATTGGCCTGACCATTGTGGCAGTGGGTACCTCGCTGCCGGAACTGGCCTCATCCCTGATTGCGGCCCGCAAGGGTGAACATGATATTGCACTGGGGAATATTATTGGCTCCAACCTGTTTAATACTCTGGCAGTAGTTGGCATTGCGGGTCTGATTCAGCCACTGTCAGCAGGCCCGGAGGTATTCAACCGCGATATGCTGGTAATGGCGGCGCTCACCATGTCACTGTTCATATTGGGCTATGGATTCGGCAAAACAGGGCGGATTAACCGTTTCGAAGGCGGGCTGTTATTGCTCAGCTATGCCGGCTACACCGCCTACCTGATCGCCGAAGTCATTGCGGCCTGATTTATACCAATCCGCATAGATAATTGCACTCTCGGAGCGAGTCAGAAGGGCTTATCTATGCGAATTGGTATCACAAAAAGCGCTGCAGTTGTTTTTGGGTAGTCTGCGTCTCTACGGTCAGCTCCCGGATATCCGCTTCCACCTGCTGCATATCGGTGCGGATTTCAGCGCCCAGATCAGAAATTCTCGCCACTGAGGCATGGGCCTGATCATAGGTGTGTTTGAGGGCATGTACCGACTCACCGATGGCGACCAGCCTCTGATTATCGGCCTGCAGTTGCTGCACCATGTCTTCAAACCTTGCACTGGTGCTGGCGATATCCTGCTGGGCCTTCCCGGCCATTTCCGTCAGTTTTACCGATTCCTGCTGCGTATCCTGCACCAGGGTTTCCATCTGGTTGATAAAGTTGCTGATCTGCCCGGTGGCCTGATTCACTTTAACGGATAAGGTACGCACTTCGTCAGCCACCACCGCAAAGCCACGTCCTGCTTCGCCGGCTCTGGCAGCTTCAATAGCCGCATTTAATGCCAGCAAATTGGTCTGATCGGAAAAATCCTGCACCATTTTTAAGATATCGCGAATGCTGGAGGCATTATCCTTCAGGCCGCCGACAGTCTGATCGAACGCCCGCAGCAGTTCGTCAATATCGCCAATATCCCTGGATAAGGACGATAACTGCCGGGTTGAGGCGGTGGCGGCGCTGAGATTCTCATCAGTGGACTGTGCCACCTCATCGGTCTTGCTGACAATGGCCTGAATCTCATCATTCACCTGCTGACTGGAGGCGAAGATCTCGTCGCTGATACTGTCCTGATCGGCGGCATTGGCAGAGGTATTATTGATTTTTCCCAGTACTGCTTGATTCTTTTCGCTGGCCAGGCGGGCGTGCTCGCTGATGTCTTTGAGCAATACGGACAGGTTACTGACAAAGGTATTGTAACCCCCGGATAACTGTCTGAATTCATCATAGGTAAAGGCCGGTAACCGGCCTTTGAGATCGCCCTGCTTGTGATTGATTTCATCCAGATTGCGGACCATGGCCCTGACCGGACGAACAATAAGATAAGTGAGGTAAAACAGGGTAAACAGGAACGCCATGACACTGACAATGGCCAGGCTGAATAACAGAGTCGGGGATTCTGTCCAGGATGCATCAGAAAATGCCAGCCACAGGGTTAATACCTGAAACAGGAAAAGAAACGTTACATTGCCAACGATCTTGCGGGTTAGTGTGGCAAAGAAGGTTTTCTCAACAAAAAGATAAAGATCCCTGAACATAGTTTCTCCCGCGCAACGGACACCGACTGTAGGGTAAACATAGTACCTCAACACCGTACAATTAAAACATGATGTAAATCATGTAATAGCCATTCCATTAACGGCCTGAAACCGATTTTCTTAAGATTTGCCGGTTACGATCAGGTTATAAGCCTTCAGTTCAGGAACACGTTCGCGCAAGGCTTCTTCAATACCGTCGAGACGCTGGATTTCATTGCAGAACCACTCAGCTTTTTTACGCAGCGTGTCGGCCTGGGGGGCAATACGACGCTCTATCTCCGCGCCCATAGTCTCCAGGCGGGTGGATAAATCTTCCATCTTACGTTCCAGGTTGGTATCGCCTTCCGAGGCCAGCCCGCCAATAGCCGTCAGAATGCCGCCCACTGAGGTACCCAGCGCCTGCTCGATTTCCTGCTCCAGCTCTGGATCCATCAACTCATCGACATTTTCCAGACTGCGGGGACCAATATAATAGTTACTGCTGGCACGGATAAATTTAGTTTTAACTTTGGTTCGCACTTTCCACAGGGCATCCTGCAGACGCTGATAGCTGTCATGTTCACTGCCCACCAGACCCACATACACGTGGTCGATAGTACCAATAGCCAGATCTACCCCTTCGCTGGCCAGCAGTATGACCTTGGGAACGGCATAACGCAGACCCTCTGCCAGTTCTTTCAGATGCTGCTGTGCCTGCTCATCCAGGGTGATCCATTCGCCGTGCACAATTAACTGTTCGGTACCGTTGATCTGATACAAGGTACGGGTGTCTTCTGTGACGCGAATATGCCGGTCGTTGACCACCAGACCAAATTGCAGGTCGGCCTCGCACATAAACGCAGACTGCACCGGCAGTGCCAACAACAATAACGAACAGACCAGGGCTCTCAACATACACTCTCTGACAGATACGATAACAAATTATACTCCCTTAACGGGCTGATCATGGGAATAATATAAATAAGGTTTTTATTCTATCTGACAGTATTGTGCTACGCCGCAAACGGATGACAAAGGCATGCCAGACCAGTGCAGTAAAAAACAGGTTACACTGCATCAGTCATTAACGCGATTGGCTGGTACCGTCTTTTCGGCCACTTTTTCATTCAGTTCACTGAGGATAACCTGGGTGGACTCCAGTACCTTCTTTCCCACCGCCACATCGGTAACGTCGTAGATCATCATGCAGATATTCTCAACCTTGCCGGTAGTGCTGACCAGGGGTGACAGGGTAATGTTCTGGTACATATAATCTTCAGTACCGGTAATGGGCCGGTAGTTGGGAAACCTGAGTAAAAAGGGGCGCTGTTCCCAGATAATAAAGGCCCGGTTTTTCAGTTCAAACACCGGCCTGGCTTTATTACGGAACCAGGCCTCATTAACCTCCGGAAAAAGCGCAAACAGCGACTTGCCCCTTACCTGACTGGGCAACAAACCGGAGTGGCTTTCCATAAAACCGTTCCAGAGGTTAATTTCAAACTCGCGGTTTAATACCACCAACCCCACATCAACGGTTTGCAGCATGTCCATCATCCAGTGAAACTCTGTTAAATCGTTCAGTGCTTCATCGGTCATGCTCAGTCCTCCAGCAGATGAGAAAGTTTGTTATTCATGGTCTCCATGGACTCCTCGGTAACCAGCAACACCAGATCGCAATGCACCTGGTAACCTTCCAGACCATAACTCAGCTCAATGGCCAGGGTACGGCGCCAACGGGTTTTATTGATATTAATCAGCTCGGTGATATTGCGATGTTGCCCCAGTACCTCCGGATGCCCCTGGCTGAAATGCATATCCAGTTGGCTGGCCAGGCCATTCAGGCAAGTACCTATGAGGATATTGGCCGCATCCATCAGCAACTCAAGCTGCATCTGATCATCCACTTCCTCGGAGATATTGAGAATTTTCGCCACATCATTAAAGCTGGAGTCACTGAGAATAAACAGTGCCTCACCACAGATCCCGGGCCCCACAAAACCCTGACAGATACCAGACACGGTGTCTTTGTCTTCAATATCCTGCAACATCATATGCAGTTCTGAGGCTTCGATAAGATTAACATTGGGAATGGGCAGCTTAACGAATACGTTGAGGATCCGGGCCAGGTGATCCCCGGCCTGCCCCATGGCGATATTGGTGATTTCCTGATAAATATCCCTGATTTCAGGATCCAGGCTGGCCAGTTCGGGTTTGTCTTGTTCCTGCTGGTTCTGGGTGATCCGGTGTTTCACCAGCAATTTTTCAAAAGTGGCAGGTTTGATCGGTTTTTCAATAAAATCCAGCGCCCCGAGCCGCTTGACCCGTTCATGGGCTTCGGGCTGAATATCACCGGAGATCACAATCACTGTGGTTTTCAGCCCCTGTGCCTGAATAGTTTCCAGCACCTGATAACCATCCATCACCGGCATATTCAGATCCAGCAGCAGCAACTGGCCCTTACCTTCCTTAAGCGCGGCAATGGCTTCCTCACCGTGCTTGGCGAAATGAACGGCCACCTCCCAGTCTTCGGGCAGACATTTGGCCACCTGCTTACGCGCTACCAGGGAATCATCGCAGATTAAGACTGAATACATACTTGGGCAGGCCTGTTATTAGTGACGCCATCTTTGCCTTATCGGCAAAACCACATACTTATTAAATACGCTATAAACTACTGTGAAAGGCACAGAAAAAGTCAACACGCACTCACTATTGATAGCAAGAAATATCCCATTTACCAATGACTACAGGCAAATAAAACAACCTGAGGACCCGCACTGACCATCCGCTCATGGCTGGAATCTGAGGCAAAACATCGCCATACTGCACACAGGCACCTTAATTGAGTAACACTATGATAAGAAAACTGTTTTTCTGCCTGGGCCTGGCCAGCCTGAGCCCACTGGCGTTTGCCACCGGCAGTTCGCTGGTCGCCACAGGCGGCATAACCAGCTTTGAAGGCACCGCAGGCGGGGGCATCACGCCCTGGGCCATGATCGCAGGCTACGGCTCCAAAGAAGAAATTCAGGGTACCGCTGCCCTGCAACAACTGGATCTCGGTGAATACCAGTTACGCACTTTTGGTGCTGCCGTGGGCATCTACGACAGAGTGGAATTATCGGTGCAGCGCCAGAACCTCAAGGTCGAATCCGGTATTGTCAGCAATGTGTTTAATCTGCTGACAGAGGGCGCTATCAATACGGCGCCGGGCACCGATATTGAACAGGATATTATCGGCCTGAAGGTAAAGGTTTTCGGTGATGCCATCTTCGACCAGAACAGCCCCTGGCCGCAGGTTTCAGTCGGTGCTCAGTACAAGAAAAACCGTGATTTTGATACCTCCCTGGCCCTTTCTGATGGGTCAGTGCCACTGCCGGACACCGGCGTTCCTATGTTACTGGGCGCGACAGAAGACTCCGGTACCGACTATTACGTTTCTGCCAGTAAGCTCTGGCTGGGCGCTGCCTGGGGTAACAATCTGCTGGCCAATGTGACTGCCAGAATGACCAAAGCCAATACCTTTGGGCTGCTCGGCTTCGGGTCGGCCAGCGATGATGACTATGAACTGGAATGGGAAGGTTCACTGGCCATTTTACCCTCCCCTTCAACTGCCGTAGGCGTTGAATGGCGTACCCAGACAAATCGCCTGGGCGGGCTGGCCGAAGAGAAAACCGCCATGGATCTGTTTATTGCCTATTTTCCCAACAAGCATTGGTCGCTGACAGCGGCTTATGTGGATCTCGGTCACCTCCCTTTTGACCAAAAGGCCAGTGGCCTGTATCTGTCTGCAACGGTGAATTTATGAGATACCTTGTTCCCTCTATGACGCTGGTTTTATTGTTACTGACAGGTTGTGCCAGCAATTCAAAACCAGACCTGTACGAAGAAATTGGCGGTTCAGCGACCTTGTCCAAGGTGTTTGGCCTGGCCATCAACCGCATCTATAACGATCCGATGCTCGGCCCCCACTTTGAGGGGGTACCTAAGTCTCACCTGCGTAAAATGCTCACCGAACAAACCTGCGCCCTGATTGGCGGGCCCTGCGAGTACACCGGCAAGGATATGCGCGAATCCCATCAGGAAAGAAATGTTACCGAAGCCGAGTTTTATGCGCTGGTTGAGCATGTACAACAGGCCATGCGCCTGATTGGTCTGACCTACCAGCAGGAAAACCGTATTCTGGCGGCACTGGCGCCATTAAAAGAGGATATTATCTATCAGGCGCAGTAATTATGGATTGTTGCGCGCAATGGCCTGCCTGAATGTGGCAGGTTCATTTAAGCCAGCAATTCTCTGAGTTGGGCCGCAGAAAAAGGTTTTGACAGCAGACCCGCTATCCTGAGCCCATTTTCATCTGCTGAGCGGCGGGCGGATTCCAGCACCTCGTGCTCAACACCGCTGGTAAGAATGATATCGGCGCTGCAATCCTGCTCTGCCAATCTCGCCAGTACCTGATTGCCATCCATCTCCGGCATGATCAAATCCAGCGCAATCACATCCGGAAGCCACTCTTCGAGTGCCTGAAAAAAGGCCTGATGTTCAGTGGTGAATTTCGCTTCCATACCTATAAAACGAGCGATATGCGCGATGGTTTCTGCGGTGAGAGGATCATCATCCAGAATCAGCAACCGCCCCTTTATCCTTGTCGCCCCTTTCATGACCTTACTCGCGTTGAACGCCTGGTAGTTTCAGAGCAAACCTCTGGTGTGCTGTAACACATAACCAACTCCCCAGATTTTGTCTGTGCCTCTGCTGACAAAAACGACAAAGGCGAATGGATCCAACTACAAGAGTTGGTCAAAAAAACCTGTCTGTCAAAAATGCCCTTAAGTTACAGGTATAAATACTAAAACCTATGTTGTCGGCATCACAACGTACAGACTGTTTATCCGACTATAGTCAGAGGGTAGAGACAAAAAGATGTGCTATTTCAATGACGGATAACGATATCACACAACTGAACCGTACGACTGAATGCTGTGACTACCTTTTAATTACAGTTAACATGAACGGATTCCCCTGTTTCTGAGCCTTTAGGGGGTTCATATGTCAATTAACCTGGCCAAGATTAGCGACTTTGTGGGCGAGCTTACAGAGCAGGAACTCATACAGTTAGTCGAAAGCTTTGAAAGCACACTGATAGCCCGCCGCGGTGAGCTACAGGTTGCCCGCGGAGAACGTGATTATTGCCGCATCGTGCGATTAACTCACAACCTGAAAAGTAATGCATTATACTTTGGCGCAGAAGAACTACATGAGACCTGTCAGGCAGGCGAGAGACTTTTTAGTTCATCCGGCTTTACTGAAATACAGCTCTCAGATTGGTTCGATGAGTTTGAGGCGGCTTGTGATGATGTACTACAGTGCATAGAGCAAGTGTTGAAGGACAAACACCATGATCAAGAAACACGAGAGCGATGAAATTCATGTATTTTTCTACACCACCGATCGTAAGGACGACGAACTACTTATTCATACCCTGCAGGATTCCAAGCTAAAGGTAAAAGTCAGCAACTCTAAACTGGCGCTGGTAGAATGCCTGAAACAAGAGTTTGGCAAGATCATACTGATTTCTCAGGACGATATTAACGACTCCCTTTCCCTCTACTATCAGTGTCTCGCGCTGGTACCAGACAACCAGCTATATGACCATGCGCTGCTCGTGACATGCTCGCGCCAGGACGAAAAACAAGCTTTTGACTACTTTCTCAGCCGCGCCATCGATGATTATCTGTTGTCTCGGCCCCTGTACGAAGTGCATCGCCCGGTTACCGTCTGCTATCAACAGCTGGAAAAGTTAGGGGTATATCTCAACCATTCAGCCCCTTTACCCCAGATACAGCCAGGACAGTCACTGCCTGAAGATAAAGGAGAGTTGCTGAAGGTGGGTGTAGAACGCAAGAATCGCCTGAAACTTGAGTTTGATACGCTGTTAAAAGAGTTTGATAAGACCATATCTGATACCGAAACGTCGCTCCAGCAGAACAAGCTGGACGACAACCTTTTGCTGCACCTGCACGAACAGCTCTCCAGCCTGAAACATAATAATTTCCGGCCCAGACTGATTCGTTTACAACACTCCGCGCTGGATTTGCTCGATGCTTTGCTGCATAAATTCGCCCCTGACAAGCCGGCTGAAGCACCAGAACAGATTGATACTGAGGAGGACGCCCATTCAGAAACGTTGCCACTGGAGGTTGATTTACCCACAGCAGAAGATGAACACGCTGATGAGCACCGGCAGGCAGCCAAAGTATTGTTGGTGGAAGATGACAATGTTAGCGCCATGATGAGCAGCAAGCTATTGAAAAACCTTGGGTTTGATGTTCACTGGACAAGCCTGGGGCGCCGGGCGCTGGCCTATCTACAGACCAATCAATACGCGCTGATCCTTATGGATATCAACCTTCCGGATACTGACGGCCTGATGGTTGCCGACCAGCTCAGCCATATGCAGTGCATAAACAGCAATACGCCTGTGGCCATTCTGACCGGCAACAAGCACAAAAATCTGGTTCAGAGAGCGGCGAAGACCGGCGCCAAACACTATATCGTCAAGCCATTACACATCGACACCATGATAAAGCTTTGTCAGAAGTATCAGATTAAAATTGATTAAGAAAAAGGGGCCTGTCCGGCCCCATAATCAGGGAAACAATACATGTAAGTAAATTCATGTATTGGTACCAGACCACCTTGCCAGGCGGAGTGGTATAAGGTTGGTTCACGAAGCCAACATCAACAATTATAAAGAGATACTGTTACCTGAATATGTCAGTGTGACGAACACCGGGAAAAGGGTGACCAGCGGCAACGGCGCTGTTACCAGCTGAGAAGGGAATCATGGCGGCAAAAGCCACAATGCCAGTGCCGCGACTTACCAGTACAGAGCAGAAAGCTCAGATAATACTGCCCTGGTGCAGGGTAATGAAGTACTTGCTATCGGCCTTGCTGTAATCAATTTTATATTCTTTACCGTTCAGGGTCTGAATAAACAACAGAATTTTTTCTTCACCAAAGAAGTCACTCAAGGTCACGTCGATAAGCTCCATGTCCATCATCTTGGCCTCGCGCTTATTCTCCGGCAACTTACCTTCATATTGCTTTATACCTTTATAGGTAACCAGAATGGCCGGCATGTCGTCACCGTTAAGCACTAACAGATCAAACTTACGCAGCTTATGAATAATGGTGTTTCTGCCACTTAGCAGGAAAGGCTTCTCGGTCATCTTAATCCCCGTTGCAACAGGCTAATGCCCCTTGGGCTAGTTGTTATTGTAAACAGAAAGATACCAGAGTTTTTCTGTTATACCAACAGATTACCTATTCACCGTTACAGTAGCCTGGCCTGAGTGCGACCCTTATATCCACTCGATAACAGACTGATGCAGGTTACTCAGTACCATCTCACAGCTTTCTGTTTCTCCTGGCTGGAAGGTACAGCTGTTGGCCTTATTCAGCTCAATCCCCTGTAACAGACGATCGATGTGGAACACCAGCGTATTGGCCGCGCCCTTTGGCCGGGCCAGATCAAACTCGAGCAGATCGGCCTTGTAACAGGGCTCAGAGGCCTCCTGATTATTGGCGCAGTCTACTCCCCCAAGATGAAACGCCCAGCTGTCAGACACTGAGCTCAGTTCGATACGGGCAAACTTGTGCCCCGAATGCACCGACCAGAACATACTGGACAGGTTCAGCGGTGAAGGTTGCGTGAGCGGATTCTGATTGCCTGAATTTACCGGCACGCCCAGCGCAAACTGCAAGCGCTCTATATCGCCCAGATCCACTTCTTTACTAAAACGTATCTGATGATTACCCGGCATTTCACCGCCACGCCAACAATCTTTTTGCTCAATGGAAACCAGCACCAGATCGTCGGTCTGCCATTTGCTGTTCTCCAGCTTCAGTGATTGCCCATTCTGGTCCCGAAAATCACTCAGATAAAACTTCGAATGCTCCAGATACCAGCCACCACCGCTCATACCCAGCGCGGTGCCACAGGGCACCGGATGACCATCGTATCTGAGTTCTACGTTAAGACGGGGGGGCGAGGAAGCGAAAAAACTACAGCCTGACAAGGTCAGTAAACCAATCAGCCAGGCCACCAGTAACCTTGAGGTCCGGCCATGTAAACTTTGCAACAGTGCTGTAGGTAACTTGAAGGGTTTTATCATTATCAGTTTATACAGAGCCAGGGCGCAACCACTAAACCCCTATGATGCGTGTTTGATACCATGCCCGTCAAGATGCATTAACCTATTGGCAGCATCAATAAATCCGAATCACACACTCTGTTACAAAACTGCCCGCCACAGGCAGGCTAGCACTGTTGGAACTGGCAAAGATCGGCCGATTATAGTAACCTCGCCTGCCATTTTGTGAGCAAAAATCCGTTCTGACCACTCTGACCTTACAAGGAGCGTATCTTATGAATAAAGGCCTGTTAATCGGCGCCGCAGTGGTAGTGGCTGCACTCGCCATTTCCCCTAAATACATCGGCACAGAAGTCGAAAAAAGTCTGCAGCACAATGCTGTTCAAATCAGCCAGTTGCCCGGCTACCAGTTGGAAGTCACCACGCTGGAGCAAAGCTGGTTTAATACCCGCGCCACACTGACCCTTGCAATGGATATAACCGAAATGGGAGCTGGTGAAGCAGAAACCGCACTCGAATTGCCGGAAATTACTATTGATCTGGATATCAATCATGGCCCCTTGCTGTTCAGCGGATTAGGTGCGGTGGGTGTGGCTGACTGGACCGCCACAGTTGATGGCCAGGAACTCAGAGAACACCTGAGCTGGCCCGCAGAAACCCCCTTTTACCGTATTCAGGGTGTAACGGGGTTATCCGGTAACAGCAGCTTTCAGGATATGTTCAGCGCCTTTGAAGGCAAACAAACCGAACTATTGTCATCAATGAGCTTCAGCGGCTATGTTGGCAGCGGCGAGATTACCGGCGATGAAATTCGCTATTACGGCGCCGCCGACTCGCTGACCCTGCAAAGCGAGAAGCTGAATATCACCAGCCAGCAACTGGCGGTTAATCTGCAAGCCGAGGCCGATTTTGCCAGCATGCTGCGGGGTGAGTTTTATGACAGCGACACCCTATTCAGCCTCGAAAAACTCAATATCACTAATAGCCAGTCTGCCCAACCCATTATCCTGGACGGCCTGAAGTTCCGTGCTCAGAGTCAGGTTAACCATGAAGAAGAAACGGGCAATATCGCGCTGGATTATCGTCTGGCGACCCTGACAATGCCGGAGTTTAATGCCAGTGATTTGCAACTGGCCATGGATGTCAGCCAGATCAGCCTGGATTTTCTGAAAGCTTACCAGGAGTTTATCCGCAATCTGGCTGCCACAGATCCACAGCAGTTAGAACAGGCCACTCAGGCGTTTATGCTGGATAACCTGTTGATGGTGCTGACACCGGAGCCGGAACTGAATATCACCAGCCTTAAGGGCACCCTGCCCCAGGGCGATTTTAACGGTTATCTGAACAGTAAACTGGTGAATATCGACAGCCTGCCAAAGAATATGGCCGACAAAGGCTTCTGGATAAAGCACACACTGGCCGATGCCCAGGTGCAGATGGACAAAGAAGTCGCCGAATGGCTCGCGGCCCGGCAGATGCTCAACCAGTTGAAAACCTCTGTGCCGCCACAACAGTGGGATCAGGCGCAAATGGAACAGCTGGCCAGACAGCAGGCGCCGGTGATGCTGGAAAACCTGTCAAAACAAGGCATGCTCAGCCAGACCGAAGAGGGGTATCAGGCAGTATTCAGCCTTAAAGACGGCGAAGCCAATCTGAACGGCACCGCCATTCCTCTGCCCATGTAATCAGATAAAGGTGCCGGCACCACCGGCACCTTTATACCTGCGCGCAGCCCGGACCCAGAGCAAAAAAACGTTTAAATATTCGCCTTTTGATCGGCCCGCAGCAGGCAAAGTGATGACATCACAAAAAAAACTGCTTATACTGCGCACCGCTTTGCAGCCATCTGGCGGCAACATATCACATCAAAAATGGCCCTTTAGCTCAGTTGGTTAGAGCACCCGACTCATAATCGGTAGGTCCCCAGTTCAAGTCTGGGAGGGGCCACCATCTTTAAAGGCTTCAAGCCGATAGCACTCACTAACAAAAATTCAAAATCCTTATTTTTGTAGCAGGTTTGTAGCTCTGACTCTGTCTACATTTTGCTACCGACTATAATCAGGTAAGAAAATCCGTTACGCTGTGCACAGTTAACCTCTTAATGACTGGGCAATTATGGATGAAATAAGAATTGAGGGATTGCGTTCCCTTCGTGATACTGGCTTGGTAAGCCTAAAACCAATAACTATTCTGGTCGGCAACAACAGTTCGGGAAAAAGTACTTTCCTCAGAGCGTTTCCTTTACTTAGACAAAGTGTAGAGAAAAAAACAAGGGGACCTATTCTTTGGAATGGATCTTACACTGACTTTGAATCTTTCGATACTTCACTTCACAAGAGTGACAACGAGGATAACAATAAAGACGCCAGAGAAATCTGCTTTACCTTCAAAATCCCAGCAAGAGACTTCAGGAGGGGTTACTACACTAATCAAAGATATCCATCTTATGAGAAGCCTATAGAGATAGATGCAAAAATATTTATAAGACCTGCTAAAGACAAAAAAACCTGTTATACACACATATATGACATGAGTGTATTGGATCACAAGTTTAGCTTCACTTTAGATGAAGATGGAGTTATAACTGACGTATCATCCTCAAAAATAACTTGGCCCCTAAAAAAGGCTCAACTGAAATATCAACAAAGTATTGCAGATAGCTTGTTGCCGGTACTTGCGACCCCCAGAACTGGTATTTACTTTTCCGAATTAGGCGAAAATGATATTGTCCAAAACCTGTTTACCATTATCTCAGACAAAATCAAACTAGAGAGCGGTAGTTCTAGTGATACAAAATGTAGAAAGTTTACTCGTGTTTTGGTCGAGAACTATGGAGACTCCAACCATAAATTAAAGTTAATGAAACTCTTCAACTCTACTGCCAAGTGGACTAATCGAGTGCAAGAATGGAGTATTCATGATGAGGAATTTCAATACCTTTCATCTCTAATAGATCTCGTATACATATTGCGACAGTCATTTTATTTAAATCAGAAGATCAGTGAGGAGCTACGTGGAGTAAGGTATGTAGCACCGATAAGGGCGTCTACTGCAAGATACTATAGATATCAAGATTTGAGCGTCGATGAATTAGACCACTTAGGCGAAAATATAGGAATGTTCCTCTCAAACATTCCAAAAAGGTGGAAGAAAACTCTTGACGAATGGACTAGCAAGAAATTTAATTTTGTAATAGACGATACAATGTCTATGAGCCATGTCGCAATCGGTATAAGGCATAGTGATTCTAGACACACTGACAATGTTGCCGACATGGGATTTGGCTACTCACAAATTCTCCCAATAATAATTCAGCTTTGGGCAGTTAGCTCTGGATATGAAAAAAGTAGAGAAAGCAGAGGGAATAAGAGTATTATTTTTGCGATCGAGCAGCCAGAGTTGCATCTACATCCGCTTATGCAAGCTAACTTATCTGTTGCCTTTTCTGAATCTGTAAAACTCGCTAGAGAAAACAAAATAGATCTAAGGATAATTCTAGAAACTCACAGTCCCTCCCTGATTTCAAAGTTAGGAGATTTGATTGCCACTAATGAGTTCGATAATAGTGATTGCTCTGTAATTCTATTTGAAAAGCAATCAGGTAGTCGGGAAACTCAGTTGAAATATTCATATTTTAATAACGACGGCGAGCTTAAAGACTGGCCGGTAGGCTTTTTCCATTATTAATATGATTATTGAAATTGATAGCAGCGCTGTTGGCGCGCTCGAATCCAGCAAATCCAACACAAAACAGATGGTGGAGCTTTTCTCTGACGTTTTCACTTCTATAGGCAGGGGTAATAATCTTTTTAGGATAAAAAAAGGTGATCTTTTAAAACTCTCAAAAGACTATAGACTTAGTGAGTTCCATAGAAATATAGCTAAAATTGAATCCAACCAAGCCACTTTTAGGGCAGCATTAGATGATGCCTTCGACTTTAAAGTTAAAATATATCATTCTGATTTCGAGGCTAATTTAAAGGAAAATGACATTAACATAGATGTGAAAAACTATAGTGATCTAAAACAAAACTATGAAATTAGCTTCCTCGATAAACCAATTGTTGTTTTCGAAAATCTCACTGACAATAAGATATATTCTAAAATAGCTGAATGGTTTATATCTAGTGTAGCTCACTTTAGAGGGTACAAAGTAAACTATGATGCATATCCAGGAGGAGGTGATAGCACACACTCAGTATGCAAGGAATTACTAGAAGAAGGGCGCATTGTATTTTCTCTAGTTGATAGTGACAAAAAGTACCCTGACGATCAAGTTGGAAAAACGGCGAAAGATACAATAGACGTATTTAAAAATGTAGGTTTTGATAATGCAGTATTAGTTGTAGGCGTCCATGAGGTGGAAAACTTAATCCCTCACAGCGTTCTTGAAAAAATTGCAAGGAATGAGCAGAAACCATTAATAGATTTTCTTAAAGCTGCATCTCAACTTTGTGATATGGCGCCTAAGTTCTACGATTTGAAGAGCAGTTTCAGTTTCAATACTATTTTTGAAGACCAGCATAGTAATTTTTCTGGATATTGGAGACCTATCTTTGAAAATTGGAATGTTGATTACGAGACTGAGTTCCGGGAGTCTATTGATTTAGGAAAAAAGAAGCTTAATGGTAGAGTTTTGAATAAACTCAGCTCTATGCTCCCTCACGCCATCGAATCATTTTCGGTGCTTGAACCATGCAATTGTCCTCCGTATGTAGAAGATGAATGGAAAAAAATAGGCAATTTTTTGTTGGCGTGCGGTATAAGCTCTCAGCCGATTAGAATTTAGTACAGTTATTTACAGAACTCCAAGTTAAAGCAAAGCGGGCCTGGACATCTGTACCTGCCATTGGTGTATACGGGTGATAAATTCCTTACCGGCGTGGATCACGCCTTTTAGCTTGTAGGCTATGGTGCCGTCAAACCAACTGGTTTTAATATCGCCGGTGTCCCGGTCATAGCCAAACTCAAAAAAGGGCCGTATACGCTGTTCACGGCGTTTACAGAATACACCGCCCATAGCCTGAGTATAACGGCACCATTTAGACTCATCAGCGGCCTTTCTGGCCTCTTCCAGCTCTGGAAATAGCTTCGATGCATTTTGCTTCATCCGGCGCAGTTCCCGCCATACAGTAACCGAAACCCCGCCAATCTGCTGAAACTGGCGAATGCCCCAGCACGAAGCCCAGGCTTCTACCCGCTGTGCGGCCTGTATGGGATCTTCCCCATAAACACCGGAATCCAGATTCTGACCATCAATATTTTTAGATACATACTTAGCCAGGTAGCCCGTGGCAGAACCTTTGTCAGGATCGATACGTTTAAAATCGCAGCGGTTTTCCTGTGCTCCGTCCTCATCACCATCTTCTTGCAGCGCATAATGGAAAATCACTTCTTCAATCTCAGCCAACTGTTCAGGCAAAGCAAATAGCAAAATATGCCAGTGAGGCGTACCGTCATGCTGTGGCTCCGCCACTCTGAAACCGTAGGGCTGAATTGCACGCCTATGCAGCTCTGCCCGAATTCTGGCCCAAAGGTCACATAAATATTGCTGGGCCTGATAAGGCGTGGTCCGTTGCCATTTAGGGTTAGGCTGGCCGGATTTACTAAATGCAGCATGATATTTCGACGGGCAGGTAATGGTGACAAACAATCCCTTATGGCCCATTTCCTCAGAGAGGTTTTCAAAGCCCCTCATACGGGTCATCAGTTCATTTTTACGATTTACCGGATTAGAGACATTCAGATCTGACAATTCTTGCAGGTTGTAGCTCTGGCCCAGTTCATTGGTGGCCTCAATAGCACTAAGCAACCGCTCAGCCCTGAGTTTTTGCTGCCGTCTGTGGCTAACCGTTAAATCACTGGCATAAATCCCCTTAAACCGGTTTACCAGATTCAGGTTCAGACAAACCTCTTCCTGCGCTCTTGTATACAGCTTACGGAGTTTTCGTAGCCACCACTGCTGATCCTGCATCCTACGAATACACCCGTATACGGTGATTTTGCCGTTTTGCGGTTCGGGGGGCCGAAGCCCTTTCCCGTATACGTAGCTTGCAAGCTCTTGGTATACGGGTTCCAGAATTTCGCGCTCCTTTGACGTATCGCCGTATACGGAGCCTGTACCGGGGCTTCGTAGCGCCGTAGTACGGCATTTGTCGGCAAACATCTTGGCTACGCTGCGCAGACTGTGTTCGTCCATATCAAACTCACGAATGAGTTCTTCAGGCAGGATTTCCAAAAGCGCTGTAGTTTTTTCTCTGAGAAATCGATTTTTCTCTGGTCTGCTCGGCTGTTCACCGTAGAGCTCCAACAGTCGCTTTTGCAGTTTATAAGGGAATGGCTCCAACTGCTTTGCAACGTAGGCTCGATCATGAATATCAATAACGCTGGCAAATTGTTCAATGGCCTGGCATTGCTCGCTCAGCACCTCATTCAATCTGTTATCCTGGAACCCATTCATGACCGGGTCTCACATCTGGCAACATACTCCAGGCCATAATCGCTTAGCACAAAGCGGGACCATCGAATTCCAGCGTAGAACTCCTCTTTTACATCAACCAATCCCCAACGAATCAGAGTATAAAGAGAAGGCTTTGGATTACTCTGTGGTGGCTCTGAGGAACAGTTTATTTTGCCGAAACAACATCCCGGCTGAGTGCATAGCTCAACCCAGTTACCCTGATTTAACCAGAAGATAAGATCTCTGACTTTTCGACATGGATTTTCCATCATGCTACCTCCCCCGGATCCATCAGGTGCGATTGGCGATAGAAACTATCCAGCCAGGCATCCAAATCTTCTTTAAGGTATCTGATCGCCCTACCCACTTTGATAAATCGTGGTGCGGGAGTACGGCTATCCCGGTTTCCTTCCATACGCGCCTGGCGCAGAAAAGACCGGCTCATGCTGATATAGGCCGAAGCCTCAATTTCTGTAAATGCTCTTTTTTGTGTGTTCATACTACTTTGACTCCTGTGTTAATACTGATGCTGTCAATGAACGACGGAGTACAGACTAGAAGCGTTTGAACAAGAAAAATAGACCTCCAAAATCAGCCGAAAAAAAGCGAAAGTTTCGCTTAAAAAGCGCGCCAGATAAGGCTTTGGGGTAACGGGAAAGCAAGAAAATATTTCGCTTCTAAATTTCGCTTAGAAGCTGATGGATAAAGGGCTGGAGAGAATCACAAAGTTTTCGCTTAACTTTTCGCTTCCGGAAGCGAAAAAAGGCAATCGGATGGCGAAATTTTGTACACCGCGGCTGGTAGAGGTACTGGATTGTTCATTCTCCGCTCAATATAGCGGAAGTTTGTGCATGGACATTATTCTGAGTCTTGAGTCATACTTTGAGCTCAGTTTTTAGCGATAGTAAACGACTAGAGGACTGAATCATTCTGTTCGATTTCATCAAGTATATGTAAGACTTCCTCTGCAAATACATCAATAGCAACATTCATAGTCCAGCTCCCCTTGCTGAACTCTTTACCTTTGAATTGAGTACAGATCTTGTCAGTGTGTTCAGTTAGAACTTTAGGGTAAACATTCTTTGAAACGGAGTCAGCGTGTATTATTTTGTCACAAACCTGCTTTAAAGTAGCTGGGCGTTCACGTAATTCTTCGTCATAGTATAACCACGAGCTTTGAGCCAAAGGTTCGTCTGAGTAAGGGATTCGTTTCTGATATAGGTTTGTTCGCAATGCAATTGCTAACTGAAGAACATGACTAGAGACTACATTCTGAAGAACAAGGCTAGTGCTCTCTGAGATTGTCCATTCAGATAAACCAAAGGAGAAACTGCTGGTAGATAAATCAAGGCCATGACAAATAAGGCACAACCTTCTGATTTCATCAAAATCCTGGCGATGTTTTCCTAATATCTCTTTCATAATAAGCTGTCAGCCTTGGCGCATGCCTATAAAATTCAATGAATGGGTACTACCAAGCAATAGAAAAAGTGATTTACTTAGCCGTTGAGGCTTTTAACTATTTTGTGCAGGCACCTCACCAGTTTCAACAAAGTGAATGAATTGTTCCTCCCTTAGAAACTGCACTCCTTGAGCTTCTGCCTTCTCTATTTTCTTCGGGCCTGCATTCTCACCGCCAACAAGATAGTCTAGTTTTTGGGTCACCGAGGCTACTACCTTAAATCTATTATCATTTGCCAGATCAGTTAGTTCGTTTTTCTTGCTCACACCAAAACCAGTGAAACACACCTGGAGCCGGTTATCCTTTGCCTTTTTAGTGCGCATCGAGTAAATCATCTTCCACGCTTCAGCATCGGTCAAAGCAGCTATTTTTTCAGAGCTTAAATCGGACTTCGACTTTAGTATCATCGTTGGTTTTTCACTGGCCATACGTTCATCCTCTTCCTGCCCGCAGTTCTTCGTAATGCATCCCTGCAGATTCATAACATTAATTAGCAACACTTTTGGCGAATTTATCTTTCTATTAAGTAAAGCGTCAATAGCTGCATATCAGGTTTTCTCTTGGATATTTTTATCTTGTATCCTTTCGTAAATCTCTTGGTCGTATGACCTCACAACTAGCGCATGATGCGGAGACTCTTGCCCTATTATAAAAAGCACCTCTTCCATAGCATTACCTAGTTTTTGAAGTACCTCTTTGTGAGGCCCGCCTTCACGGCGCATTTCCAAACACTCTAAAATTATTGCTCTTTGCTCAACTCCCTTTAACCCTCGAACGATATTCACCAATTCACAAACTGGACTATCAGCAAGTTTTTCAATACCATCTGGCAACACCACACCATCTGCAATTTCAGTTAGTATAGAAACTAAATTTTTATTATTTTTCTCACCTACTCTATCTCGGCATTTTTCGTAGAAAACATCATCAAGCGACACCCCGTTATATTTCTTTGGAACATCAAAATCTCTTTGCTCTCTTGAATGATTAAAGTACTCATCTATCAAGTGGTCAGCCTCCTTATTTCTTTCGAAATACCGCATTGCGGCGATAGAAGCTTGCAAATCATATGGCAGATTATATGGGATAGCGGCGAGTGATGTTTGGTAAACAGTATCTAGGGCCTCATCGACACTGATGTCGAATTCAGAATGAAGATTTCTCAATGCTTTTTTTTGAGCTACAAGATATTCATGTTTACTTATCTCTTGTTTACGTTTCATAATCGCTTCTTGCAACTTGTCTCGCTCGAAGTAGCCTTGCAGGACTCCTTGGAGTACTGGTTTGTCGATATCACCAAAAAATTCATAACCAAGACTACTGAGAAGATTTTCATACTTTTTGTATTGAGTTTTTTCCTCACTCCCATTCTCGCCAAGATTGCCAAATAGTCTGCTCATCGAATTAACACCATACCTTTCAATGAACTGGATAGAAGGAATATTCTCAGGGTCGTGGTGATGGTGAATTTCAGACCATGTGAAGAGCACTAGCGACTGATAGATCTCTTGTTCCACAGTTTCATTAAAATTAAAGTCGAAACCTTCAAGCTCAGTCGCCATTCTCTTGATTCTAAACAATGTCCTCAGATTATTTATTTTAAGAGATATAGCGTGATTTTTTACCAAACCTTCGATACGATCTCCATCAAAGGCAATATCGTAGATTTCCTCAATCGTGGGCTTGAAATTAACCTCTCTGTCAACAACCTTTTCCTTAAAGAAAAGATAGTCATCTCCTGCTATCGCGTCTTCATTTAAGATAATTACGACTTTGCATTGCCTCTCTTCTTTGAGTTGACATAGTAAACCTAACACCTCTCGAATGTTTAACTCTTTACCACACCTCTCTAAATCATCTACACATATAATTTTTTTATGATTAGCAACATTGACGAATGTATCTGTTAAACCATCTAGCTTAATGAAAGGAACCTTCGCATCCTTGGACAAGGTTAGAAGCTTCCTGCTCTTACCCAGAGTCGAACTAAATAGACCTGAAATATTCTTAAATAACTGTTTTTGTGAATCTATGCTATCCAAAGCGAACTCAGCGCTTCTACTGTTAACTGTATTCTGGAAAATACCATACCTGACTTCTTTGATACTACGAAGTCCAAACAGCGATAGATAAGCATAGTGTTCAAGGTCACAAGATGACTCTTTGATCGTGGACTTCCACAAGTGAGTTTTGCCACTTCCCCAAGGCCCCTTGATAGCCAATATTTCGGGGCTAGAGCTGTTTAGAAAGTCTTTTATAATTTTTTTCGTATGAGTGACTGACATAAATATTGAGCTACAATTTTGATCATGCGGTCTGAAGAGCCGTACTAACAGTATTCGATCATATCTGAGAAAGAAAGACTAATACTGAGCATGACAAAAGATATGTGTTGTTGCGCCTATAGGCGGCCAGTTGCCCTTATATGATCTGTCTACTGTCGAGCAAATATATTGCTGTACTGCGCAAAATCCCATTTTTCATGCTCTAGGCAGTAGCGGATACCCTCTATTGTAATACTGAACCTACCCTATAACTCTGACAATCTGCAGTTGTCCTTCTTAATCATGGCTTTAAGCATTGCATTCCTGTGGGTTCATGACAGTATATAGAAACACTTTTGAGAATCTACTTAGTGTATGAAGAAAGAGCTAACAGACAAAATCTGCCCTTACTGTGACTCGCAAGAAGTGGTTTACAGTTCTCCAAATTGGGTTGCCTGTGAGCACTGCGACAAGAAATGGGAAGTGGGACGAAAAGTGGCCGGAACATTTAACTGGCTAACAGAAAGGTTTGAGGCTGACGGTCAAGAATAGAGTGTCTAAGGGTATCAGGGTGGGTTGGAAGTCAGCATTGAGAGAATATAGGAGATTAAGGAAAGCAGTTTTCTTATTCCACTTAGTTCTGAACATAATGGTATGAGCAAAGTTAGGTGACCAGGCCATTACAATTAATTTTGACAGCATGGTAATTGCACCGTCAATATAAGGTAATTTTTACTTAAGATTGGCCAGCAAGGGATTAAGAATTTGCTAACTTTCAAAAGCAATAATATAAAAATAGCGTTAATCGCGGTACAAAGCTTTTTTCTAACTACTGTATATGCCTCAGAAAAGGTAACAGTAACAGATATTAGTGAAGTTGAACTTTCAGCTTACTACGAAGGTGTTGCACACACATTGCAATTCGGTTCAAGATTGTTAGCGACTATGAAAGTGATGAGCACACCTGAAGGCAGAACGCCTGCCTTCCAGGCTCTTTTTTTAGCCGCAGGTACTGAATCAATTAACCGTATAAGCGACTTGGGCGAAGATGCGGAGAGAGCTTATAGAAAAGGCATAGTCAACACAACTCAGCTTTGGGCTATGGACCGATATCCGGTATGCCTGCCTATGAATCTAAAATTATCAGCATCAGATATTGAAACGGCGATTAATGAAGTTTTTAAAGGTCCTTTCCAACAAGATTCACTTAGCATACTTGTTATTGGTGCTATGGAGCAACTGTCAACTCAACATCCTTGTAAGTAATCTTAGAGTCTTCTCAACCTGAAAATTGCATATAACGCCAGGCCGAATAAACCAAGAGTGCCAGGCTCAGGCACAGTCGCGAGTGATACAAACTTGGTTAGCCGGTTACCAAACATATCGCCAAGAAATGCTTCTCCTTGAAAACTCCCAAATACACTTGGGTTGAACTTCTCTTGCGGTCCAAGCTTCCATACCCCAGCGTAAATTGTAAAAATATCGCCAGTAAATACAGGAATCCTGGACCGACCGCCATCAACTGTATCGATATAGGTAGAGGTGATCTCTGGAGTAATATCATTGAAAGATTGAAGTAGATTGTCTGCTAGAGCTTGAAACTGATAAGTGCTATCTACACCATTTATCGAAATATTGACCTCAGAGTAAATAGCAGCGAAATCTCGGCTTGAGTCCGCAGGAGAGGCCCAGTTTTTCATATAAAGCAGATCTATTTGTCCGTCCTTTATAACTTCAAATGATATTGAGTTGGATATTGTGAACTTTCCAGTACCATCAACAATGTCACCTGAGATTATGATGGCACCAAACGCATTATTAATTGACAGTAATGCCAATAGAGAGAACATATATAACTTTTTCATTCCTTTGAGGCCCATTTTAATATCAATATTAAATAAAGGGGCCACCTTAAACTAAGCTTTGGTACTGGTCAAACTATACCGCTTCGTTCGCCTACATAAGAAATTAATAAATAAGATAAAATTCTCCAGTTAGTGTCTGCAGTCGCGCCTTCTATGGCAATCAGACAATCTATTTGCCTCTCTCGGGTGGACAAAATTAGCAAAACTTAACCGATTAGATTCACTGCAGCGGCTTTGTGCTCTGGTGCAAGGTGGGCGTAGCGAAGGGTCATTTCCAGATTACCATGGCCCAACAGCTCCCGCACTGTGTTGAGATCGGCTCCGGCCATAACCAGCTTGCTGGCAAAGTGGTGGCGCAGGTCGTGAAAGCGGAAATTCTCTATTTCGGCTTCTGTCAGTACCTTTATCCAGCCTTTTTTGATATCCGTAATCGGCTTGCCGGGTTCCCCTTCAAAGACATAGCCTGTGCCCTGGGTATCCTGTTGCCACTGAATTAGGGCCTGCTTGGCTTTGTGATTTAAGGGGATATGGCGGCTTTTGCCGGATTTGGCGTTATCGGCAATCACTGTCAGGTAGTCATTCACCAGATTCACGTTTTCCCAGCGCAGAGAAAATAACTCCCCTCTTCGCATACCGGTATTCATGGCAAGCAAAACTATCGGTTCCAGGTGATCGGCAAAATGCTTATCTCTGAGTTCAGGTAACAGCGGGTAGCCTCGTTGCTGCCGGAACAGATTGCCGTTCTCCCTTTCGGCTTTGATCCTGGCATCTCGTTTTCTAAGTGTATCCAACAAAGACGCCTCTTCTACCTTATCGAGATACCGCACCACTTTGTTATCGGTTCTGAGGGCCTTGACCTTGTTCAGATCATGACTTTCAATCAAACCCCACTCCACCGCTCTGCTCATGGCACCTTTTAACGGGTTCACATAGCTGTTGATGGTGGCCGGTTTAACGCCAGTTTTTCGTTTTTCATTGCGCCACTTTTCAATGGTCCAGGCATTAATTGCTGAAAGCTGTTTACCCAGCAGATCAGGGAAACCGGCCTTAATGGTTTTCACCGTGCGTTCGGCAGTTTTACTGTTGCGAGTTTCCAGCCAGGGCAGGTATTTTTCATCCAGAAAAGTTCCCAGTCTGGTTAGCTTGGCTAACTGGGTTTGTTTCCTGGCTTGCTTCTTCGCTGCCTGTACATCAATACCATTGGCCACCTCCCCGGCTTTGGCTTTTGCCAGATCTCTGGCTTGGGCCGGAGTGACCTCACCATGGATACCCAGCTTGTAATTTACCTGTTTGCCATTGATGCGATAGAAGAGGTAATAGGTGATTTTTCCGGCAGGACTGATGCGGGCATGAAAACCTGGCACCTCGGTATCGTTGACCCTCTGATCTTGCACAGTAAGGGCCTTAATACTGGAAATCGTGATCTTCTCTCGCTTTGCCATTTTTTCGCTCCGATTGAAAAATGTAGCAGATATGTAGCAAGAAAATTATGCTTCTATGTAGCAAAGAGAACAACCACAAACAAAACCAACACCTATAAGACACTGTTATTTATGGTTTTATTTTTACTATTTTGTTTATGCACGTTCATCGGAATTCACTGAAAAACACGCCAAAATCACACTCATAATCGGTAGGTCCCCAGTTCCAGTCTGGGAGGGGCCACCATTTTTAGGCTCTACCCTATAAACGGGGCATCTGCACTCATCGTACTCGGTTAATTACACCATCCCACCCACAATGGGTCATCACTCTTATTCGATAATTTCTGTTTTAAACGACTGACGGACATCCACAAGGAAATTTGGTAGTGTTAATCAGCTAACCAATAACCAGTACGAAGTGCAAATATGTCTAAACGTAACGCTCTGTTGGCTTTGTCGGGCATTGCACTGGTGATCATCAGTACCTGTTGGTCTCTCTCTGATGGCGAAAAAATAGCGCCTCAGAAATGGGTGGTGATCACAGCCGATGACAGACCACTTCGTCAATCTGAAATCCGTATTCTCGAAAATTACCAGTCACAATTCAGTCAGGATTCCTCGAAAAGCGCTTCAGAGCTTATCTACGGTCATGATTTTACTATCCTGTCATCAACTGCTGAATTGGTTGAGAGGCTACAGAACAGTAACGACAATACGCCTCTTCTTATAGAGCTTGTGCATCCTACACTGCACTCCGCCAAGCAACTTAAAGCCAGTCTGACAACTTCATTGATCAGACCATTGGGCCTGCAACGGGTTATTCCGGTGGTTTCATTGAATGGCGGGGAGCATCCCTACAACTGTAGCCAGTTTGAAAATGATATTATATTCGCCGATTGGAATTTTGGCGGCATTGCCTTTCGTCTGTCCGATGACGCCCTGGCTTTTTTAAGCCGGTGCTCTAAGCCGCCAGAATAAAAGTGGCAAGCGACGTTATTGTGAAGCCGACATAGAGACAATTTTTGAATAAAAAGGGGCGCATTTAAATTAAAACCTCTTCCGGTGAGCAGGGTATTGATCTCAATAACTGCTAAAAGCCCTACTTGAGTCTTTGTTGATATTGCTCTCAACACAGTTTCCGCCCTTCTCTTTAGCCTTATACAGTTTTTCATCAGCCTGATTAATAATCTCTGCCGGGGCTCGGTCCGGCGTGACCGTCACTGCCCCCATACTGATGCTGACAACATCCGCCTTACGGCTGTTAAATTCATGGGGAATTTGTAGTGCAGCGACCTTTGCCACCACCTCCGTTAAGAATGAGGCATTCGCGTTGACCAGGGCTTTGGGTATCAGTAAAGCAAATTCTTCGCCGCCGTAACGATAGGCCAGAACGCCATCCAGAGAGAGCAAGCACTGACTGACTTGTTGCAATACCCGATCCCCGGCCTCGTGCCCATAATGATCATTGAACAGCTTAAACGCATCAATATCGGCAAGAGCGAGAATGTATGGGCTCTTTTCAGACAAAATTGTTTGCAGATCCCGATCAAAAGAGCGCCGGTTCATCAGCCCGGTGAGGCCGTCAATATGAGCCAGATGCTGAAGGCGCTTATTGGCTTCGGCGAGTTCTGCGGTTCTCTCGCTAACCTGTTTTTCCAGACTTTGCTGTGCCCGCACAAACCGTCTCGCCATGGTTCTGAACGCATCCAGCGCCAGTTTTACTTCGCCCTTAAACCGCCACTGTTTGTCGCGGCTGGTAATCACATCCTGATAGTTTTTAGCATCCATTAACCCGGCAACCGAGGCGAGCCTGCGCAGAGGCTGAGAAACTTCCCGGTTGACCTGCCAATGTACAACCAGTAACAACAGCCCCAACATCAATAATCCGGTGATGCTTAACCGCAATGGCTGAACACTGGCTTGTTCACGAATAAGATCGTGGGGATAGAGTGCCACATACCACCAATCCAGCCGGGGTACCTGTTGTAAAATCACCAGATGGTCCGGAACTGTATCCTCAAATACCTGTACGGAATTTACATCAGGCTGCGCCTTAATCAGGGCATAAACCGACTGATACAAAGGTTCATCATAATTATCATGGCTAAGTAAAGGCTGCTTTTTGAGGTTTTCACTGATGTTTGATGCGGCGATTAAATCCCCCTGATCGTTCAGGAGCATGTGGTTTGTGCCTGCATGCCTTCCTGTTTGCAAATCAGTCAGTAACTTATCCAGTTCCACATCGAAACTGGCATTCGCCAGATGTCTGCCGTTAAGATCTATGGGTTGTTGATAAGTGATGGTCCAGACATCGGCGGAGGAATCATAGTAAAGGCCAGTCCAGTTTGGCTCCCGTTCGGGGTTCTGCGACTGCAGGCTGGAGCGCAGAACACTGTAATCGGTCATGATCAGGTTTTCGTCCGCAATGCGCCCCCAGGGACTGTCCTCTGAATACATAATCAGTGCATTTTCCGGCATCGACAAATGACTGTTGCTGACCACTTTTGACCAGGCCGGCCCCAGTTCATTCAGAGTCAAGGTGGCGGCAACAATACGGGCTTTGCGTTCATCATCCAGCGGCTCATCTGATTTACCGACAAAGGCCGACACGCCTTTTATCGAGCGCTGATTTTCGGTAACACCGTCAAAGTATTGCTGCTTCAGCCGTTTGACGCCCTCAGAAGTCTGCTCAAACCAGTTGTCAAATAGTGCGCTACTGCCAGGTGCATGGTCTTGCTGAAGACGATACTGGCGGAGAAAGGACTGGGCCAGAATGTCGGCATTGTCAGCAACCTGAGCAAACAACATCTCCGTCGGTACCAGTGCCATCTGAATATCTTGTTTCAATGACGTGACAATCTGCTCCTGAGAGCGCGGGTAAGTTGAGAAAAAGGTAATAGTGGAGGCAACAACAAGAACCAATAAGGCCCAAAAGGTGATCCGTAACACCAGTCGCCTGCCTAATTGCTCCTGAGGATGGAGTTGTCTGTTCTGATCTCTTCGTTCCAACTGCGAGAACCATTAAAAATCGTTGCCAGAATAATAGCTTATCTGATTACGTTCCACTACCGCCAAAAAGCGTGCCGGTGCAGTACAAAACGACCATTTAGCGCTGCTACACAGACCCTGGAGTCTGGTTATTCCCTCCAGGCTATCGGGCGGCATTAACGGCAGGATTGAGCGCAGTCTTCGCTGACAACCCAGAACACATTCTCGTGTTCTGGGTAAAAGTCATCTGGCCCGAAAATCATTTTTCTGCCGCGGGTGCTACACTTTCCAACAATCAAAATGATGCGACGGGGTGTTATTAGTATGTTTATGGGGCATGGAATCTATGCCGTCGAACATGACAGAGAGATTATCGTATTTGTCGCCCAAGGCGCATGGAATGTGGAGGCATCGCAAAGCGCAACAAAACTGATTTCTAAGTATGTAAACTCTATATCCAATCAGGAGTTTGCCATTATTGCTGATACCAGCCAGGTGGAAGGCATAACGCCAGACAGCGCTGAGGTCTGGTCAGAGGCGGTTAATGAGTGGCACCAGAAAGGCCATACCACGCTCGCCAGAGTGGATAATCCCGAGTCAGCGCACTACAAAGTATTTTTATCAAGGTTTGACGAGTTTGCTAAACAGCACCAGCAACTCAGAATATGTGATTCGCGGGAAGACGCGCTGGAATGGCTACATAGTGAAGGTTTCAGGGGCTTTGAAAATGGTCTTCCAAATCTGCAATATGTTGACGGGCTGAATGCAAAGTAATGGTGCCGAAACGAGATATCGCTGTATTCAGCAGGTAGTATTTCAGACAATCCGTTCATCGGGTTTATGATCCCGGTATTCTCCCGGCGTCATGCCGGTATGCAGCTTAAATGCTTTATAGAATGACGAGCGGGCGTTAAAACCAACACTTAGTGCCACATCCAATACCGATTGCTGATTGGCCAGAATCAGGGGTTTGGCGGCATCAATACGCCAGCGGTTGATATAATCGAAAAAAGTCTGGCCAAGTGTTTCGTTCAGTGTCTGTGACAGGTAATTGGGCGTCACGCCAATATGCTTTGCCAGCCTGGTCAGAGAAATGTCAGAGTCAAGATACAGCTTGTCGTCGCGCATGGCGTTTTCCAGCTTGTCAGCAATGCGTTTTGACTGTTCGTCGCCCAGGGAGGAACGCTGATATTTAGCAGCATTTTCTGTTGCCAAAACTGGCGTAATAACCTCCTGCGGCGCCAGATAGTGGCCTTCAAAGCCCGGACGCTGCCACAAGCCCCAGGCCGATAATAACCAAACCAGTGCCCATACCATCCACGCCCCACCCTCGCGGCTGAGCACAGCATCAAGGTAAAGGTTGTCAGTGATCACCGACAGCGCAGCCAGCACCCAGGCAACGCCCAAGCCCCCCATCAACAGGGTGATCCAGTGCAGTTCGCGGTTTTCGTTATTGGCAAACTGTTGTTTCAGGGTTTGACGATAACGTTTCAGTCTTTTAACAATTCGTACCAGATAGTAGCCAGATTGCGCAATCCAGCCCATTACCAACGTGAATACCGCAATCATCAGCGCACCAACATATCCGCTCATGTCGCCTGTGCCGTTTGTCAGCAGAGGGATTTTGATTTCATCGGGCAGCAAGCCGGTAAGCAGCGCACAAACTGCGCCGATTATCGCCAGCGCAAAATGCCTGAAATTTTTGTTCTGCCACTGCCAGGGCTTTTCGCTGGTCAGTGAGGCGATATAAAACCACAGTAATGGCCCTAAGCTAAGCAGGGCCGGTAACATCAGCAACAATGACAGCACCCGGCCAGCCGGAGCATAAACATCGACAACGGGGCGGGCTATTAATACCAGTAACGTCAGCAGTACGGCCGCAAGAAACTTATGCGATACCGGCGATGAGGAGCGTGAAAAAATCAGCGTCACCGCCAGTAAAATCTGTCCTGCGGTTGCCAGGGTGATGTCGAACACCAGGTTGCTTGCTGTATTTTCCATGTTTAGTCATTACCCATTTTGCATACTCATCATATAGCCAAAACCCATCCACGACAGCGCCAGATACCTGTCCGCCTGCTCACAGAGACAGTCAATACCTGTCTTCGCCGTCACGCCAGGACGACAACCCTCGCGGATTCATGCAGATTACACCGGCACCTCAGCACAAATCAAAGGAAGCAAGCATCATGTCTCTCATTATGTGGGTTCACGTTATTTTTGGCACCCTGGCCGTACTGGCGGGTTTTATGGCCCTGGTTGCCCCTAAAGGCCAGGCCTGGCACATCCGGGCCGGTAAACTCTATGTCCTGACAATGTTGATAATGGCTGCCGCCGGTGGGCTGGCCGCCCTGCTATTGCCACAGGCTATCAATGTGTTTGCGGCGGGCCTGACCGCCTATCTGGTTATGACCGCCTGGCACGCCGCAAATAAAAAACAGCTGGGCCGTGACCCTTTTGAAATCATCAGCTGTGTGTTTATTCTCACTATCGCCAGCATCTGCCTTGGCATAGGTGTTGAGGCCATGAACAGTGCCGAAGGTGCCTACCACGGTTATACCTATGATGCCTATTTTATCATTGGCGGCATCGCCGCTTTTGCGGCCCTGATGGATATCAGCTTACTGATCCGCGGCAATGTTGCCGGTAAGCAGCGCATTGCCCGGCATATCTGGCGCATGTCGGTATCTTATTTCATCGCTGTGGGTTCATTATTTGAAGGGCCCGGGGCTCAAGCCTTCCCTGACTTTCTGCGCGAATCGGGAGTGTTAGGGATTCCGGCACCACTGGTGATTTTGTTTATGCTGTACTGGTTAATCAGAACCCTGATGCCCCGGCCTGGTTTTAAGTTCAGTCACTGACCCTGCGCCTGGTTCACTGAAGCAGTCAGAACACCGGCATCGCAACACCAGATATTGTTATTTAGAGTTAGAAATGGATTTCATCTACTATTGCCTTCACAGATTGAAACTGAACATTGTCTGATAAGGTGTCTGATGAATATTGGTGAAGCGGCGCAGCGTACCGGGCTTAGCAATAAAATGATCCGCCACTATGAAGCGCAGGGGTTATTTACACCGGCTGGTCGCAGTGAAGCCGGATACCGCTTATACAGTGAACATAATATTCAGGTGTTATGTTTTATTCGCCAGGCACGGCGGCTGGATTTCTCCATTCCTCAGATTGCCGGGTTATTGCAGCTGTGGCACAACCCGCAGCGCTCAAGCCGTGATGTCAAGGAAATGGCCGAGGCGCATCTGGCTGAGGTCAATCAGAAGCTACGTGAACTGAAGTCGATGAAAACAACATTAGAGTCGATGATCCATGCCTGTAAGGGCAATGATGATCCAGCCTGTGCCATTCTCAGCACGCTGGAAAATCCCATAAAATAGCCCTTGACCCTGACACTATGGTAAGGACGATACTGGGCTTCGGGTATTGAAACCAGGGGAAACCTCATGACCGCCAATCACCACCAGGCAAACAAAGAGCTACACCTGCAACTCAGCGGCTTAAGCTGCGCCTCGTGCGTAAAGCGGGCCGAAAAAGCGCTGACAGACACGCCGGGGGTGCACAGCGCCACCGTCAACCTGGCCAGTGAAAGTGCCAGTGTCACAGCCGATGCCGATACCGGGCTGTCTGAGGTGCTGCAAGCCTTACAAAATGCCGGTTACCCGGCGCGCACAGAGATGATGACGCTGGATCTGTTTGGCATGAATTGCGCCTCCTGTGTCGCCAAGGTGGAAACAGCACTGCAACAGCTCGGTGGTGTTATCAGTGCCCGCGTTAATCTCGCTTCCGAACAGGCCCGCATTGAAATACTCGAAGGTGAAACAACGGCGCAGCAACTGATCAGTGCAGTGCGCGAAGCCGGTTACGACGCCAAAGTTCATGGCAGCGATGCGACCGCCGGCACAGATCATAAACAACAGGAACAGCAAAGCCTGAAACGTTCTCTGTGGCTGGCGGCATTATTGACCCTGCCGGTATTTATTATGGAGATGGGCGGCCATCTTATTGCGCCCTTTGGTCACTGGCTGATGGAGAGCCTTGGCCAGGGCACCAACTGGACAATTCAGTTTATTTTAACCACCGCAGTGCTTGCCCTGCCCGGCCGCCGTTTTTTCCGTATCGGTTTTCCGGCTCTGATCAAAGGCTCGCCGGATATGAACTCACTGGTGGCGCTGGGTACCTCAGCCGCCTGGCTGTTTTCATCGGTGGCGCTGTTTTTGCCACAGTTATTACCCGCAGGAACCCGGCACGTGTATTTTGAGGCGGCGGCGGTGATCGTAACCCTGATCCTGCTCGGCCGTTACCTTGAAGCCCGGGCCAAGGGGCGCACCGGCGATGCCATTAAACGCTTAATCGGCATGCAGGCAAAAACCGCCCGGGTTAAACGTAACGGCGAGGTTAAGGATATAGCCCTGGAAGAGCTGGTCAAAGATGATCAGGTCATTGTCAGGCCCGGTGAGCGTATTCCGGTCGATGGCGATGTTAACGAGGGCAGTTCCTGGGTGGATGAGTCTATGCTCACCGGTGAGCCGGTGCCGGTGGAAAAACACCCCGGTGATCAGGTGGTGGGCGGCACCGTCAACAAAAATTCGGTACTGACCCTCACCGCCACCAAAGTCGGCGCCGACAGTGTACTGGCACAGATTATCCGTATGGTGGAACAGGCTCAGGGCACCCGCTTGCCGGTACAGGCATTGGTTGACAAAGTCACCTCGGTGTTTGTGCCAGTGGTGATGTTAACGGCCCTGCTGACCTTTGCCCTGTGGTTATGGCTGGGGCCGGATCCGGCACTGACCTTTGCTTTGGTTAATGCCGTTGCGGTGCTGATTATTGCCTGCCCCTGTGCCATGGGCCTGGCAACGCCGGTTTCAATTATGGTGGGAACCGGGCGGGCAGCCGAAAACGGCGTGCTGTTCCGCAAAGGCGAGGCCCTGCAAACGCTGCGCAGTGCCTCGGTTATCGCGCTGGATAAAACCGGCACCCTGACTAAAGGCAAACCGGAAATGACCGATTTCGAGGTGGCCCAAGGCATGGACGAAAACACCTTGCTGGCGATGGTGGCCGCGATTGAAGATAACTCAGAGCATCCTATCGCCGAAGCCATTGTCAGAGCCGCAAAAAAGCGGGAACTGTCATTGCCACCAATCAGCGATTTTAACACCCATGCGGGCATGGGCGTGCAGGCACAAACACAAGGCCATCGCCTGGAAATCGGCGCGGATCGCTACCTGCAAAAACTGGGTTATGAACTTGGAACATTTGAAGACTCCGCCACAAAACTTGCCGGTGAGGGTAAAACACCGCTGTATGTAGCCCTTGATGGCAAAACCGTGGCCGTGATCGCGGTGGCAGATACCCTTCGTGAAGGCTCTGTTGAGGCGGTAAAGGCATTTCATCACTTAGGGCTTAAAGTGGCCATGGTAACAGGTGATAACTGCCGTACTGCCGAGGCTATTGCCAGGAAACTGGGGATTGATGATGTGATGGCCGAGGTGATGCCAGACGGCAAAGTCGAAGCGGTTAAACAACTGCGCCAGAGATATGGCCAGCTGGCCTTTGTGGGCGATGGCATTAATGATGCCCCTGCCCTGGCAGAGGCCGATGTGGGCATTGCCGTTGGCACAGGTACCGATGTGGCCATTGAGTCAGCCGATGTGGTGCTGATGCGCGATGATCTGCGCGGCGTGGTCAATGCTTTTGCCATCAGCCGTGCCACCCTGCGTAATATCCGCCAGAATCTGTTCTGGGCTTTTGCCTACAACGCCGTCTTAATTCCGGTGGCCACAGGCCTGTTGTTTCCGTGGTTTGGTATATTACTCTCACCCATGCTGGCGGCAGGGGCCATGGCCCTGTCCAGTGTGTTTGTGCTGACCAATGCACTGCGATTAAGAGGGTTTAAGAGCCAGTACTGAACACGGTAGAATAGCCGCCGGGTAATAACGAAATGAACACCATGCATTCAACATCCGCAATGAATATTGAAGCTGCAGATGCCCTTAATTTCAGGCTCAGGCAGCCGGTTGCTTATCTGCGTCCCTGGGTTGACCTGTATTACTCTATGCAGCGGCCAGCGCCTGAGCCCACAGGCCGCTGCCGTAATCTGTATCCTGACGGTGGCGCAACCCTACAGTTTGATTTTTCCCATCAGCATGGTGTTAAGGTTTCCTTTAACCTGCAACACACCAGGCAGCAAAAGTGCTTTGATGGTCCTCTTGATTGCGCGGCGGTGCGGTTTAAGCCCGGTGGTGCCTATGCGCTTTTTGGCTTAAGCGCCGCCGAGCTGGCCGGTGCTGATGCAGATGCGCTGCTGATGAAGGCCGGTATTAATGGATTATGTGAACAATTAGCGAATGTTCGTGAGCCTTCACAAAGACTTCAGCGAATAGAAGGCTTTCTGACGTTGCGCATGCAAACTCACAATACGCGAGCGGGACTGATACAACAATGGCTCGGGGCCCTGCCCGCGGCACCGCAGGAGATCCGCGCGCAACTGCAGACAAAAGGCATTGCCAGGCGAAAGCTGGAGCGGGCATTTCGTGTTGAAACCGGTTTTTCACCCGGTCAGTTGTATAACCTGCACCGCCACAAAGCCATTCGTAATCTGCTAGTCAGACAACCTCAGTTGCCGTTATCGGATATTGCCCTGCAATATGGCTTTTATGATCAGGCTCATTTTATCCGCCAGTTTACAGGTGCTACGGGCAACAGCCCGGGCCAATACCGTCGACGCAAGTTGTCGCAATTTTACAATAGCAACTAAAATAATCCGGGTAGTGTTATGGCTCCGATGATATAGACAGGAGCTAATAATGAACGCTAAGGTTAGACGACTCACCCGTGAACAGGTCTATAAAATACAGCCTGCTCTGTCACAATCGCTGATCAGGCTGGGAGAAGCGGCGACCTCATCCTTACCAAAATCACTCACCCACTTAATCAGAATACGGGTATCACAAATCAATGGCTGCGCATTCTGTCTCACCATGCACTCGCAGGAAGCGCGGCGGGACGGTGAAGATCAGGCGCGGCTGGATGTGCTGTCGGCATGGCGCGAAGCCCACTGTTTTGACCAGCAGGAAAAGATGGCGCTGCTATTGGCGGAGACTATTACCCATATCGGCGACCAGCAGTTACCGGACGGGGTTTATGCAGAAGTTACCGCCGTCTTTAGTGAGCAGGAACTGGTGAATTTAATCGCCTGTATCATAGAAATTAATAGCTGGAACCGGATTGCGATTACCTTTCGCTTTTAATTAGAGGTACCAACCGTCGTCCGGGAAGACGGTTAAGGGTTGTTGATAGTATACGTTGTGGAGTTAAGGTTTTCTTAATGCTAAGGTAGTACCCGTTAAATATGTTCACTGTTCACAACAGGCCAGCACCATGAGCACCATAACGCCCTCAGCACAAACCTGCCGCAGCGCAGTCATGCCCATCCTGGATCTTGATATGCTCAGGACCTTCGTAGCCATTGCTGAATCCGGCAGCATGACCAAAGCCGCACGAGTAGTATTTCGCACCCCTGCCGCTATCAGCATGCAGGTAAAAAAGTTAGAAGAGGTGCTACAGCGCAACCTGCTGGAGCGAAAATCTCGCTCTATTGCGCTGACTCCCGAGGGCGAGATATTACTCAGATACAGCAGACAGTTGCTTAAGCTCAATGAAGAGCTGGTAGGCCAGTTTCTGTGCCCCAGGCTAAACGGCAAAGTGACTCTGGGGATGCCGGAACAGTTTGGTAGCAATGAGCTGCCCGCTATCCTCTCGCAATTTGCCAAATCACATCCATCGGTGCAGGTGGATGTGGTGCTGGGTAAGAGTATTGAGATCAAACAGCGTTTTGAGAATGGCGAAATTGATTTAGCCCTGATATCCCATAACCTGCATGTTACACCGGATACGATACTCAAGACCGTGCGCCTGGAGAAACTGGTATGGGCCGTGAGCAAGAACAGTGATGCGATAAATCAGTCTCCTTTACCGCTGGCGCTGGCTGAGCACGGCTGCCCCTGGCGGACACTAGCCCTTGAGGCCCTGGATGAGGCCGGCATCGAATATCGCATCGCTTATTCCAGTGAAAACTGTACCGGCCAGTTGGCTGCGGTGATGGCAGATCTCGCTGTTGCGGCTGTGCCCGAGAGTCTGGTTAAGCCACCACTGAAGAAACTCGGGCACACAAATCGTTTACCTGAAATTGGCTACGCGCAAACCAGCCTGATGTTAAGTTCATCGGCCAACGAGGTAACCCTGGTATTGAAGGACTTTATTCTGCAGGTGCTGGATCCCAGGGATATGAAGGCAGATGCACCAGAATCTGTGAATGAATCGCAAGCTCATATCAGGGAAGCCCTGGAACATCTTAAAATATAACTATTAAGTTTTACTTAACTCACACCTAAGAACTTTTAGTTTTACTGATTAACGCCATCGCTCTACATTTGAAACTCCTAACCACCAAAGGATGTTTCTATGAAAAGCGCATACTATGTCATTTTGTTACTACTACTGACTTTGCCTGCACCGCTGACTTCGGCGCAGGAAGTCAACGAAAATACCTTTCTGACCGATCAGGATTACCCTTATCAGATGCTGGTCCGGGTCACGGATAAGGTAGAAGTGCATTACACAGAAAACGGCTCTGATAGTATCAACTGCAGCACCCGCATCCTGCGCGGTGACAAAGAAATTATCACCGACGCTGTGGAAGCGCACAGAGCGCAGTTCGTTAAAGACGCAATGCGGGCCTGTCTGCCAAGAAATCAAGCCAAACTGGCACTGAAGCAAGTGTTCAGCACCCTTTAATGTTAATGTCAGCAGTGCAGTACCGTTTAACTGATGTTAAGCGGCACTGCACAAAAGACACCTGCTCAATTTCTTGCTCCAGCTTCCAGAATCATTGTTTAGCCCTCAAAATAACCGGCAGATCTAAGCGGCCAAATAAAAGGCCAGCATATTGCTGGCCTTGAACGCATAGCGATTTACTTTATGAATCGGCGTTTTTCGTCTTGTCCCGATACAAAGTGGTAATACTCTCGGCGACAAGTTCATTACTCTCAAAAATACCGATATCGAAATCCCCGGTTACCGAGACAAATTCGCCTTTATCGATTTGCTGGAACCCTTTGTCATCCATCGGGTTGTACAGCATCTGCGAGGTATCAACAGTAACTTCGCGACGGCCTGTATCGATAGTAAATTCGCGTCCATCGACTTTGGTTACTGTACCCGTCAGACGTAAATCATTGTCGATATACACTGTTGTCATATCCGGTGCCAGTAATGCCTCTTCATCGGCGTCATTGGCATAGAAATAGGTATTCAGATCCTTAACGTACACACTGTTAGCCTCGATCGAGGTGGTCTCGTAGAGATCATCATCAACCCGTCCATTAACTTTGACCTGATCGCCGCCAAGAATCGGATAGGCATCGCCGTACCAGTCCCAGTCGTCCATCTCAACAGTGACAATGCCCTCACCGTAATCGAGAATAAAACCATCGGCGTCTGATTCAACCACGGTACCGTTAAGACTTATCCAGCTGCCGTCCGGACGGGCATAAGGGTTTTTGGCCATGGCCGGTGCAACTACGGCTGACGCAAGTGCTACAGATAGTAAAGATTTCATAAATCTCATACATCCTCCTTTGCTCAATGTATTTGCACGCTCTTTTTGTAACGCAGGTGCGCGACCTGCGAAGGCTTTGCTACGGCTACTTATTGCCTCTTAATATATTACCTGATGGCAATCTGAATATTTTCAAGGGGATCAGATTTGCCGATAGCCAATGTTCAGATTTTTTGAGTGGTTATTGCATTTATCTGTCATCAGACTTATGCCACCCTTTAAAGGAATTTTTTACAGGAGCCAAACATGTCTAAAGTGATATTGATTACCGGTGCCTCCAGCGGTATCGGCGAAGCCACTGCCCGCCAAGCGGCATCTGAAGGACATAAACTGATTCTCACCGCCCGCCGGGGTGAATTACTGGATAAACTGGTGGCGGAATTTGGTGAATCCAATGCCTTAGGTCTGGCCGCCGATGTGACCGATTTTGCGGCGCTGGAAAATGTGGTGAAAGCCGGGCTGGAGAAATTCGGACGTCTGGATGTGGCTTTTGCCAATGCCGGTACCGGCGTTTCCACTCCCGGTACAGAAGAGGGTGATCCACAGGAATGGGATAAGATGATCAGCCTGAATATCAATGCCCTGCTCTATACCGCCAGACTGACTCTGCCGCATTTACGCAAAACCACCGGGCATTTTATTATGACCGGATCTGCCGCCGGGCGTATCACCCTTAAAGGCTCAGTCTACGGCGCCACTAAGTGGTTTGTGCATGGCTTTGCCAGTAATCTGGCTGAAGAGATGAAGGAATGGCAGGGCCGCCTGACCACCATCGCACCGGGCATGGTGAATACACCATTCTTTGACGAACCCAAGCCAGACAAGCTGGATCCGCAGGATGTGGCCGATGCCGTGCTGTATGCCATCAATGCCAACCCACGCAACTGTGTACGTGAGGTGTTTCTGATGCCGGCGTATTAAGCACCTTTAATAAAGACAAGAATAACCACAGAGAACACAGAGGTTCTAAAGGTTTAATATCCCCGACTACTCTGCGACCTTTGCGCCTCTGCGTGATCTTCAGAATTTCTTGTTGATCTCGCCAAGCAGCAAAGACGCAGAGGGATTAACCGCCAGGCCCCTTTTACTTCTCTGTGCCCTCTGTGGCTCTGTGGTGAAGATGTTTGTACAGTCCCGGATTGCGCTGGCTACGTCATTAATGTAGCCAGTCAAGAAGCGAAGCGGATTGCGGGAAAAATGCATGGCTATAGACTAATCTGCTGTGTATCGATCTTCGTTTCAATCAGCTCACCGTATTCACTCACTACTGGCCTGAGGGCTTCGGCATTGCCGACCACCACCATTTGCAGGTGCTGTTGTGGGAAATACTGCCCGACCAGAGATTTGGCCTTATCGACGTCCAGCGCATTCACATTATCACTGAAATCATTAATAAAGGCCTCATCATAGCCATAGATAAACATGCCGCTGAGCAAACCGGCCAGCTCACCGGACGTTTCATACTTGGGCGGAAACTGCCCTTTTACATAAGCCTTGGCTGAGTCCAGGGTTTCTTTATCGATCCCCTGCTGCCAGAGTCTGGCATAGGTTTTCAGGGTCAGGTCGATGGCCTCTTTGGTTTTATCGGTCTGAGTAAAGGTGTAAATACTAAAGCTGCCGCCTTTCTGATAGGGCTGGAAACTGCTTCTGGCGCCGTAGGTCAGGCCGGTATTCACCCGCAACTCATCATTCAGCCAGGAGGTAAAACGCCCGCCGAGTATGGTATTGATCACCTGCAGTGCCACATAATCAGGATTGCTGCGGGCAATACCGGGGCCGCCGATGATATAAGTGCTTTCCCGGGCATCGGGTTTATCCACCAGCAGCACTCTGGCTTTATCGGCCTTCACCTCTGCCAAAGGCAGCACAAAGTCTTCTGTCTGACCCTGCCACTGGCCAAACAAGGCCTTGATTTTGCTGATCATCTTGTCGCTGTCAAAATCCCCCACTATGCTGATGGCAGTGTTATCGGGGCGATACCATTTGTCGTAAAAACCTTTTAAGTCTGTGACCTGCATGGTTTTCACACTGGCAATATTTCCGCTCTGCTCTGTAGCATAGGGATGCTCTGCAAATAACAGGGCATTAAAGTAATTACCGATTACCGCCTTAGGGCTTTCCTGCGCCTGCTGCAGAGCCGCAAGGTGCCGCTGTTGGTAGGCCCTGATTTCCTGCTCATCAAAAACGGGATGCAGCAGGGCATCGGCGAGCATCTTCAGGACCTTGTCCTCGTCTTTGCTGGCAAAAGACGCAGCCACCTGGCTGGCTTCCATACCACCACCGGCGTTGATATTGGCACCGACAAAATCCAGATGTTGTTCAAATTCAGCACGACTCAATTCACCACTTCCGAGTAACAGTGCATTGGCGGTCATCTCCGCCTGACCGGCCTTTTCATCCTGAACGGCACCGGCTTTGACGGTAACAATGGCGTCAATTAGGGGTACCTCTTTTTGTTCCATCAGGTACAGGGTCAGGCCATTTTCCAGCACCAGTTTCTCATAGGCAGGCAGTTTGAATTCTGCCGCCGACAGGCTGAATGTGGTAAGGGCCAACAGCGCCAGCAGGGAATTAACGATCTTGTGCATAAGAATCTTCCTTATTATCCAGAATACCGACAGTGCTGTTGGCTTTGCGCAGGTAGGTTTTCGCCACCCGCTGAATATCAGCGGCGCTGACTTTTTCAAGCTCGGCCGGTAAATCAAACAGTTCTCTGTAATCACCGAAATAAACCTGATACGTCCCTATGGTGTTGGCCTTGCCGTTAATGGTCTGCATTTCCCGGTAGAAACTGACCAGTTGGCTGTTCTTAACCTTCTGAAGCTCCTGTTCGCTGACGCCCTGCTCAATAACCAGTTTGATTTGCTCCACAAGCCCCTGTTCCAGTGCCTCTGCAGAGGTTCCCGGCGTGGCGATGGCATAGAGGTAAAACAGGTTGGCATCGAAAGACTCAGGAATATAGCTCATCACATTGGTGGCCAGCTTCTGCTCAAATACAAGCGCTTGTTTGAGTCTTGAGCTGTTGCCTTTGGCCAGAATTTCACCCAGCATCTGCAGCGCGTAGTAATCTTGATGGCCGGTTGGGGGAATATGAAAGGCCATCATCAGATTGGGGCTGGTTACTGATTCCTTATGCACATAGGTGCGCCGCTCGCCTTTCTGCTCAGGCTCTTTGGTATGAATATTACGAGGCTCTGGCTGCGCAGGGATCGGCTCAAAATAGGCCCTGGCCAGCTTTTTCACTTCATCAAATTTCACTGCACCGGCAATCACCACTACCGCATTGTTCGGTGCATAGTAGGTCTTATGGTACTGACGTAAATCCTCCAGGGTCCAGTTGGCAATATCAGAATCATGACCAATCACCGGCCAGCTGTATGGATGGGCGCGAAAGGCCACACCTTTAACTTCCTCATGCAGAGTACGGAAGTTGGAGTTCTCCAGCCCGGTACTGCGCTCTGAAGCAACTACGCCCCGCTCACTCTCCACTACCTCGGCATTAATATCCAGATTGGCGATACGATCCGCTTCCAGGTCGAAAATCAGTTCCAGAGCATCGGCCGGAAACCAGTCGGTATAGACGGTCAGGTTCTCAGTGGTGTAGGCATTGTTCGCGCCGCCCGCCGCCTCCATGGTGCGGTCAAACATTTTCGGACCGTATTTTTCTGAACCGTTAAACATCATATGCTCAAAGAAGTGCGACAAGCCGGTGATACCGGGGTATTCATTACGGGAGCCGACTTTCCAGAACAGATACATATTGGCATTAGGGATAGAATCATCTTCCAGTACCAGAATCTGCATGCCGTTTTCGAGGGTAAATTGCTGTATGTCTTTGGCTTCGGTGGCCTTGGCAGCAGGTGTTGCCAGCAACAGCACCAGACACAGCATCAGTATGCTTTTCATTTCTAATTTTTCTCCGTTTAAGCATAGGGAGGTTTTAACCTGGGTTCTGCAGTTGCGCGCGAGACGAGAGTGCATCTGTCTGATTTGGATGGCGTAATGAAAAAATTCGTGGTTACCTTATTGGTAATGAGGCATTTTTTCATATAGCCAGACAAATCAAGGAGATGTGCTATCGACCTTGTGTCAACTGTCGAGTTCAGGTTTAACGTCGCTCAGTCTATCCCTGTTATATAGGCAATACCAATACACTGAAGTGATTCGCTACAGGGAAAATGTAAAAAGCTATTACAGACTGAATTCCCTTGTGACTTGGCTTTGCCGCAGTAAGGCTTTATGCTCACAAACCTGCGCAATCAACTCAATGACCCCGGCATGATGCACGCCACCAATGACACCATCTATACCGTCAGCCGCCTTAACCGTCAGGCCCGTATGGTGCTGGAAAGTGAAATAGGTCAGGTATGGGTCAGGGCCGAAATTTCTAACTTTGTTGCCGCCGGCTCCGGCCATTGGTATTTCACCCTTAAGGATGATCGCGCTCAGGTGCGTACCGCCATGTTCCGCAATGCAAACCGAAGGGTAACGCTGCGACCTAAGGAAGGGGATCGGGTGCTGGTCAGAGCGACCCTTAGCCTTTACGAGCCACGGGGAGATTACCAGCTGATTGCCGAACATATGGAGCCTGAGGGAGAGGGACTGCTGAAACAACAGTTTGAGCAGTTAAAGCAGCGTCTGGCCGCTGAAGGTTTGTTCGACCAGCAACACAAAAAAACCATTCCTCATCCCATTGTTAAGGTGGGTGTGATCACCTCGGCCACCGGCGCTGCCCTGCATGACATTCTGACGGTGCTGAAACGCCGTAACCCGGCCATTGAAGTGATTATTTACCCCTCTCAGGTACAGGGCGACACTGCTGCCTCGCAACTGATCAGTGCACTGCAGATTGCCAACCAGCGCAACGAAGTGGATGTGATCATTCTCGGCCGCGGTGGTGGTTCACTGGAAGATCTCTGGTGCTTTAATGATGAAAACCTGGCCCGGGCAATTTTGCATCATCCTTGCCGGTGATCAGTGCCGTCGGCCATGAAGTGGATATCAGTATCGCCGATTTTGTCGCCGATCTGCGCGCACCCACGCCTTCAGCCGCCGCCGAACTGGTCAGCCAGGACCGACAAGAGCTGGAAAGCGCCCTGCTACAAACCATCAGACGACTGCACCGTGCCATGGCAGGTCAATTACAGCATTTGCATGGTCGCCAGCAACTGGCATTAGAGCAACTGCAGCGCACTCACCCAAGAGTCAGATTGCAACAGCAGAGCCAGCATCTGGACAGATTGCACAGCGAACTGAATCACGCTCTGGCCGGCCAGCTCAATCAGGCCCGGCAGCGGATGACGGCGCTACAGTCAAGATTACAGCACCAGTCACCGCAGCAGAAACTTCAGGCGATGCAACAACAATTACAGTTTCAGTCCCATGGCCTGCAGAGCCAGTTACGTAAACTGTTACGGGACAAACACCAGGATCTGGCCAACAACAGTCACTTACTCAATACCGTCAGCCCGCTGGCAACATTAAGCCGGGGTTACAGCATCAGTTTAAAAGACGATCAGGTGATTAAAACGGCCAAGGCGCTGAAGACCGGAGACAAACTCACCACCCGCTTTGTGGATGGCGAAGTCAGCAGCACCGTGAAGTAACGAACAAGGCTTTAGTTAGTGTCTTTCGTGGTTTATCCGCCTTTTAAGCTTAAAGGCATAGATTAAATCACAGCGAAAGGTGCACTGTAATGACATTACTCTGGTGGATTTGCAACTGGTACAGGTCGCCATAGTCAGACTCGCTCATGGCCTTGGCTTCGCCTCCCAAAATCCCGATCAACTGTGGTGTGGTATTGCTGTGGCCGACGATAACAGCATTTTCTCCACGCTGTTGCAGCGCTCTGGCAAAGGTATTCAGGTCGGACGGATCATAAACCTGCACGTCTATACCTGTCAGTTCAGACAAGGCCGCCACCGTTTCACGGGTACGACGGTAGTCGGTACTGTAAATGCGCTGAATATCACCATGCTGTAGCAACCTGGCCAATCGCAGGCCCTGTTGTCTTCCGTCATCGGTCAGGGATGGATCCTTGCTGCCATCATCCTGTTTCTCGGCATGGCGCAGCAAATACAGATTGTACTCTGCCGCCCACAGCGGTTGGGTCAGCGATAACAGCAACAGGGTCAGCAACGTTTTCAGCATTATTTCTTCTTATGAAAGGCCATCAGACGCCTGCGTTTGCGCTGCTGAGACAGGGTAAGCTGGTTTTTCTTACCCTCAAAGGGGTTGGCCCCTTCTTTGAATTCAATCCGGATTGGCGTACCCATCACTTTCAGGGACTTACGGAAATAATTCATCAGATAGCGCTTGTAGGCATCGGGCAAATCTTCCACCTGATTGCCATGGATAACAATAACCGGCGGGTTATAGCCACCGGCATGGGCATACTTCATCTTCACCCGGCGACCACGCACCAGCGGCGGCTGATGATCATCCTGCGCCATTTCCATAATCCGGGTCAGAATAGAGGTATTAATCCGTCGGGTCGCCGATCCATAGGCTTCCTGTACCGACTCAAACAGATTGCCCACGCCCGAGCCGTGCAAAGCCGAGATAAAATGCAGGCGGGCAAAATCAATAAAGCCCAGACGGCGATCCAGTTCACGCTTGATCTCGTCTTTCACATCAGTATCCAGCCCGTCCCATTTATTGACCGCCATCACTAAAGAGCGGCCCGAATTGAGCACAAAACTGAGCAGACTGAGATCCTGATCGGTGATCCCTTCACGGGCATCCACCACCAGTAACACTACATTCGCTTCTTCGATGGCCTGCAGGGTCTTGACGATGGAAAATTTCTCCACCATGTCAGAGACTTTCCTGCGCTTACGCACACCGGCGGTATCGATAAGAATATATTCACGATCATCCCTGCTCATGGGAATAAACACGCTGTCTCTGGTGGTACCGGGCTGGTCATACACCACCACCCGCTCTTCACCGAGAATCCGGTTCGTCAGGGTGGATTTTCCGACATTGGGCTTACCCACAATGGCCAGTTTAATCGGCAGATCCTGTAACCGTTTGAGCTGAGCCTCGGCATCTTCCTCTTCATGATTCACCGGTTCATCGGGCGCAATCATATCCGGGAAGGTTTCAGACAAGGGGTAGAGCAAATTCTGCAACAACTGGCTGATACCACGACCATGGGCGGCCGCAATCTGGTGCACCTCACCTAAGGCCAGGGCGTAGAACTCGGCACTCTCACTGTCGCCGTCGATCCCATCAACCTTGTTGGCGACAATATGCACCGGCTTGTTCTGCAGGCGCAGATGACGGGCAATACCCTGGTCCGCGGCGGTAATACCGGTGCGGGCATCGAGCAGAAATAACACCAGATCGGCTTCTTCCACCGCCAGCAGAGACTGCTGTGCCATCTCTGCATCAATGCCCTGTTCATCACCGCTGATACCACCGGTATCCACGACGATAAACTGCATGCCCTCGTAGTTGGCCTGACCATACTTCCGGTCCCGGGTCAGTCCGGGAAAATCCGCTACCAACGCATCACGTGTGCGGGTCAGACGGTTAAATAGCGTGGACTTGCCCACGTTGGGGCGGCCGACCAAAGCCACGACGGGTAACATAATAGATTTTCCTAATATTCAAAAAGGGTTCAGGGCGTATCAATTGCCTTGAGCTGGCCGTCACGAGTTACTGCAAACAGCCTTTCTCCCTGCACGACCGGCTCCACATAAACACCTTCATCGGTGTCATCATCACCTGCAGCAAAGCGGGCGACTATCTTGCCATCACTTTGGTTCAGCCAGTGCAGGAATCCGAATTTATCTCCCACCACGACATAGTCGGAAAGCGGTGCCGCAGCGGTCAGTACTCTGCTTCGCAGGCTATTCTGGCTCCAGAGCTCAACCCCGTTGCGTCTGTCCAGGGCATACACCACGCTGTTGGCGTCGACCACAAACAGATTATTACCATCCAGGGTAATTCTGCGATAGGAGCGATATTCACGTTTCCAGATTACCCGGCCGCTGCGCAACTCAAGCGCGGCCAGAGTACCGTCAAAAGACACTACATAAATCACTCCGCCCAGTACCAGCGGCTCAACGTCAATATCGACGATACGATCCAGCTCGGTAGCTCCAGAGGGCGAGGCAATGGTCTGTTCCCAGGCAACCTGACCATTTTCCATGATGACAATCGCCATCTTGCCTGATGCCGTGCCCACCATTGCACCACCACTGCTGATAGTGGGTGTGGCAATGCCACGCAATGACAGTGGCGGTACATCAGATTCATAACGCCACTGTTCTTCACCGGTTTCGGCGTCCAGCCCAAGCATCAGTCCTGAACCTGTGTTTATGACCACCATACCGGCTTCTACGGCAGGTTTGGCCAGCACTTCACCTTCTACCTCAACCCGCCAGACCGTATCGCCGGTATTCACATCCAGCGCATAAACCTCGCCGTTTTCAGTGCCGAAGTAGAGTTTTTCATAGCTGGCCGTCAGGCCACCGCCTATTCTGGCCGACTCGCCGGATTCCCATAGTCTGGCGATACCGGAGAAAAACCCGCCATCTTTAAATCTGGCAAAGCTTTGCTGCCAGACAACCTTCCCCGTTTCCGGATCAAAGGCTTTAACTTCACCATGGCGACTGGCGGCAAACAGCTTGTCATAGGCAAGCACAGGCTGCAGGCGGGAAAAATGATCACCAACACCATCGCCGATTTCCTTTTCCCAGGCTAATTGTGGAGAAAACTCGGCCTGAATCGGTTCAAGTTGTTGGATCTTCAGTTCTTCTTCATCGGCAAACCAGGTTCTGGCGTCCATCCACTGGGGCATGATCGAACAACCGGACAATCCAAGCAGCGTCAGCAGGCTCAATGCCCGCATCGATTTGATCAGTTTAAAATCACTCATAGACTTGCCAGTACCTGCAGGTTATCCAGTTTCATTTTCAGCAGATTGTTTCCGGCGTTCAACTGCAGTGCCTCGCTGTATGCAGAGCGGGCCTGATCGAGTTTTTCCTGAGCAACATACACATCGCCCTGCAACTCCAGCACCTGGGATTTATAACTCTGAGCCTCGACAGAGGCCAGTGTTGTCAGTGCCTCTTCATAGGCCTGCTGCTGGATTTGCACCCGGGCCAGACGCAATCTGGCAACGCTGGCCAGCGCATCCACACCAGCCTTATCTGCGGCCAGTTTCAGCTGTGCTGCGGCTTCTTCAAGATTATCCAGCTCAACAGCCTGCTGCGCCAGTTGCATAGCCGCCAGTGCCGCATAATGATTGTCAGGGTTTTCAGACACAAAGCGTTTTGCCTCGTCAAAGCCCTGTTCACCCTGCTCCAGCATGGTGATGGCCTGTTCATATTGCTCAGAGGCCTGCTCCTGCGAAGCGACACGCTGTTCGTTATAGTAGCGCCAGCCCCACAGGCCACCGAGGCCAATTACTGCGCCGAGGATGATTGCTGTGCCATTTTCTTTCCAGAATTTTTTGATGGCTTCGACTTGTTGTTCTTCTGTGCTGTAATCTTCCACCACATTCCCCTACTTATGGTTAAATATCTGTTTCAGCATCGGCAGCAATTCAGCCGTTCCGACATACTCTTGTGGCCGATCTTCTCGCAGGTATTTTATCGATACCTGCTGCTGCTGCGCTTCTTCTTCACCCACGATCAATGCGAGTGTCGCGCCGCTTTTGTCAGCCCGTTTAAGTTGTTTCTTAAAATTTCCGCCGCCACAGTGAGTCTGTAACCTCAGTGCAGGCATTTGATCGCGCAGGGCTTCTGCCAGCTTCAGCGCATAGATTTCAGCGGCCTCACCCATAATACACAGGTAGGCTTCAACTTCCCGGGGCGCTCCACCTTTACCAAGCGCTTCTAACAGTAATACCAGACGCTCCAGCCCCATGGCAAAGCCAACCGCCGGGGTGCTCTTACCGCCCAGTTGCTCAACCAGACCATCATAGCGGCCGCCGGCACAGACCGTACCCTGAGCACCAAGGGCGTCGGTAACCCACTCAAAAACGGTGCGGTTATAATAGTCCAGCCCCCGGACCAGGCGTGAATTAACCCGGTATTGGATACCCAACTGGTCCAATCGTTCACGTAATTGCTGAAAATGTTCCGCGGATTCTGCATCCAGGTAATCGAGCAAATCCGGCGCATCCACCAGCAGCGCCTGGATATCAGGGTTCTTGCTGTCCAGTACTCTGAGCGGATTGGTGTGCATTCGCCTTTTGCTCTCTTCGTCCAGGCTGGCTTCATGCTGCTGCAAAAAAGTCACCAGAGCGTCTTTATAGCTGGCTCTGGCATCCGGTGAACCCAGAGAGTTGATCTCCAGCGTCACCTGATCGGCGATACCAAAACGTTGCCACAATCTGGCACTCATCAGAATCACTTCCAAATCAATATCCGGGCCGCCCAGCCCGAAGGCTTCGATACCAAACTGATGGAACTGACGATAGCGGCCTTTTTGCGGTCGCTCATGACGGAACATCGGGCCCATATACCACAGCCGTTGCTGCTGGTTATAAAGCAGCCCATGTTCATTGCCCGCGCGCACACAGCTGGCAGTGCCCTCAGGACGCAGGGTCAGGCTGTCGCCATTGCGATCCTCAAAGGTATACATTTCTTTCTCGACAATGTCGGTCACTTCACCGATAGAGCGTTTGAACAGATCGGTGCTTTCCACTATGGGCGTGCGGATTTCCTGATAACCATAACCGGCTACCAGCTCCCGAATACTCTGTTCTACCCACTGCCATGCCCCGGATTGTTCGGGCAGGCAGTCGTTCATGCCGCGAATAGCCTGAATTTGTTTTGCCACCAGTAATCTGTCTCTTTTATGTGAACCTGAATCACCCACTTTTCAGTGGTGATTTTTTGCAATGGCGATTATAGGGATTTTGTACCCAAAGTCATACCGACTTCAGGCGTTTTTCACTTCAATACGCTTGTTCTGATCCAGCATTGCAGCCTTGGCCCGGATACGTTTTTCCAGTTGGTCGACCAGATCTTCATTATCCAGCCGCTCTTTCTGGCGCTGACCATCAAGGTAGAAGCCACTCTTATTGCGCGCTCCGGTAAGCCCCAGGTCCGAGACTTCGGCTTCACCCGGCCCATTCACCACGCAACCGATGATGGACACGTCCATGGGCGTGAGCAGATCTTCGAGACGCTGTTCCAGCGCATTGACCGTGGCGATGACATCAAACTCCTGGCGTGAACAGCTCGGGCAGGCAATAAAATTAATTCCCCGAGAGCGAATACGCAGAGACTTGAGAATATCAAAACCCACTTTAATCTCTTCCACCGGGTCTGCCGCCAGCGAGATACGAATAGTGTCACCGATTCCCTCAGCCAGCAGCATGCCCAGCCCTACTGAGCTTTTTACTGCACCGGCACGTAAACCGCCGGCCTCAGTAATGCCAAGGTGAAGAGGCTGTTCAATCTGTTTCGCCAGCAGCCGGTAAGCACCAACGGCAAGAAACACATCTGAGGCTTTGACACTGACTTTGAACTGATGGAAATTGAGGCGATCGAGAATATCCACATGGCGCATGGCAGACTCAAGCAATGCCTGTGGAGTCGGCTCGCCATATTTTTCCTGCAGGTCTTTTTCCAGCGAACCACCGTTGACGCCAATGCGAATCGGAATATTCTTGTCCCTGGCACAGTCCACTACAGCACGGATGCGTTCTTCATTGCCAATATTGCCCGGATTGATGCGCAGGCAGTCGGCACCATATTCAGCCACTTTAAGGGCAATACGGTAATCAAAATGAATGTCGGCAATCAGCGGAATCTCGACTTGTTGACGAATCTGCTTAAACGCCTCCGCGGCATCCATAGTAGGTACAGAAACCCGCACAATCTCTCCGCCTACGGCCTGAATCCGTTTTATTTGCGCAACGGTAGCCCCGACATCTGTGGTAAGGGTATTAGTCATAGACTGCACGGCGATAGGTGCACCATCACCTATGGGCACAGTGCCTACATTGATACGGGTAGATTTGCGACGTTTTATCGGTGATTCACCAAACATAACCTTCTCTTATCCTGATAAACAGTATGAATCAGCGTTATTCGGCCAGCGGTAAGGTGAAGCTGGCCGTCCTGTCCTTATCGAAGCCTGACATAGCCACCGGCTCTCCGGCATAGGTAATCGACACCACACCGGGCGCCCCGAGAGTAATCTCAAAGGGCGGGATTCCGGACAGCGGCATCACCCGCCCCTGGGCCTTAACGCCATAGGCAATAGCTTCTCCTGTAGCGTCCACAATATTGACCCAACAATCGCCGCTGAACTCAAACACCAAATCCACCGCATCAATCATCTGGTTGGCAGGAGGCTCCGCCACCTCATCGGGCGCGGCGGGCTGAACCAGCGCCGTTTCACCTGACTCTTCGGCTACAGTCTGAGATTCAGCCGGCCCGGCCATGTTTTGCTGATCACCGGAGGCTTGCTGCCCTTCAGAAGCGGGTTCTAATGCGGAAGTTTCAGAAATGCTGTTGTCATCATCCGTTACCTCACTATTATCGCGCTCCTGCACGGTAAAGCGTGATACGTCACTGCTCTCAGACCCTGTGGTTTCCACTGAGGTCTCAATCTCGGGCAAAATATCGCTGTCACTTTGCTGAAACCACCAGACCACCACCAGGGCCAGAATAATGCCCAGGATCAGGTAGGACACCAGCATCAGCTTGTCATCATCAGCCTGCATCGACATTTTCCGGGAAAAACTCTGCAACTTCGCAGGCTCAGGGGCACTTGTATTGACCCGCTCATAAGCCTTAAGTACCTCATCAACAGGCACTTCCAGTAATTTGGCATACGCCTTAAGATAGCCACGGATAAAGGTGACGGAGATGGTCTTGTCGAAGTGCTCGGCTTCGAGGTCCTGTACATTGGCCAGGCGCAGGTTTAAGCGACTGGCGACCTCTTCCTGGCTCAGGCCTTTCTCGACCCGGGCATTCTTAAGAAGGGTGCCGGGCCCTGCTACTTGTTCTTCGGCTGACTGTTCGTCTGTCATAATACTGCGTAAACTCTATGTTTTTTTGATTCTATACCCAACTGACCTCAAGGTGTCATATGGGTATATGGCCTCTATGGCTGTGATACCCGCAATTTGCTGCCAACTCTGATGTCCTGCGCATCCGCCAGCTCATTCCACTCAATCAGCTTGCTCATTCTGATATTATATTTCAGGGATATCCGGTACAGATTCTCTCCCGCCTGCACTTCGTGAAATTGCACACCCTGTTCCTCATCCGTTACTTCGCGATCTTCGGTCTTCGGTGTCGGTGCAGGAACAGGCGTTGCCACTGGTTCAGCGCGCTCCACACGGCTTTGAGCTCTGAGACTCTGTTGTGCCCGGGCCGTCAAACGGTGCTCAGGATACAATTGCATAAGCATATTAACGTATCCACGCGCTCCTTGCAGGTTCTGTAACCCTGACTCAGCCTGATAGGCCATATATAGTGTCTGTGGCGTTACTCTGCCCTGACGTTCATAGCGGCTCAGCGCCTGCTTGGCTTGCTGCCATTGCTCATCCTCAATCAGGATCTCAGTTAACAACAACAGGCTTTGGCTGCGACCGGGCTGATGATTCAGCGCTCTTTCAAGATAATCCACCGCATCGCTAATCTGTCCCTGGCTGCGACTGCACAAAGCCATATTCTCGTAGGTTTCCGCCACCCTGTTGTAACTCTGGCTGTTTACCGCCTGCATAAAGTAACCTTTGGCCTGATCGTATCGGCCAAGCTGACACAGAAACGCCCCATAACTATTGAGGATATCCGGGTTATTGCGATCCAGTTGCATAGCCTGGCGATAGGACTTTTCTGCCTGTTCGAATTCTTCTACACGCTGAAAATAGTAGGCCAGACTGTAGTGCACATCGGCCATTTTCGGTGCAAATTCGAGCGCCTTGTCGAGATTCCGTTTGGCCTGGCTGAAATTGCCATTTTTGAGATAGGTCAGGCCCAGGGAAATACGGGTTTTTGCCGCTTCAGCGGCATCGAAATTGTTCGCCCTTTCCTGCCCGGACTGACCGGCACAGGCAGAAATCAACAGGCATATCGATATCAGAAGAAGCTTTTGCATAAGTTCCCGATTTAAAAACAACAATCTGTCAGGCCATTCTTACTGAAATTTGTTCACCCTTCACCTGTTTTTTCATCATCCGTCGGGTTCTGTCGACAACATCACCGACTAACTGCCCACAGGCCGCGTCAATATCATCGCCACGGGTCTTGCGCACCACTACCGTGTAACCGTATTGCATCAGCACCTTGGAGAAACGGTCAATACGAGAGTTGCTTGAGCAGGTGTAAGGCGATCCCGGATAAGGATTAAAGGGGATCAGATTAATTTTACTCGGCGTATCTTTCAGCAGACGCCCAAGTTCATGGGCCTGATCGGTACTGTCATTGATACCGTTAAGCATCACATATTCGATGGTAACCCGGCCCTGATTGGCATTGGATTTAGTCAGATAGCGACGCACGCCGTCGAGCAACTGGGCAATAGGATATTTTTTGTTAACCGGCACAATTTCGTTACGCAGTTCGTCATTAGGGGCATGCAGGGACACCGCCAGGGCGACGTCTATCTGATCGCCGAGCATATCCAGCGCTGGCACCACACCAGAGGTACTTAAGGTAACCCGGCGTTTAGACAGCCCAAAACCAAAGTCATCAAGCATAATATCCATGGCCGGCACCACATTTTTCAGATTCAGCAGCGGTTCGCCCATGCCCATCATTACCACATTGGTAATGGGTCGACGGGAGGTATCATTCGACAGGCCGATCACTTTTGCCACCCGCCATACCTGGCCAATAATCTCAGATACCGACAGGTTGCGGTTAAAGCCCTGCTGGGCCGTTGAGCAAAATGTACATTCCAGCGCACAACCGACCTGGGAGGAAACACACAGCGTGGCCCGGTCAGATTCCGGGATCCATACGGCTTCCACTTCCTGACCACCCGATACCGTCAGGGCAAATTTAATCGTGCCGTCGGTGGCATTCTGTTGGTAGGCAATTTGTGGCGCCCTGATCTCGGCCTGCCCGGCAAGCTTGCCCCGCAACACCTTATTCAGGTTGGTCATCTGCTCAAAATCTTCAACACCATACTGATAGATCCATTTCATGATCTGATCCGCACGGAAGGGCTTTTCACCGATGCTGGCAAGAAAATCCCTTAACCCCTGACGGTTAAGATCGAGCAAATTTGTTTTAGCGGTGGCCATATTTATACCTAAATTACTACAGAAGCAAAGGGGGCGTATTGTACATTTTTTAAGCGCAGTTACCAATCAGACAACAGCCAGAATATTTCAATTAAAAAGGGAGCCGCAGCTCCCTTTTCTAACCGACTGCTGACCTTCAACGGGTGCGCGGGCAGATTTCTTCGTCAGAGAAGAAGTAAGCAATCTCTCTGGCCGCTGATTCTGGCGCATCAGAACCGTGTACCGCATTCTCATCGATAGATACGGCGTAGTCTGCGCGCAGAGTACCGGCCAGTGCTTCGGCAGGATTAGTGGCGCCCATGATTTCACGGTTCTTCTTCACCGCATTTTCGCCTTCAAGGACTTGCACCATAACCGGGCCAGAGGTCATAAACTCAACCAGAGCGCCAAAGAAAGGACGTTCTTTATGCTCGCCATAGAAACCTTCAGCCTGCTCTTTGCTCATATGCAGCATTTTCGATGCAACAATGCGCAGTCCGGCGGTTTCAAAACGATTGTAGATTGCACCGATCACGTTTTTCGCAACGGCATCTGGCTTGATGATAGAAAAAGTACGCTCAAGAGCCATGTAAGTCTCCGAAATTGGGTAGAGTTGAAAATTTGAGCGCGGATTATATGCAAAAATATAGCACTTTGCTATCTATCCCCGCGATCAAACTTAAACCCGCTTATCCTGCGCGCAGGAACATAAATTTTATGCTGTTGTTTTACCACTTTACCACTGCCAATACTTGAGTAAAACGCTCAGGTAATATAGAATCGGCACAAGTTTATAAACCGTTGTCCGCTTAATTTGCCGGGTTTTAATTGCAACGACGTGCAATTGTCCGGGAAGAGGGTGCCAGCACTGGCATCAGGACAGCAGCATCAGGGTGAAAGCAGAGTATGAGTGAACAAATCGATCAGGCGTTATCCCGCAAATACGATGCCGGATTTGTCTCTGACATCGAATCTGAAACCTTTCCCATTGGCCTGGATGAAGATGTGATACAACGCATTTCGGCCATGAAAGGTGAGCCGGAATGGATGCTGGAGTGGCGTTTGCGTGCCTATCGCAGCTGGCTGACCATGGAAGAGCCCGAATGGGCCCATGTGCACTACCCCAAGATCGATTATCAGTCCATCTCCTATTACTCTGCACCTAAGAGTATGAAGGACAAGCCCAAGTCACTGGATGAAGTCGACCCTGAGCTGCTGCGTACCTACGAAAAGCTGGGCATTCCACTGCATGAACAGGAAATGCTGGCCGGTGTGGCCGTCGATGCCGTGTTCGATTCTGTGTCGGTAGTAACCACCTTCCGGTCAAAACTGGAAGAGGCCGGAGTGATTTTCTGCCCGATTTCCGAGGCCGTCCATAAGTATCCGGAACTGGTGAAAAAATACCTGGGCTCCGTGGTGCCCCGTTCCGATAATTACTTTGCCGCTCTTAACAGCGCCGTGTTTACCGATGGCTCCTTTGTGTATATTCCCAAGGGTGTGCGCTGCCCGATGGAATTGTCTACCTACTTTCGCATTAACGAGCAGAATACCGGTCAGTTTGAGCGCACCCTGATCGTGGCAGACGAAGGCAGCTATGTGAGTTACCTCGAAGGCTGTACCGCACCGCAACGGGATGAAAATCAGTTGCACGCCGCAGTAGTAGAGCTGGTGGCGATGGACGATGCCCAGATCAAATACTCCACCGTACAAAACTGGTATCCCGGTGACGAAAACGGTAAAGGCGGTATCTACAACTTCGTCACCAAGCGGGGGCTCTGTCACACCAACGCCAAGATTTCCTGGACTCAGGTGGAAACCGGCTCAGCGGTGACCTGGAAGTACCCCAGTTGCGTACTCAAAGGGGATAACAGTGTCGGTGAGTTTTATTCTGTGGCACTGACCCGTGGCATGCAGCAGGCCGATACCGGCACCAAGATGATCCATCTGGGTAAGAACACCAAATCCACCATTATCTCCAAAGGTATCAGTGCCGGTAACAGCAATAATGCCTATCGCGGACTGGTGCAGATGGGCCCGAAAGCCGATGGCGCACGTAATTTTACCGAATGTGATTCATTGCTCATTGGCGATCGCTGCGGCGCTCATACCTTTCCTTATATTGAGAGCCGTAACCCATCAGCCATAGTCGAGCATGAGGCGACCACCTCCAAGGTCAGCGATGACCAGTTATTTTTATGTAAACAACGTGGGCTGGATGCGGAAAAAGCCGTATCCATGATCGTTAACGGTTTCTGTAAAGAAGTATTCAGAGAATTGCCGATGGAGTTCGCCGTGGAAGCGGGCAAACTGCTCGAGATCAGTCTCGAAGGCTCAGTAGGATAAGCGGGGAAATTTAATGCTTAAGATTCAAAACCTGCACGCCAGTGTGGAGCAAAAACACATACTTAAAGGTCTGAACCTGGACATCAAACCCGGTGAAGTGCATGCCATTATGGGCCCCAACGGCGCCGGTAAAAGCACCCTGGGGTATATCCTGTCCGGCCGCGAAGGTTACGAGGTGTCTGAGGGCAGTGTCGATTTTCAGGGCGAAGACCTGCTCGAAATGGAGATAGAAGATCGTGCCCGCAAGGGATTGTTTCTGGCCTTCCAGTATCCGGTTGAGATCCCCGGCGTCAGCAATATGGAATTTATGAAAGAGTCGGTCAACGCCATGCGCGAACAGCGCGGTGAAGCGCCTTTATCGGCTGCCGAATTTCTGAAAAAAGCCAAGGAAGCCTGTAAGCAGGTACAACTGCCACTGGATTTTCTCAAGCGTGGCGTCAACGAAGGCTTTTCCGGCGGCGAAAAGAAACGTAACGAGCTGATGCAGATGATTTTGCTTGAACCGACTTTATGTATTCTTGACGAGTCGGACTCGGGCCTGGATATCGATGCTCTGCAGGTGGTGGCGAATGGTGTTAACAGTCAGCGCGACGGTAAACGCAGCTTTATTGTTATTACTCACTATCAGCGGCTGCTTGATTATATTGAGCCGGATCATGTGCATATTCTGGCCAATGGCAAAGTGGTCAAAAGCGGCGATGCCTCCCTGGCCAAGGAAGTGGAAAAAGAAGGTTATGCATTCCTGGGACAGGACAATGCCGAGGAGGCCGGCGCATGAGCCAATGGTTGCAGCAGGTCATAGATCGTGGCCAGGCCATTGATGACTGGCTCAGCCCGGTACGCGCTCAGGCTCTGGAAACCCTGCGTCACACCGACTGGCCCAATCGCCGGGTGGAAGCCTGGAAATACACCTCACTGGCTCCACTTGAGCAGCTTGAGCTGAGCAAAAATGACACCGCAACGGCACCACACATCCCCGCTATTGACGGGCTCAACAGCCTGGATCTGGTGTTTGTGAATGGTCAATTGCAGAGTGATATCAACGCGCTGCCATTGCCGCAGGGGCTGCATATCAGCAGCCTCAGAGAGGCGTCTACGCAGCAGCAGGCGGCCGCCACGACCTTGTTCGCAAAAATAAAACCCGAGCGCCATTTGTTCGGTCTGGTTAATGATGCTCTGGTCAAAGACGGTGTACTGATTGATATCGATGCCGGTATTAAGATTGAACGGCCCATACGTATTGTCAATTTGAGCAGTGACGGCCAGGAGTCCCATCACCGCATTCTGGTGCGTTTAGGCAAAGATGCTGAGGCTACGGTGATTGAGCAGGGCCAGGGTGAACAGGCCAGCCTGAGCACAGGCTTTGCCGAATACGAAATCGGTGAGCAGGCTAATCTTGAGCATTACCGGCTGGCGATGCACACCCATCAGGCGATCCATATCGGTGGCTGTCACTTTAGTCTTAAACAGCAGGCGCGGCTTAACAGCACCCTGATTGGTTATGGCAGTCAGCTGTCGCGGGTGGATGTGGATATTATTCACAGCGGCGAACATGCTAAGGCGAAATTTAACGCCATATATCTGCTCGGCGAATCAGAGCATTTTGATCTGCACAGCACCATCGAACATGCGGTGCCAAACGGCACCACTGAGGAAAATGCCAGAGGCATAGTGGGTGATAAGGCCAAAGCGGTATTTAATGGTCGTATTCATATTCACCGTGATGCCCAGAAAACCCTGGCTGAACTGAATAACCGCAACCTGCTGTTGTCCCGTCGCGGTCAGATCAATACCAAGCCCGAACTGGAAATCTACGCCGATGACGTACAGTGTGCTCACGGTGCTACGGTCGCCGAGATCGAAGAAGACACCCTGTATTATCTTCGCTCACGGGGTATTTCCCGTTCACAGGCACTGGTGATGCTGAACTTCGGTTTTATCCAGGAACTGGTTAATCAGATGCCCAATCAGGCACTGGCCCACTGGCTTCAGCCGCAACTGAAGGCCCGCTTTGTGGAGATGGAAGTAAAATGACTACCAGCACCGGTGCGCTGAATGTCGAACAGATCCGTAGCCAGTTTCCGATTCTGCAACAGCAGATCGAGGGCAAGCCGCTGATCTATCTGGATAATGCTGCCACCACACAGAAACCGCTGGCGGTGATCCAGGCGATAACGGATTTTTATACCCAGTGTAATGCCAATGTTCACCGCGGCGCCCATCACCTTTCTGATGAAGCCACACGCCGCTATGAAAAAGCCCGGGATAGGGTAGCAACTTTTATTCAGGCCGACAGTCGCAAAGAAGTGATCTGGACCAGTGGTACCACCGAAGGCATCAATATCGTTGCCAATGGCATGGCTCAGCGCCTGCAACAGGGTGATGAGGTACTGGTGAGCGAAATGGAGCACCACGCTAATCTGGTGACCTGGCAGCAGGCCTGCGTGCGCAGTGGCGCAACCCTCAAAGTCGCGCCTATCCATGACAATGGTGCACTGAATCTGGAAGCATTTCAGAGCCTGTTAAGCGATAAAACCCGCTTCGTTGCCCTGCCCCATATTTCCAATGCATTGGGTACGGTAAACCCCATCAAAGAGCTCACCGCACTGGCGAAGCAAAAAGGCGCGCTGGTGTTGATTGATGGCGCCCAGGGCGTTGCCCATGGCAATGTGAATGTGGCCGATATTGGCTGTGATTTCTATGCGTTTTCCGGTCACAAACTCTTTGGGCCCACCGGCATTGGTGTACTGTGGGGCAAAGAAAATGTCCTGCAGGACTGGCCCGTGTGGCAGACCGGCGGCGAGATGATCGCCAGAGTCACTTATGAGTGCTCCACCTGGGGTGAATTACCCAATCGCCTTGAGGCCGGCACGCCAAATATTGCTGGTGCCATAGGCTTAGGTGCCGCCATTGACTGGTTTATGAGCCTTGATCTGAGTGCCGTACAGGCTCATGAACAGGCCCTGATGGCCAGCGCCCTGGAACAGGCCGAAGCCTTTGAAGGCTTGAAAATCATAGGTAATGCACCCACTAAAATAGGGGTGTTAAGTTTTATTTTACAGGGCAGCCATCCCGCCGATGTAGGCTTTATCCTGGACAGACAGGGCATTGCCATACGTACCGGTGATCATTGTGCGCAGCCACTGATGCGGCGCTTAGATGTACCCGGTACTGCCAGAGCCTCATTTTCTTTGTATAACACTTTAGAAGAAGTGGACGCGCTGTTTGTTGCCCTGAAAAAAGCCAGGGATATGCTGGCCTGAGGAGAATATGATGAGTGTAGAAACCTTTATGCCACAAAGTAAAAGTGGCGACGCAGTCAGCCTCACTCCGGCTGCCATAAAGCATTTTGAGGCCAAACTGGCCAGCCAGCCCGGTCATCTGGTGCGCTTATCCACTAAAATCAGTGGCTGCACCGGTTATGCCTATGTGCTGGATGTTGCGGAACAAGCAGAGCAAGGGGATACCCTGATTCATGCCAGCGACAAACTGACTCTGGCAATCAGTACCAAGGCGCTGGATCTGGTTACAGGCACTGAGATTGACTACGTCAAAGAAGGCATCAATGGTGTAGTGAAATTTAATAATCCCAATGTGGTCAATGAGTGTGGCTGTGGCGAAAGCTTTAATGTCAGCTGACAGGTCTTTATCCTCTAATGGCAGTTGTGCAGTTTAACGAGGTTCTGTGATGCAACAGAAAATGGTCTCCACCGAGCGGGAGTGTAAAGCCAGGCGTGTTCCCACCGGCGAAGTGCAACTGATCCCCGAAGGCGAGTTTGTCAATATCACCCAGGATCTTGGCGGCAACTATACCGTTACCTGGCGCGGCAATATGCTACGTATTGACGGCACCGACGCCGATGCCATAGGCCGTAAACCACAAAAGCTGGACTTCCCCACCCCAAAAGATGGTCATATCAGTGAGGATCAGGTTTTACAGGCGCTGGAAACCATCTACGACCCTGAAATTCCCATCAATCTGGTATCTCTGGGTCTGATTTACAAGGTTGCTGTCAATCAGGATACGCAAACTGTTCATATTGATATGACGCTTACCGCCCCTGGTTGTGGCATGGGGCCGGTGCTGGTCGGCGATGTGGAATACCGGGTCGGCATGGTGCCCAATGTGAAGAAGGTTGAGGTGGAGCTGGTATTTGATCCGCCCTGGTCCCGCGAGATGATGAGCGAAGAAGCCCAGCTTGAAGCCGGTGTATTCTTCTGATACTGAATAAAGAGAACTTATCCTGAGAGCCCCTGATGAATTTACCCTCCAGCGAAGAAATTGTTGAGGACCTGGCCTTTTTTGATGACTGGGAGCAACGCTATCAGTACATCATCGATCTGGGCAAAAGCATTCCACCCATGGATGACAGCCTGAAAACCGAAGAACGCCTGGTCAGAGGCTGCCAGAGCAGCGTGTGGCTGGTGAGTAATGAGCAGGACGGCAAATTGCAGTTCCAGGTAGACAGCGACGCGGTGATTGTTAACGGGTTGCTGGCACTGGTGATGGCGGCCTTTAACGACAGAACCCCGGCCCAGATCCTCGATTTCGATATCGACGGCTATTTCAGAGCGCTGGATCTGGAACGTCATATCACCCCTACCCGCGGCAACGGCCTGCGCGCCATCGTCGCCAGAATCCAGGCCATTGCGAAGGCTAACAAGTAAGAGCAGAGGTGTGTAGGTCGGGTTTCAACCCGACAGCAATCTTTAACGCTAACAACATTGTCGGAATGAATTCCGACCTACACTCACCGCTTGTTTACCAGTCCAGTGCCATTTTCTTCAGGTTGCCGATAGCGCTGTGGATATGCTCAATGGCGAAGTCGATATCCTGTTCTGTGGTAAAGCGGCCAATCGACAGGCGCACCGAACTGTGTGCCAGTTGATCAGACAAGCCTATGGCTTTTAGCACGTAAGAGGGCTCAATACTGGCAGAAGCACAAGCTGAACCACTGGACACCGCCAAGTCTTTCAGTGCCATCAACAGCGCCTCGCCGTCAACCCCCTCAAAGCTGATATTCAGATTACCGGCAATTCTGGCGGTCTCGCTGCCATTTAAGCCAATACCCTCAATGCCCTTAATACCCTGCCACAGGCGCTGACGCAGTGTCAGAATTCGATGATTTTCTGACTCCATCAGTTTACCGGCCAAAGCAAAGGCTTCGCCCATGCCGACGATCTGGTGGGTCGGTAACGTACCTGAACGCATACCGCGCTCATGGCCGCCGCCGTGGATCAAGGCTTGCAGATGAATACGGGGCTGGCGGCGCACATACAAGGCGCCGATACCTTTGGGGCCATAACTTTTGTGGGCAGAAAAGGACATCAGATCCACCTGCAACTGTTGCAGATCAATAGCCACTTTGCCGGTACTTTGCGCTGCATCCACGTGAAATAACACATGATGCTGACGACATATCTCGCCAATGGCGGCAATATCCTGAATCACGCCGATTTCGTTATTAACCTGCATCACTGAAACCAGCACCGTATCGGAGCGAAGGGCGGCTTTGAGTTTATCCAGGTTTAACAATCCATCGGCTTCAGGAGCCAGATAGGTGATCTCAAAACCCTCTTCTTCAAGCGCCGCACAGGCATCCAGCACAGCCTTGTGCTCAGTTTTAAGGGTGACAATATGCTTACCCTTGTCCTGATAAAAGCGCACGGCACCTTTGATGGCCAGATTATCGGACTCGGTAGCACCTGAGGTAAAAATAATTTCACGGGGATCGGCATTAACCAGCGCGGCAATCTGATTACGGGCAATGTCTACCGCTTCTTCGGCCTGCCAGCCATAGCGATGGGAGCGGGACGCAGGATTACCGAATACCCCATCCATCGTCAGATACTGGGCCATTTTATCGGCAACAACGGGATCGACAGGCGTAGTGGCGGCGTAATCCAGATAAACAGGCTTTTTCATACTCAGACTACCGGTCAGATTTGTAAGGTAATTTTCATCCCGGCATCGGCCTGATGTTTGTTGCTGTCCTGACGCTGCGCCACCAGTTTAATATCCTGCTTGGCCATCAGTTCACCGAGACTGATACTGTTAAGAAATTCGGCGATACGATCACTGAGATCGCTCCACAAGCTATGGGTAAGACAGCGCTCTCCCCCCTGACAATCAGACTTGCCACTACAGCGGGTAGCATCCACCGATTCGTCCACCGCCCGGATCACCTCACCCACGGAAATCTCCAGGGAATTGCGACCCAGTTTGTAACCGCCACCCGGTCCGCGGACGCTGGATACCAGTTTTTCGCGGCGCAGGCGCGAGAATAATTGTTCAAGATAAGACAGGGAAATTTCCTGGCGCTCAGAGATATCGGCCAGAGGCACCGGACCCCTTTGAGAATGCAGCGCCACATCCAGCATGGCAGTCACCGCGTATCGACCCTTAGATGTTAGTTTCATGCCTTTAGCCTGTGCTTTTTGATGCCACAAAGCATGCCATACCTGACTAATTTAGTAAAGTATAAGTCCCACTAAAACACTCAGGTATTAATGACCTGTGACTAAATTCTGGGATCGAAGGCGTCGCCTTGTTCGTCCTTGCTCTTGTCCGGTTCCAGACCTTCAAAATCGTCCAAATCAATACTGGGCAACGAGTCGGCACATACATCACCACCCATTTTATTAATCGCCTTGCACATATCTTCAACCTTGGTATCGATAAGATGTACATGATCCAGCATGCGGCCAATGGCGTTAGCCACCGGATCCGGATTGTCCGGTGATACCGCATACGCATCAAAGCCATATTTGCGGGCAATCTTGTCTCTGTCGTTGGCTTTTTCCAGATCTTTGGCCTGAGCAACGATGCGGCCGGGGATACCGACAACTGTCGCCTCATCCGGCACATCTTTGACCACCACGGAGTTAGAGCCCACTTTGGCCCCTTTGCCAATGGTGATAGGCCCGAGCACTTTGGCACCAGCACCGACCACCACGTTATCCATCAACGTCGGGTGACGTTTTCCTGCATTCCAGCTGGTGCCCCCCAGAGTGACACCGTGATAGAGGGTCACATCATCGCCGATTTCCGCCGTTTCCCCGATTACCACGCCCATGCCATGGTCGATAAAAAAACGCCGACCGAGAGTGGCGCCGGGATGGATCTCAATACCGGTTATCCAGCGGGCCAGATTAGACAAGACTCTGGCCAGCCATTTCCAGTTGGCCAGCCACAGTTTATGGCTGAGCCGGTGCATCCAGATAGCGTGCAATCCGGGGTATGCGGTCAACACTTCAAAAGTGGTACGAGCCGCAGGATCGCGGTGAAAAACACTCTGAATATCTTCTTTAATGCGCTCAAACATGATGGTTAACGGCTCTTGTCCTGGCTGTCGATACGCTTGTCAACTGAGGCCAGGATCCCTCGCAGGATATTCAGTTCCTGAGCTTCCGGCCTTGCCCGGTTAAACAAGCGGCGTAGTTTAGTCATCACCATACCCGGATGCCTCGCAACAATAAAATTCGTTTTACTTAGGGTTTGTTCCAAATGACTATAAAAACCTTCCAGCTCCTGCGTTAAGGGATACTCAGGCTGAGCCGGTTCATCGGCTAAGTTCTGATTCTGCGCGGCCAGATATGCCATACGCACCTCGTAACATAAAGTCTGCACTGCGGCGGCCAGATTCAGTGAGCTGTAGTCAGGGTTAGCCGGTATGCACACATGGAAATGACATTGCTGCAGCTCTTCATTGCTCAGGCCGTTGTTTTCCCGGCCAAAAACCAGGGCCACCGGATATTGCTCTGCTTCCGCCACCAGCTTAAGGCCACATTCTCTGGCATCCAGCATCGGCCAGGACAGCGTACGGGAACGTGCACTGGTACCCACCACCAGGCCACAATCGGCCACTGCCTGTTCCAGATTCGGGACGATCTTACAGTTCGCCAGAATATCCCCGGCGCCTGCGGCCAATGCGCTGGCCTGGCCGTCCGGTGCTTTCACCGGGTCAACCAGATACAGCTCGGATAACCCCATGGTTTTCATGGCCCGCGCTGCCGAACCAATGTTGCCCGTGTGAGAAGTGTTTACCAGTACGACACGAATATTATGCATGCTTTGATTTTTGTCCGTTGATCAAAAAAGTGCCGCAGATCATAGCATAGACTGCGGTCAACCAAGCACAGGGTGATTGCAATATTCTGGTGCTCTGCTAGACTGCGCGCCGGTTTGTGTGTTGACTGTTTTTTCAGCAGCACAAAAGGTATATCCGGACGAGCTCAGAATGCCGGATATATTTGTTCTTTTACAATTGATGGTGACTTGTATGCATGCAATGCTGAATATTGCCGTGCGCGCTGCGCGCGTGGCTGGAAATATCATCGCTCAGGGTTTTGAACACCGTGACGATTTAATGACCGAATCCAAAAGTGAAAACGATTATGTAACCCGCGTCGACAAAGAGGCGGAACAAGCCATCATCAATAAAATAAGACAGTCCTACCCCGACCACAGCTTTATAGGTGAAGAAGGCGGCGTGATTGACGGCGATGAGGATTTTAAATGGATCATCGACCCGCTGGACGGCACCACCAACTTTGTTCGCGGTGTACCTCACTTCGCCGTATCCATTGCTCTGATGCACAAAGGCCGTCTGGATCAGGGCGTCGTATTTGATCCCATCCGTAACGAACTTTTTACCGCCAGCCGCGGCGCCAGCGCCCAGCTCAATGGCTATCGTATCCGCTGCTCTAATGCCAAAGAGCTCAGAGGCAGCCTGCTCGCCACCGCTTTTCCTTTTAAAAACAAAGAACAGGAACTGGCTGAATCTCTGCAATTGTTCAGCAAAGTCTACCCACAGTGCGGTGATATACGCCGTGGTGGCTCCGCTGCACTGGATATGGCGTATGTAGCCGCCGGTCGCCTTGACGGCTACTGGGAGAAGGGCCTGAAGCCCTGGGATATGGCAGCCGGCGCGCTGTTGATTCAGGAAGCCGGTGGTCTGGTAACAGACTTTAATGGCGGCCACGAACCGATGAAAACCGGCAGTCTGGTCTGTGGCAGCACTAAGCTGGTGCCCGCATTGCTGAAAACCTTTAAGCAATAAATCAAAGACAAAAATAACACAGAGTCACGGAGGGCACAGAGATGATAAGACTGTTTTACACCTCCGTGTTCTCTGCGCCACAGTGGTGAAATCGCTTTTTATTCGTGCTTTTACTCCGGACTCACAACCTTCAGCCTCAAATCCAACGAGGCGCGTCCGCTGCGCTCCTTGCAGGCTACACCCCGCACTAAGCAATAGACTTTGAGATCAATTTCGTGCAGAGAGCCAGGCCGCAGAGGAAATAAAAAGGCGATGTCCGCTGGTGCTGACATCGCCTTTTTCATAACATGCGGTAAATTAATCCCACCAATTTTCACCTTACAATCTCTGTGCCCTCCGTGGCTTTTGATGAGATTTCTATTCCTTGTGGCTCGTGAGCCTTATTTCAGAGCAGCGGATCCTGGTCGGCGCCCTCTTTCTCTACTTCCGGTGGCATCAGATCTTCTTTACTGATACCCATGGCCAGAGAAATTGAGCTGGCGACGTAGATAGATGAATAGGTACCGATAATGACCCCCATTAACAGCGCCGTGGCAAAACCATGAATCAAGGCACCACCTTTAAAGAACAGTGCCAGCAACACCAGAATGGTGGTTAATGAGGTAATCACCGTGCGATTAAAGGTTTGGGTCAGTGACCAGTTAATCACTTCTTCCGGCCCGCCTTTGCGAAGCTTGCGGAAATTCTCGCGGATCCTGTCCATCACTACGATGGTATCGTTGAGTGAATAACCTATTACCGCCAGCAAGGCGGCCAGTACGGTGAGGTCAAACTCCAGTTGCAGGATGGAGAACAGTCCCAGCGTCAGAATCACATCATGGGCCAGTGCCGCAACGGCGCCGACACCAAAACGCCATTCGAAACGCATGGCTACGTACATCAGAATGCAGATCAGCGCCACCAGCATCGCCAGGCCACCTTGTTCGGTCAGCTCTTCGCCCACCTGTGGTCCGACAAATTCAATCCGGCGCATGTCCACTTGCTGGCCATCAGATCTCAGCGCTACCATCACCTGATCGCCCATAGTGGCGGCTTTTACCCCCTCCCGTGGCGCGAGGCGAATCAGCACGTCAGAACTGCTGCCAAACGTCTGTACCACCGCATCACCAAAATCAGCCTGCTGCATCTGATTGCGTATCTGACTGAGATCCGCAGGGCCTTCATAACCCACTTCAATCACCGTACCACCGGTAAAATCCAGACCCCAGTTAAGCTGGTTTACCGCCAGAGAAACAATAGAGCCGATTACCAACAAGCCAGACAGAATCATCGCCGGCATGCGCATCGACATAAAGGGGATTTCCTGGTCAAACTTAAACAGTCGCATAATAAATTTCCCCTAGATTGAAAGCTTGTTAAGGCGTTTACCGCCCCACACAGCATTAACGATAGCGCGGGTACCCACAATGGCCGTAAACATGGAGGTCAGAATACCTATGGCCAGCGTGATAGAGAAACCTTTCACCGGCCCGGTGCCCACGGCAAACAGAATCACCGCGGCAATTAGGGTGGTGATATTGGCATCTGCAATAGTTGACAGGGCGCTGTCATAACCATGATGTATCGCCTGTTGCGGGCTTCGTCCGTCACGAATTTCTTCACGGATACGCTCAAAGATCAGCACATTGGCATCCACTGCCATGCCCACCGTCAGTACAATACCGGCCATACCCGGCAGCGTCAGGGTAGCGCCGGGGATCATCGACATCACGCCCACAATCATCACCAGGTTAATCACCAGAGCGGCATTGGCCACCAGACCGAACTTTTTGTAGTAAGCCACCATAAAGACCAGAATCAGTATCAGTCCCCAGACAATGGCCTGCATGCCCAGATCGATATTTTCCTGGCCCAGGCTTGGTCCCACAGTACGTTCTTCAACAATCTGAATTGGCGCTACCAGGGCACCGGCACGTAACAGCAAAGAAAGGTTCTGGGCCTCAGCCGGTGAGTCAATACCGGTAATACGGAAACTGTTACCGAGCCGTGCCTGAATCGTCGCCACATTGATCACTTCTTCGTGTTTATCGAAGATAATCTTGCCATTTTCATCGGTTTTACCGCTCGGTTTATATTCGATAAATACCGTTGCCATGGGCTTACCGATATTATCCTTGGTACTGCGTGACATCTTGCTGCCACCTTCAGAGTCCAGATCAATGTTCACCTGCGGGCGTCCATATTCATCAAAACTGCTGTTGGCATCAATAATATGATCACCCGTCAGCATCACCTGCTTTTGCAGCAACTGCGGCTGACCATTACGATCCATCAGCAATTGCGAGCCCGGCGGTACCCTGCCGTCAACGGCATCACGCACATCATGGTCTAAATCCACCAGACGGAACTGCAGGGTTGCGGTGGCATTAAGTATTTCTTTGGCGCGGGCGGTATCCTGAATACCCGGGAGCTGCACGACAATCCGGTCTGCCCCCTGGCGCTGAATCACCGGCTCGGCAACACCCAGCTGGTTGACTCTGTTGCGCATGATAGTGATGTTCTGCTTAAGGGCGTATTCCTGAATTTCGCGCTGACGCTGCTCAGATAAATTGGCCGCCAGGGTCTGCTCGCCAATATCTTCAATTTCCAGATCCGGATTATTGGTGGAGAGAAAACGGATGGCCTGCTCCAGGGTTTCCTGATCGCGGAACTGCACCTCTACCTTGTCACCTTGTTGCTCGACCCGGCGATAACGCAGGCGCTCTTCCCGCAGACTATTGCGGAAATCATCCACCATCTGTTCCTGAGCACGGGTAATCGCAGCATTCATATCCACTTCCATCAGAAAGTGAACACCGCCACGTAAATCCAGCCCCAGCTTCATCGGCGTACCGCCAATATCCTGCAGCCAGGTTGGTGCGGCAGGAGCCAGGTTGAGGGCAACGACATAATCACTGCCCAGCAGGGCTGCCAGAGAGTCTCTGGCACTAAGCTGATCGTCACCATCTGTGACCCGAATCAATAGCTGGTCATCTTCCATCTGCACGTTTTTCACCGCGATGCCGGCCTCGTCCAGATGCTCACTGACCTTGTCCATCAGACCTAAATCCACCACCGCATTACGACCGGCAGATATCTGCACTGCGTGATCCTCACCGTAAAGGTTAGGAGACGCATATAAAGCACAGACGGCAATCACCAGGATCACCATGATGTACTTCCATAAGGGATACTTATTTAACACTGACTTATCCTTTTGATCAAAACACCGAAATTGTCTGGGCATTCCGGGACAGCTTTTGCGCTGTGGTCAGGGCAGTAAAAATAAGGCGGCCAGGCCGCCTTATTTTTACTGCATCAGATACTTTTAATGGTGCCTTTAGGCAATACTGCTGCCACAGAAGACTTCTGCACCACCACATTGGTGCTGTCATTCAGAGCCAGTTCGATAAAGTCTTTTTCATCACTGACTTTGGCGATCTTACCTACCATGCCGCCCTGGGTCAGCACTTCATCGCCTTTGCTCAGCGATGCGATAAGGTTTTTATGCTCTTTGGCACGCTTGGCCTGCGGACGATACAGCATAAAGTAAAAAATCAGACCAAAGATCCCGAGCATAATCAGCATTTCGAAGCCGCCGCCCTGGTTACCTGCCGGTGCCGCCTGAGCGTAGGCGTTAGAAATAAATAAACTCATAGTATTCCCCTAATGGTTATTGTTTTTAAAATGTTGTTGCACAGAAACACTGGTGACACAGAGCCGCTAAACTAAATATGCGTCATGCTCTGTGTATTCCATGTCGCTGCGTTTTGTTCATTCACCCAGCGCGGGCATGTCCATCTCTTTGGCGGCATAAAACTGTGCTACAAAATCATCCAGTGTACCAGCCGCTATAGCGTTGCGCAGCCCCTCCATCACACGCTGATAGTAACGCAGGTTGTGGATAGTATTCAGCCTCGCACCAAGTATCTCATTGCACTTGTCTAAGTGGTGTAAATATGACCGTGAATAGTTTTTACAAGTGTAACAATCACATTTTTCATCTAAAGGTGCGGTATCTGTCTTGTGTCTGGCATTGCGGATCTTAACCACGCCTCCCGTCACAAACAGATGGCCGTTTCTGGCATTGCGGGTTGGCATCACACAATCAAACATGTCAATGCCGCGGCGGACCGCCTCCACAATATCCTCCGGCTTGCCCACTCCCATCAGATATCTGGGCTTGTCCGCAGGAATACGGTGCGCAGTGTGATCCAGAATACGGATCATATCTTCTTTGGGTTCTCCTACCGACAAGCCGCCGATAGCGTATCCGTCAAATCCAATTTTCTCCAGCCCTTCCAGTGATAACTGACGCAGGTCTTCGTACATGCCGCCCTGGACGATACCAAAGAGTGCCGACGGATTGTCCCCGTGTTCAGATTTGCTGCGTCCGGCCCAACGCAATGACAACTCCATTGAGGTGCGGGCTTCTTCATAAGTGGCCGGATATGGTGTGCATTCATCGAAAATCATTACGATATCGGCACCCAAATCACGCTGCACCTGCATCGATTTTTCAGGCGTCAGCATGATCTTCTCACCATTGATGGGTGAACGGAAAGTCACGCCCTCTTCACTGATTTTGCGCAGATCACCTAAACTGAACACCTGAAATCCACCTGAGTCGGTGAGAATTGGCTTTTGCCAGTGCATAAAATCATGCAGATCGCCGTGCATCTTCATGATCTCGGTGCCCGGACGCAGCATCAGATGAAAGGTGTTCCCCAGGCAGATCTCTGCTCCGGTATTTTCCAGTTCTTCCGGCGTCATGCCCTTGACCGTGCCGTAGGTGCCCACTGGCATAAAGGCCGGGGTTTCAACTGTGCCCCGTTCAAACTCAAGTCGGCCGCGACGGGCCTTACCGTCGGTGGCTAATACTTCAAATTTCATACTCTTCCTTATCAGCGCATCGGAAAACAGTCCAAGGCTGAATGTGCATTTCCCGCTCTTGGGAAAATAAAAAGCTGATTATACAGGAATCAGAGAATATAAAGACAGCCTGTGATGGCCTCAGGCCCGTTCAATAAACATGGCATCACCGTAACTGAAAAAGCGATACCTGTTTTCAATAGCCTGGCCATAGGCATGCATAATGTTTTGTTTGCCTGCAAAAGCGCTGACCAGCATGATCAGGGTGGATTCGGGTAAATGGAAGTTAGTCAGCATGGCATCTACCACAGCAAACTCGTAGCCCGGATAAATAAAGATATCCGTATCACTGAAAAAGGGCTGCAGAGTCTGTTTCTGTTTTAACGAAGCCTGAGCCGCAGACTCCAGAGAGCGTACCGAAGTGGTGCCCACCGCCACCACCCGCTTGCCCGCAGCTTTGGTAGCCAGAACGGCATCCACCACTTGCTGTGACACTTCGGCATATTCAGAATGCATCTGATGCTCGGTAATATTCTCCACCCGCACCGGCTGGAATGTCCCTGCTCCCACGTGCAGGGTCACAAAGGCGGTGTTGACTCCTTTTTGTTTAAGCTGGTCCAGAATCGGCTGATCAAAGTGTAATCCTGCGGTCGGAGCTGCCACCGCGCCAGGTTTATTGTTGTAGACCGTCTGATAACGCTCTTTGTCGACCTGCTCATCGGGTCTGTCGATATAGGGCGGCAGTGGCATATGACCATATTGCTCCAGCAATGCCAATACTGGTTTTTCGTGATTAAAACACAGTTCAAACAGCGCATCGTGGCGCCTGACCATCTTCGCTTCCAGTTCGCCCTCAAGTAACAACAGGCTGTCTGGTTTTGGCGCTTTGCTGGCTCGCACATGGGCCAGCACCCTGTGTTCATCCAGTATACGCTCAACCAATACTTCTACCTGGCCACCGGTTTGCTTGTTCCCCAGCAGGCGGGCGGGAATCACCCTGGTATCGTTAAATACCAGCAAATCACCCGGCTCCAGCAAGTCCACGATGTCCGTAAACTGCAGATGCTGCACAGCTCCGCTCGCGCCGTTGAGATGTAACAGGCGACTGGCAGACCTCTGCTGCGCTGGGTATCGTGCAATCAGCTCATCCGGCAGGTCAAAGTGGAAATCGGATACTTTCATTGGGTACACCCTTTATTGGCATCAGTAAGAAGCGGGGTCAAAAAAGGGCGCTATTCTAATCTTTGTGTCAGATGCGGGCAATCTCCACGGCACACTGAGTAATCTGGCTGTCACAAAACTATCATATACTCTCAGCCAGATTAGATTAAAATGCCGCGCCAGTGGGAACAGGACATCCCATAAAACCCGCAGTACTATTCAGAGGTTATTATGCTGCCTGAACGCTTTCAAAGACTCCGCCCCAAAATTCTCGGTCTGCTCGGCGCAGGCATACTCTCAGTTGGTCTGATTGCCGCTGTTGCAATCTGGCTATTATCGTCGCAAATTGCCCGCTACGACCAGTTGGTGCAACAGGAGGTATCAGCCACGGCGCTCTCAGACAATATCAATCTTAATTTCAAACGCCAGGTACAGGAATGGAAAAATGTGCTGCTGAGGGGCCATGAAGCACCGCGGCTGCAAAAATACTGGGACAGTTTTATGTCACTACACCGCCAGATTCAGGATGACAGTGACAGCTTCCTGAGGATGCAAATCGATAATGATCTGAAACAACAAATGTCCGAATTCAGAACCACTCACAAGCGTATTCTGGCGGAATATCAAAAAGGCTATCAGGCCTTTATTGACAGCGGATTTGATCATAAAGCCGGTGATAAAGCCGTTGCGGGAATCGACCGGGCACCGACACAGCAACTGGAAGAACTCAGCTCTCAGTTGCACAGCATTATCCTTAAACAAAGTGAACAAACCCGTGAACAGGCTGATGATGCCATCGCTCTGAGCACTCTTGCCATCATTATGACAATGGTTATCAGCATAGGCCTTAGTGCCTTATTTATGAACAGCAAAGTGGTGCGCCCGCTGACAACCCTTATCGATCATTTGCGTAATGTCAGTAAGGGCCAGTTACAGCAGCAGGTGATCATTCACAGCAAGGACGAGATAGGACGTATGTCCCGCGGCATAGAAACCCTCAGGCAGAATCTGCTGGATATCTGTGGTGGCCTGGATACCACACAACAGGATCTCGATCGTGTTTGTAGCAGCCTGGTGGAAAGTGCCGGAGCTATCAGCAATGGTGTCACAGAGCAAAATCACGGTACCGATGCAGTTCACAGTTCCGTAGAGCAGATGACACAATACGCCAGTGACGTCAGTCACCATGCTACAGATGCCAACGGCGCAGCGAATGAAGCGCGGGAAGCTGCAGGCAGCAGTATGGCAGTCATGAAACAGAGTATCAGCACTATCAGCCAGACTTCAGAGCAAATCCAGGCCACTGCCGGAGTCATCAGTACCCTGGATGAGGATGCCCGCAAAATTGGCTCTGTGCTGGACGTCATCAAAGGCATCGCTGAACAGACCAATCTGCTGGCGCTGAATGCCGCCATAGAAGCTGCACGGGCCGGTGAACAGGGCCGCGGTTTTGCCGTGGTGGCCGACGAAGTCAGAACACTGGCCGCCCGCACCCAGAAATCCACAGAAGAAATTCAGCAGATGATTCAGAATGTGCAGCAAGGCGCAAGCAATGCTGTTCGGGCCATCGAGCAGGGTCAGCAACAAACCAGTGAAAGTGTCAGTAAAGTGCATGCCGCCGACGAACACTTGCAGAAGATCAATGCCGCCATTGAACATATCGGCGATCTGAACCGCCGGATTGCCGATTCAGCCCGCCAGCAAAGTGGCGTCAGCGAACAAATTCTCAGCAGTCTGACTGAACTGTCAGAGATTGCCCGGGTAAACGGTGAGCATGCCGACTCCTGTGAGCAGGACAACCGCACCTTACTGGAAGTAAAAGATCGCATGGCCAGTATTATCGCCAGGCTAATGCACAAATGAATTTAACCACAGAGTCACGAAGGACACAGAGAGGTTAAGGGACTAAACCGGTTAGTATCTCTGTGTTCTCTGTGACTCTGTGGTGAATCTGGTTTTTATAGCAAAGCGGCGCTAGTCGGGCAGTGTTACACCCATCTCTTTAAAGATATCCAGAATCTCTTCCCGTTCTATGGGGCGGGCATTGAGTACAAACATAATTTGTAACAATAGATCGGCACCCAGAATACCCTTATTGACTTTATTTCTCAGGTTGTCTGCGCTTTGATCTATACCAATGCGGGCAAGCCGCTCGCTGAGATCCTGATATTTGACGCCGCGCCGGGACATCTGCGCTTTGATCAGGCGCTGTACCAGTTGGCGCCAGTTTGCGTTGGGTCCTTGCATGACTCTCTCCAAATAGTCTATTTGTGACTTATAATTTACATCAAGAACCTATTTTATTCAAAAAGAAATAAAATAATATTTGACGGGCAAGAAGTTGTCTGTCTATGATTAGTCCAGTTTAAAACGCTGTGCCTGTTAAAGGAGTAAAACATGACCTGGGAGCTTGCTCAGTTAGAAGCATTGTTCAGTGACAATAAAGATTTGGTGGTCACCCGCCAACAGGATTGCCTGTTGATCGCTAATGAAGACGGCATCGACGCCTGGCTGGCCATCAGTGGTGAGCAGATTATTGTCGAAACCCTGCTGTTCTCCGTTGCCGAAGTAAAAGATAAGGCGGCCCTGAACGAAGAGATACTCAAAACCCATATGCTCTTTCCTCTGACCACTGTGGGGATTTCCGTGGTGGCGGATGAGGAATATTACACCGCCTTTGGCTCACTGAGTTCTCAGTCCAAGGGTGAGAGTATTGTGATTGAAGTAGAAACCCTGTTCCAGAATGTGGCGTCTTTCCTGGATGCCTATCAGGATCATTTGAAGTAAACGAGGAGGCGTTATGTCTGTTTGGAGAAAACTAATCACCGCAGTTAAAGGCGGTGTCACCGAAGCGGCAGAGTCTGTTGCCGATAGTCAGGCCATTCGTATTCTGGAGCAGGAAATCCGCGAAGCCAAAGAAGAGCTGCGCAAATCGGATCATGCCCGCACCCAGATTCTGGCCAAATGTAAGCTGGCTCAGCAAAAAGTCGACAGCCTGTCCAGTTCCATCAGCGAGTATGAAAACCATGCCCGTCAGGCTGCGGACAAAGACCGCCAGCTGGCGCTGGATTGTGCACAGAAAGTATCAGAATTACGTTCAGAGCAGGATGCCGAACAGCAAATGCTGGATCAGTTTAAACAGTCCGAGAAAAAGCTGGCGGCCAATATCTCTCAGGCAAAAGCCAACCTGCGCAGACTGGAACAGCAAGTGGATATGGTCAAGGCCACGGAGTCAGTGCAAAAAGCTCAGGTTGCGGTGTCCTCACGCCACCTCGGTGCCAACAGCAAGATGAAGACGGCTACCGAGTCTCTGGAGCGCATTCAACAGCGCCAGACTACCCGCAGCGCAGAGCTCGAAGCGGCCGAAGAGCTGGCCAGCAGCGAAGATAATGATGACCTGAGCTCAAGACTGGCCGCCGCCGGTATCCAGGGCGGTAAGTCTTCCGCCGATGACGAGCTCAGCCGTATTCTGGGTAAATAACGGAGCCCGGCTTTGATATTTTTCAAACTGCGCAAACTGCTCAGTCATTATCTGCAACAAATGCGCTGGTACGTTATCGTATCGGCGTTTTTTGTTTATGCACTGCTGAGCTGGTTATTACTGGTGTGGGCCGGTGAAACGGCCCTGTATCAATGGCCAGATTATCTTTACTGGCTGGTGGTCACCAGTTCCACTGTCGGTTACGGCGATCTGTCACCGGTCAGTGATGCCGGTAAATATGTGGTGTCACTGGTGATTATTCCCGTGGGCCTGAGCCTGTTTGCCCTGATTCTCGGCCGCTCTGCCGCCTGGGTGTCTAACCAGTGGTTTAAAGGAGTAAAAGGCATGAAAGATTTGCATCTGGATGATCATATCCTGGTTATTGGCTGGAATGGTCAACGTACCATTCAGCTACTCAATTTGTTGCTGCGGGAAAAAGAGCATGCGGCCAATTCTCCGGCCATCGCACTCTGTGTTAAGGCGGAGGTGGAAAACCCGATGCCGGATCTGGTTGAATTTGTCAGGGTGGAATCCTTTAACCAGGATCAGGATATGGACAGAGCCTGTATCGTTGATGCCAGCGTGATCATTATCGACAATGACTATGACGATATGACCATGACGGCGGCGCTGTATGCCAGTAAGCGCAATCCTGACAGCCATATCCTTGCTTATTTCAAAGACGAGAGTCTGGTCAGTTTATTACGCCAGCATTGTCCGAATGTGGAATGCACTCCGAGCGTGGCGGTAGAAATGCTGGCCAAGTCGGCCTTTGACCCGGGCTCCAGCGCACTGCACCACGATCTTCTCAGTGTGCAGGAAGGCCAGGCCCAGTATTCGGTTGCCGTGCCACAGCTTAGCAAACCCTTAACGGTCGGCCAGCTATTTACCGGCATGAAAAAGCATTATGACGCCACTCTGATTGCGCTGGCAGATGAGAGTAAAAAGATCGCGCTCAATCCCGTCTCTGACAGACGAATCTCAGGCGGTGATAAAATCTACTATATCGCCGAGCGGCGCATTTGTAATCCTGACTGGGAGGCCATGTATGCTGAGTAAATGGTTTGGTAAAAAGCAGCAAGAAACCGGGCCCAAAGCCCCCGAGGTGATGGGGCTTTATCTGGGCGGTTCGTTCCAGTTAGATGAATTAAAACTACGCTTATTGCAGCCGCAACTGCTGATTGATGGCGCCGCCAGTACCCATCTGATCCAGGCGGTTGGTGAAGTGGAGCTTGACAGTGGTGGCAAGCTGCTGCGCTTTTACACCGATGATGACGCCTTTTTGCAGGTGGTGCTGGATGGCGGTGACACCGAGCAGCATATTACCGATGTCAAACTCTGGTACTTTTATGACACCAAAACCGTGGGTTCCGAAAACCAGTGGAAAGCGCTGATCGACAGCGGCATTTCAAAGCCGGAGTACGAGTTAGGTGGCTTTAACTTTACGCGGGTCTGGGATGCCATTGGCGAAACCTCACCACCGGTGGCCATGACCGAAAAAACCTATGAACAGGATGGTGATATCAGCGAAACCGATCAGTTTGTGATGCTCTACGAGCGCCCACTGGATGGTGATGACGCCGAGTTTGTAATGGTCAGCGGCGAAGAAAAAATTATCGATAACAACGCGGATCGCTGTCTGGTGATCAGCACGGGGTTAAATCTGCAACCAGCAGATATCCGCATTAACGGTTGAGGCAACAGTTGTCGGTAAGAGGTTCTGATGTTCATCAGGATGACGTTTTCCGCTGAACCGAATAAGCCCAAAATTGCTTACACGGTCTGTTGGTCGGGCTTTAGCCCGACAATCAACGATGCATGCAAGATCTGTCGGAATAAATTCCGACCTACGCAAAAACGATTGAGTCTTTACCCTCGGCGCGTTTCGCGTATGCTGGGGAAATAAACTATCTGATCTATTTTAACAATAAAACGAGGAATACCTTATGGACGCTGTGATGCTATCTCTCTCAGGACTGGGCAACTTCGCCCTGTATTTTATCGTTTCCATCATTTTACTCTTTGTATTCAAAGTGCTGTACGCGCTGGTTACGCCCCACGATGAATGGAAGCTGGTAAAAGAAGACAAGAGTGTTGCTGCTGCGGTCGGTTTTGGTGGCTCAGTGGTGGGCTTCAGTATCGCCCTTGCCGGGGCAGCCAGCAATGCCGTCTCTCTGATTGACTTCGCGGTATGGGGTGCAGTTGCGCTAATCGCACAACTTCTGGCCTTCGCCCTGCTGCGCTTTACCTTTATGCCGAAAATTGTCGAGCGTATCAATAACGATGAAATCTCCGCCGGTGTAATGCTGGCCGCCATGTCTATTGCCATCGGCATGCTCAATGCCGCCTGCATGACATACTGATAGGAGGAGACCATGCAAGATAAACTGCAAGATGAGCTTCAGGAAACACCACAGGAACCTCGCCAGAAACGCTCTGCCGGTATTGATCTGAACCGTATGCGTAAAGGGTTTGCGGTCAAGCCCCTTGCCCTGGGAGTGGCAACAGTTCTGCTCAGTGCCTGTGGCAACAAGCAGGACGCCAAAGTCTACACATCACCGGATGACTGTATTAATGATAATCCGGAATTTGCCGAGCAGTGCCGCGCCGCCTATGAACAGGCTGTAGAAGAAGCGGCCCGTACCGCACCAAAATACAACAGTGCCCAGGATTGTGAATACGATTTCGGTCAGCAACAATGCCGCCAGGTGGAGACCAGCAGTGGCTCCTTCTTTATGCCCTTTATGGCCGGCTATATGCTGAGCAATCTGATGTCGCCCAGAGGCTATTATTCGCAGCCGCTGTTTACCTCTTATTCGCCCTATTCTTCTTATCGCAATCGCTGGATCACCTCTGATGGTTATGATTACGGTAACCTGCGCAACCGTAATCTGCGTGTTGGTGAGGATGCCTTTAAGAAAAAGCCTGCGGTGACCCGTACCATCAAACGGGGCGGCTTCGGCTCCACGGTCAGGGCCAAGTCCAGTTGGGGCAGCAGCTCCAGAAGCTGGGGCGGATAGCGTATTCACCACAGAGCCACAGAGAGCACAGAGTCTGAATAGTGGATAAAATGCATATTATATCTATGCGTTTCACGGCGGCTCTGTACTAAGTTATTAACCGTTAATCGATTCTCTGTGTTCTCCGTGCCTCTGTGGTTAAAAATAAATTAAGAAGGCAATGCTGAGACTACCTATTACCCCCCGAGCCAACTGGAAACAAAAAGCCGCCGAGTTTGGCTTCCATTTCCATACCCTGTATGGCGAACCTTATTGGGATGAAAGCGCCTATTACCAGTTTTCCTTAAAGCAGATAGAAGAGGATCTCGAAGCGCCAAGCGAAGAGCTGCATCAGATGTGCCTTGAGGTGGTGGATAGGGTGGTCAGGGATGAGCAGTGGTTAAGGGCATTTTGTATTCCCGAAACCTTCTGGCAGCCGGTGGCCGATTCCTGGCATCGTAATGATCCCAGCCTCTATTCCAGGCTGGATCTTGCCTATCAGGGTAAGGGGCCGGCCAAACTCTATGAAAATAACGCCGATACCCCCACAAGTTTGTATGAATCCGGTTTCTGGCAGTGGTTGTGGCTGGAGGAGCAGGTAAACAAAGGATTAATCAGCAAAGGGGCTGATCAGTTTAACTCGCTGCAGGAAAAACTGGTTCAGCGCTTTAGCGAGATTGCTCATCATTATCAGATTAATCAGATGCACTTTGCCTGTTGCAAAGATACCGAGGAAGACCGCGGCACTGTGCAATACCTGCAGGATTGCGCCCGTGAAGCCGGGCTCACCGATGATTTTGTGTATATAGAAGATATCGGCCTGGGTGAGTCGGGGCATTTTACCGATCTGAAAGACAGCGTCATTCACAGCCTGTTTAAACTCTACCCCTGGGAATTTATGCAGCAGGAAGAATTTGGCGAGCATATTAAAGGCGCCGAAGTGAACTGGCTGGAGCCTTTATGGAAGTCGGTACTTTCAAACAAGGCCCTGTTGCCGATGCTGTGGAAGCTGTTTCCCGAACACCCTAATCTGCTGCCCTCCTGGTTTGAGCAGAATTTGCCGGCGAATTATCAGAATAAGCTGATAAAAAAACCCATCTTCTCCCGCGAAGGCGCTAATATCAGTCTGGTGGAAGGTGACCAGACTCTTTTGGAGAGCGATGGCCCCTATGGCGAAGAAGGCTTTATTTACCAGGCCTGGTATCCCCTGCCCCGCTTTGGCAATAACCATACCCTGATCGGATCCTGGCTGGTAAATGACAAGGCGGCGGGTATTTCTGTCAGGGAAGATAACGGCCCGATTACCCAGGATATGTCCCGCTATCTGCCCCATGTAATTTTATGAGGAGAGTGAGGAGTGAGGCAAGCATAGATGCTTAAAAATCAGTTTAAAATAACCCTCTGGCTGCTGGGACTGTTTGTGGTGGTAGAAATCATCAATCTGCTAAGCGGTCGCAGCCTGAATCAGTTTGGTCTGTTGCCCAGAGAAGTGCAGTCGCTACCCGGCGTACTCACAGCACCTTTTTTACATGGCAACCTTGGCCATTTTCTGTCGAATATTATTCCTCTGGCTATCTTCAGCTTGCTGATGCTCGAGTATGGCGCGCGCCGCGCACTGTTGGTTAACCTTTGGATTATCCTGATGTCAGGGATACTGGTCTGGATATTAGGCCGTTATGCCCTGCATATCGGTGCCAGCGGCCTGATCTATGGCCAGTTTGGTTTTCTGTTGCTGGCCGGCTTCTATCATCGCCATATTATTAAGATCCTGATTTCTCTGGGTGTCGGTGTAGTGTATGGCTCAATGATCTTCGGCGTATTGCCCGGCCGGGCTTTTATTTCCTGGGAGTTTCACCTGTTTGGCTTTATCGCCGGACTGCTGGCGGCCCATTATTTTAATGGCCGTAAGCGCGACAAAACCCATTAGGCTGGTAAAGACCCTGCGGTTAAGGCTAAAATTCGCCCCCTTAAGAGCATTATCGGGGTCATGGCGTTTGCCACGATCAGCACATTCTAATCAGTAAAGAGAGCATTTTATGGGCAGAGCATTTGAAGTTCGCAAGGTTGCGATGGCCAAAACCCAGGCAGCAAAAAGCAAAGTGTATTCAAAGTACGGTAAAGAAATTTATGTGACCGCCAAAAATGGCGGGCCGGACCCGGACACCAACCTCTCCCTGCGCCGCCTGATCGAAAAAGCCAAAAAGGATCAGGTTCCAGCCCATGTGGTAGAAAAAGCCATAGAGAAAGCCAAAGGCGCCGGTGGTGAAGATTATTCCACTGCCCGCTACGAAGGCTATGGCCCCGGCGGCTGCATGGTGATCGTGGATTGCCTGACCGACAACAACAACCGCACTATTACCGAAGTGCGTAACTGCTTTACCAAAACCAATGCCAAAATCGGTGCACCCGGTGCAGTGATGCATATGTTTGAGCATCAGGCCATTTTCTCCTTCAAAGGTGATGATGATGAACCTGTGCTGGAAGCCCTGATGATGGCCGATGCCGATGTCACCGACATCGAAGTGGAAGACGGTATGGTGACAGTTTTTGCCCCACACACAGAATTCTACAAGGTCAAAACTGCTCTCAGTGATGCCTTTGATGATATTGAGTTTGATACCGAAGAGATTACCTTTGTACCTCAGACCACCACCACAGTCAGCGGCGACGATATCCCGCTGTTCGAGAAGTTTATCGACATGCTAAACGACTGTGATGATGTGCAGGACATTTATCATAATGCACAGTTGGATGAGTGAGGTGTAAGGTGTGAGGAGTAAAGTGTGTGTAGGTCGGAGTTTATTCCGACATATGTGCCAGTGGCGTAGCCCGCGATAAAGCGCAGCGGAATCCGGGAGCTCGATAAACAATCCCCGTAATCCGCTTCGCTCCTTACAGGCTACAGTTCTGCTGAACTCGCAATTCACCTCAAAGACGTGGAGAGTATTAGTTTCTTATATTTCCAAAACCTCTGCGGCCCTGCGCCTCTGCGAGATCTTCAGTTTTTTCTTTGATTCGCAGAGACGCAGAGTGCGCAAAGTTTCAGGAACTGTGATACTGCCCTTCTCCGTGATCTCTGCGACTCAGCGGTGAGAAATTCCCTTTCGTGTGGCGGATGGAGAACGAAACACAAGGCGATAATCCAATATGAATACCCAATCCGACAATCACAGCATTCGCGTTTTTTATGACGCCGCCTGCCCTGGCTGTGTGAAAGACCGGGCCTGGTATGAAAAACGTGTGGGTCAGGGTGAACAGGTTCAGTGGCGGGATATCAATAGCTGCGAACAGGAGCTGAAAGCGCTTGGGATAGATCCCCACAGAGCAATGCTGGAATTACATGTGCAGGATGAAAATGGCCGTATCTGGCGGGAGCTGCCCGCTTACCAGATACTTCTGAGCCGTTTGCCCGGTTATCGCTGGTTGGCGTGGTTAATAGGCCTGCCGCTGATAAAACCCATACTGTCCTGGCTCTATCGTAAGTGGGTCCGCCGCCGATTAAAAAAAGAAGGCCGTTTGTAATCCTTTACGCCGTCATCCCTGATTCACCGCAGAGACGCAGAGGTAAAGAGCATTAAACCACGAAACTCACGAAATAGTGGCCTACTGGATATGCAATTCATCGCAAAGATTCAGAGCGCGCGCAGCTTCAGGAACTGTAATACTGCTCTTCTCCGTGCTCTCTGCGACTCCGCGGTGAGAAATGCCTTTTTCTCCGGACTGTCCCTGTCCTACGCCCTGCGGGCCGCCATTAAACGGCTGGCGTTAAAAATCGCTCCAGGCGATTTTTTCGTGTCGTTCGTGGTAAAAAAGCATTGGGCAAACATCCTTGGCAGTCCAATAAATTGGACCCTACATGATATTGCTCTTCTTCCTGCTCTCTGCGCCCCCGCGCCTCTGCGTGAGCCTAAGCTTTCATTTTCTGATCTCGCAGAGTCGCTGAGACGCAGGGCAGGTAAATAAGTTATCAGTTTGCAGTCGCTAAACAAACTGCATTCTGACTACTGAGAGCAGATAACTGACCAGAACTATCCGCCATTTATCTTCTGACGCATCCGCTCCTGCGCCGCTACCACCAGCAGGTCGGGCTGAAATTTGGAGATAAACTTGTCACAGCCTACTTTTTCCACCATGGCGTTATTAAAACTGCCACTGAGGGAGGTATTCAGGGTGATAAACAGATCACTCATTCTGGGGTCGGCGCGCACTTCGGCGGTTAGCCGGTAACCATCCATCTCCGGCATTTCCGCATCGGTAAACATCATCAGGATCTCGTCAGTGACCTTCTTACCCTCATCGGCCCAGCTTTTTAACAGGTTCAGTGCCTGCAAGCCGTCACGGCACTCGAGTATTTCCAGATCCAGTTGCTTGAGGGTGTCACGGATCTGCGCACGGGCAGTGGAGGAATCATCCACAATCAGTACTTTATGCCCTTTAAGCTGCTCGGTAACCTCATCTTCAAGCAGCTCCTCAGAAATCTGCACATCATAGAAAATAATCTCTGCCAGTACCTTTTCTACATCCACAATTTCAACGATCTCGCGTACACCCTCTTCCTCATTGTGAGTAATGGCGGTCAGGTAATTGTTCCGTCCCGCGCTGCTTGGCGGCGGCAAAATATCCCCCCAGGAGGTGTTAACAATGTTCATCACCTCACCGATTAAAAAGCCCTGCACCGAGCGGTTATATTCGGTAATAATCACATTTAAATCCGACTTATCCGGCTGTCTTTTACGAATACCAATTGCCTGAGCCAGGTCGATAATAGGTACGGACTTGCCCCGATAGTTGGTCACACCGCGCAGATTATGATGACTGCCGGGCATCTTATTCATGGCCGGTACCGGGATCACTTCCTTAACCTTAAACACATTGATCGCGAAAATCTGTCTGGAGCCGAGCCGGAACATTAAAAGTTCAAGACGGTTCTCCCCCACCAGCTTGGTACGTTGATCGACAGACGCGAGTATTTTTGACATGACTTCGGTTCCTACTAAGGTGTAAAGCTAGCATAGCAAATCAGCACTGCTCTCACACCCGGATACTTTTTTATGGCCAGGCAAAAACCTCCGGAAGGATTTTTACCAGCCTGGGTAGCTGTGAAGGGCGCAGAGCAGCCAGAAATACCGAAATAAAAAAGCCAGTCAGGTGCTCTGACTGGCTTTTTTCAATAACCCCTTTGAGAGCTGTTTAGCCAAACTGATTCATGGTGTTATTGTCACCGGAGGCCTTCAGCGCCTGCTCACCGCTGAAATACTCCTTATGATCGTCACCAAGGTTAGAGCCTGCCATATCCTGGTGTTTAACACAGGCCAGCCCCTCGCGGATTTCGCGACGCTGAACCCCTTCCACGTACGCCAGCATGCCCTGGTCACCGAAGTATCCTTTAGCCAGATTATCCGTCGACAAGGCCGCAGTGTGATAAGTAGGCAGGGTAATCAGATGATGGAAGATACCCGCCTCTCTGGCCGCATCAGCCTGGAAGCTGCGAATCCTGGCATCGGCTTCCTGCGCCAGCTCTGATAAGTCGTATTCAATGCTCATCAGATTCTCTCTGTTATAAGCGCTGACATCTTTACCCTGCTCGCTCCAGGCATCGAAGATCTGCTGGCGGAAGCTTAGGGTCCAGTTGAATGACGGCGAGTTGTTATACACCAGTTTGGCATTAGGTACTGCCTCGCGGATGCGGTTGACCATACCGGCAATCTGACCGATATGCGGCTTTTCGGTCTCAATCCACAACAGGTCGGCACCGTTTTGCAAACTGGTGATGCAATCCAGCACCACGCGATCTTCACCACTGCCGGCTTTGAATTTATACAGGCCATTGGGCAGACGCACAGGCTTAACCAGCTTACCATCGATCTTCATGGCGGTGTCGCCCTCGGCCAGATCCTCGACGCCATTTACCGGCGTGGTTTCCAGAAAAGCGGTATATTGTGACGCCAGATCGCCCGGCTCTTTCGATACAGGTACCTTTTGCGTCAGACCGGCGCCCAGTGAGTCGGTACGGGCCACAATCACGCCCTCTTCCACTCCCAGTTCCAGAAAGGCATAACGCACGGCGTTTATCTTGGCCAGGAAATCTTCATGGGGCACCGTCACTTTACCGTCCTGGTGACCACACTGCTTGGCATCGGAAACCTGATTTTCTATCTGAATACAGCAGGCGCCGGCTTCGATCATCTTCTTCGCCAGCAGATAGGTGGCTTCTTCATTACCAAAACCGGCGTCGATATCGGCAATAATGGGCACTACGTGGGTCTGATAGTTATCGATCTCACGCTGAATTCCCTGGGCTTTAACCATATCACCTGCTGCATTGGCCTGATCCAGCGCCTGGAAAAGATGTCCCAGCTCGCGGGCATCGGCCTGGCGCAGGAAGGTATACAGTTCTTCGATCAATGCCGGTACCGAAGTTTTTTCGTGCATTGACTGATCAGGTAAAGGACCGAATTCACTGCGCAGAGCGGCGATCATCCAGCCGGAGAGATATAAATAGCGCTTATTCGTGTTGCCATGGTGTTTTTTAATCGACAGCATCTTCTGCTGGCCGATAAAGCCATGCCAGCACCCCAGGGACTGTGTGTAACTGGCAGGATCGGCATCATATTCGTCCATATCGCGGCGCATAATACCGGCGGTGTAGCGGGCAATGTCCAGACCGCTCTGAAAACGGTTCTGGGCTTTCATACGTGCCGCATATTCAGGGTTAATGGCGTTCCAGGTCTGACGCTCTTTCAGCAATTGTCTGAACTGTTCGATATCCTGTTGATAGCTTGACATAGGGTTTCTCCGGTATTTAACGCCGCTGGCGTAATGCTTTCAAACTTGTTGTGAATCAGATTTATTTTCCTGCCGAGGGCAAACCTCCCGGCGAATCTGTTGCTGACAAGCATAGCCAGACACCCTATAATTCAACCAATTTATAAAATTCATATTCGGTATTTTATTTATGAATATATCCAAAATGGACCTGAACTTACTGGTGTATTTCGATGTGCTGATGCGCGAGCGCAGCGTCACCCGTGCTGCCAATCAGCTCAGTATCACCCAGCCGGCCATGAGTAATGGCCTGAAGCGCCTGCGTGATCTGCTGGCTGATCCCATTCTGGTACGCACCAGCGAGGGCATGACCCCAACCCAGCGGGCCTTGCAGTTACAACCTGTGGTCAGAGACGCGCTATCCAAGCTGGAATCAGCGATCCAGCCGCAAACAGAGTTTGATCCTAAAACCTCAGAGCGCACCTTTCGCATTATGGCCAGTGACTATGCCGAGTCCACCCTGCTGTTAGAGGTGGTACGCCAGCTCAACCAGCAGGCACCGGGTATTACCCTGGATGTGATCACTCCCAGCGATGTGACCTTCCATGATGTGGAGCATGGCAAAGTGGATATGGCCATCAACCGCTTTGAAGAATTGCCACTGTCTTTTCATCAGAAGGTATTGTGGTACGACACCTTTTCCTGTGTGGTCAACAAACTCAACCCGGTGGTGAAAGACTTTACCCTGGATAAGTATTTAAGTGCCCAGCATATCTGGGTCAGTAAAACCGGCTTTGGTGTGGGTGTGGGGATTGATCCCAATGAAGTGCAGAAACTCGGCTGGGTGGATCTGGAGCTGTCCAAACTGGGTAAAAAGCGCCGTATCCGCGTGTTTACCCGCCATTATCATGTAGCCTTGCAGCTGGCGCGGGAGCAGAATCTGGTGGCCACCCTGCCAACCCGCGCCGCCAGTATTCATAAAGACGATCCCAATATGGTGATCCTGGAACCGCCTTTTGATATTCCGCCTATTGCCCTGAAAATGGCCTGGAGCGCCCTGCTACAGCACGATGCCGGACATATCTGGCTGCGCAGATTGATTATTGAGATAGCGAAGGAGTTGGGGTGAGCGGTAGGTCGGGCTTCAGCCCGACAAATAAATGCCATCGCAGCGCCGTTGTCAGGATAAATCCCGACCTACATTACCACACTTCACCGATCATCACCTCCATGAATAGTGAAGATAGACTTCATAAACTCAACAAAAGGCGGTGGGGTGGCTAGACTGGCAGGACCAGTTTCTAAAAGGTGAGCATACTTATGTCACCGCCCATGCAACAAGAGGACTTCCCCATGCCAGATCGAATCGAGCAAGGCCAGTTAAATATCGATGCCGGATTGTTTGAATTTATTAATCAACAGGCTCTGCCCGGCACCCATGTGGACAAAGAAGTCTTTTGGCAGGGATTTGAGCAGATCTGTGCCGACCTGATACCGCAAAACAAAGCACTGCTGGCAAAACGTAAGCAACTGCAACAACAGATTGATGACTATCATCGCCAGCATCAACAATTAGATGCGGCGCACTATAAATCCTTCCTGCAGGACACTGGCTATCTGCAACCCCAGCCTGATGACAGCCAGATCAGCACCGCTGATGTGGATGCGGAAATCGCCATCATGGCCGGGCCGCAACTGGTGGTACCGATCAATAATGCCCGTTACGCACTTAACGCTGCTAATGCGCGCTGGGGCAGCCTGTATGATGCCGCTTATGGCACCGATGTGATCCCCGAAACTGACGGTGCCGAGAAAGGCGGTGCCTATAATCCGGTGCGCGGGCAAAAAGTGGTGGCCTGGGCCAGAGCCTGGCTGGATACCATTGCACCACTGGCTGCGGGCTCACACCAACAGGCTGTGGCCTATGACATCCGCAGTGGCCAACTGGTGGTCACGCTCAGCGATGGCAACACCAGTAACTTAAAAGACCCTTCAGGCTATACCGGCTATCGTGGTCATATCAGCCAGCCCTGTGCGATTTTGCTGAAACACAACCAGTTACATGCCGAGATCCAGTTCGACAAAGATCATCCCATCGGCAAGACCGATCCTGCTGGTGTCAAAGACATTCTGCTGGAATCGGCCCTGACCACCATTATGGACTGCGAAGATTCCGTGGCGGCGGTGGATGGCGAAGACAAAACCCTGGTGTATAAAAACTGGCTGGGGCTGATGCGCGGTGATCTCAGCACCGAAATCAGTAAAGGCGGTGAGACCCGCATTCGCGGCATGCACCCCGATCGCGAGTATATCCGCCCCACCGGTGAGCGTATCAGTCTGCCCGGACGCAGCCTGATGCTGGTGCGCAATGTCGGCCATCTGATGACCAACAGCGCAATTCTGTACAAGGGTGAAGAAATCCCCGAAGGCATCATGGATGGCGTGATCACCAGTCTGATTGCCAAACATGATTTGCTCAGTCTGGGCCGCTATAAAAACAGTCTGACTGGCAGTGTCTATATCGTTAAACCCAAGATGCACGGGCCGGAAGAGGTGGCCTTTACCAGCACCCTGTTTGCACGGATTGAATCTTTGTTAGGCCTTAAAAGCAATACCCTGAAAATGGGGATTATGGATGAAGAGCGTCGCACCAGCGTTAACCTTAAAGCTTGTATCGCTTCCGCTCGCGAGCGGGTGATCTTTATCAATACCGGCTTTTTAGACAGAACCGGTGATGAAATTCATACCAGCATGCTGGCTGGCGCCTTCGCCCCCAAAGCAGAACTGAAAACCATGGCCTGGATCCAGGCCTATGAGAAAGCCAATGTGGCTGCCGGGCTTGAGTCAGGACTATCCGGCAAGGCGCAGATAGGTAAAGGCATGTGGCCGATTCCGGATCATATGGCGGATATGATGAAAGCCAAAATCGGCCACCCCGAAGCGGGCGCCAATACCGCCTGGGTGCCCTCACCCACTGCTGCAACACTGCATGTACTGCATTATCACCAGTGCGATGTGTTTGCCCGTCAACAACAACTGGCAGCAGAAAAGTTTGATGGTCTGGACGAGATCTTACAGATTCCCCTGCTAAGCACCGACACAACGCTCAGCGCCGGGCAAATCCAGCAGGAGCTGGATAATAATGTGCAGGGCATTCTTGGCTATGTGGTGCGCTGGGTCCATCAGGGCATAGGTTGCTCCAAAGTGCCGGATATCAACAACGTTGGGCTGATGGAAGACAGAGCCACCTTGCGTATCTCCAGCCAGCATATCGCCAACTGGTTACACCATGGCATCCTCAGCCGCGAGCAGGTGCAGGCATCGCTGGAAAAAATGGCCAGACTGGTAGATAAACAGAATGAAGGCGACCCCGAGTATATTCCGATGACGCCGGATACTGCCAATGCCATCGCCTTTCAGGCGGCGGCTGAGCTGATTTTCGAAGGCTGTAATCAGCCCAGCGGCTATACCGAGCCAGTGCTGCATAAAAAACGCCTGGAAATGAAACAGCGCCTGGCTGATTAATCACTCCCCCGGGATTGGCCGGATACTATGATTTTGTCAGTCAGCAGAACTATCTCGCAGAGGTTTGTATAGATTACTATTAATATTCTCTGCGTCTTGGCGCCTCAGCGGGATCATGGCAATCCCGGTGACAGGGCTCTCAGTTCACTGGGTGTCAGGCCGGTCCAGCGCTTGCAGGCGCGACGGAAGTTGGGTACATCGTTAAAGGCCAGTTTTTCTGCCACTGCTTCGTTGTTCAGGCCCTGTACCGTCAGCAGATACAGCGCCTGCTGCATATTGACCCTGTCCTGCAACTGGGAAAAGCGCAAATTATGTTCTTTCAGCCGTCGCTTCAGCGTAGCCGGGCTTATGGCCAGATATTCTGCCACCTGCAACAGATTGGCCTGCCGGTATCGCTGTAAATACCCTGAAACCACTTCAATCAGGGTCTGTCGGACGGGGCCTTTGTCTGCAACCTGTTGCAACGCCAGCTGCCGGCGAAGTGTACTTGCCTGTGGCAGCGGCTGGTGCAGCCATTTCTCCTCGAATCTGATACACAGGGTAGGTCTGTCAAAGGCCAGCCTTAACCCCAGATGTTCCTCATATTCCTGAATATGCCTGGGCCTTGAAAAGGGAAACTCAAACCAGCATGGCAGTCGCTGCCCCAGTAAATGACGGCTGGCCGATACCAGCAGACAACAATACAACTCCACCACAAACTGATATTGCTGCTCATCCATTCCCGCTGCATCACTGAGCAGCAAATAGCTAAAGCCCTGATGGCGATAACGATAGCCAAACAACAAGGGCGCCAGTTGCAGACGAAATCGGCTTAGCAGGCGCATCGCCTGCGAAAGGTTGCGACTATAGCGAATAGCGCTGGCCTCAGCGCTGGGGTCAGGAAACAACCGGTGGCCAAGCTGAAACGCTGCATCATACCCTGGCATCAGCCGCTGAAACTGTGCCATCAACCGCATTAACTGGGACAGATTCAGATAGCAATCGGGGCGTAGCAAATCCTCACGGAAAACACCGGTGCCGCGGAACAGCTTATGCTCATTGACCTGGCGCTGAGCGGCCAGATCCACCATACAGGCAGCCAGGCCCTGCGCCGGTAGAAACTTATCTTGGCGCGTAACATAGGGGCGCACGTTCTGACTCCCGGATGCTGGCTTTTTGTTTTTCCAACTGCTGGTTCAGGCGCATTAACAGGGCATCACAAGGCTCGTTTTTTGCTGCCTCAACCACAGCCGTGCTCAGTGTATGGAAGACCGCATGGTTGCCGGTTTTAAAGGCCAGATGTTTTACCGCATTGGCAATCTGATGTACTTGTTGACTGGCACGTTTCAGAGGCAACTGAGGCATCAGCAGAATAAAACGATCACCTGCATAGCGACAGACCAGATCCGTCTGCCGCACATTCATCAGTATCAGTTCCGCTACTTCCCGCAACAGCCTGTCACCTTCGCCATGACCAAAGCGGCGGTTAAATGCATCGAACTGATCGATATCTACCACCGCCACACAAAAACCGGCCTGATGCCGAATAAGGGACTGGCTTATCTGCTCACGCATATAATCAGCGCGGTACAAACGGGTGACCAGATCCACCTCATCATGTTCGCGTACACCCGCTTCGCGACGACGTAACTGGGCATTCAGAGTGAGCATTTCCTGGTGCCACTGATACAACCCCCAGGTCATCAGGATCATGCCAAAAGGTGCAGGCACCGACTCAAACAAAGGTAATAAGGCATGTTCCGGATAATGAATAAATTCGTCCAGGGCATCCAGCAGACTCGAGAACATAAAGCAGCACAGGCCGATAGTCAGCAAAGTGGTTACGCGCCCCGATGGCCGGCTGATCAATAAAAACAATTGCCAGACGATGGTCAGCAGCACAATACCGCCCTCGCCGACTACATCCAGCCAGTCAATCTGCTGCCAGCTTTTCAGCTCGCCGAGGCTAAAGCTGAGAATAACGGCCAGTGAGATAGCACTGAAGCTCACCAGCAACATACGAGGGTGCAGTTTTAGTAGTGAAAAGTTCATAACAATGCCCAATAAGATGTCTGACTCCGCCAGAATACCTGCAGAGTCTTTTTGCTATCAGGGTCAGATTAGCTCAGCCAGATGACAGCTTAATGACGTTTGTGGACCTTTAAGCGCTCGTTCAAGATGTCCTGTTGCCGTTTTCAGGCTGATTTACGAGGGTCAAAAGGGCTCAGGCTGAGTGGCTTTGGCAGCAAAATCCTGTCTGTCAGTACCTTTTTTCTGGGCTGCGCCACAAATCTTTCATAAAAACGTCATCCCCGATCTTTAGCTTGCCTGCAGCAAGTTAAATCACAACAACGGGATACAACGCTATGCAATACAAATTATCCAGGCTCACTGCCGCCTGCCTGACCGCATTAATCAGTACCGGTACTTACGCCGATCAGGGCAACTTTGTTGGTACGCTCAGCGACAGTGCCAGACAGGTCTATTTTGAGGGCGCTCAGGTACGCATCAAAGAGCTCAACCTCACCACCACAACACGCCGCGACGGCAGCTTTCGCTTTAATAACCTGGATGCCGGTGCTTATACGCTGGAAATCTCCTACCTGGGTACCGCGCCGATCACAAGAACCATCCGCATCACCGACGATAAAACCTCGACCGGCGAGTTCACCTTAAGTGACAGCCGCACTGCCATTGAAGATGTAGTGGTGTACGGCCAGCGTGCCGGTCAGGCCGGTGCCCTGAATATGCAGCGCAGCGCCGATAGCATTCAGTCTATCGTCTCCTCCGATGCCATCGGCCAGTTTCCTGACCAGAACGTGGCCGAGGCCCTGCAACGTCTGCCCGGTTTATCCATTGAACGGGATCAGGGTGAGGGACGCTTTGTGGGGATCCGCGGGCTGGATCCTAATCTCAACAATGTCACGGTTAATGGTGTCAATATCCCCTCTCCGGAAGCCGGAGTCCGCTCAGTGGCGCTGGATGTGTTTCCCTCTGAACTGGTTGAAGGGCTGGTGGTATCCAAGTCCGTGACCCCGGACATGGATGCCGATGCTATAGGCGGCAGCATCGAGGTAAAAAGCTTAAGTGCCTTTGATCGCGCCGGTCAGTCCGCCAGCGTCACGGTGCAGGCCAGCCAGAACCAGCTAAGAGATAATACCAGTCCGAAAGTCTCAGCCAGCTACACCAACCGCTACGACTTAGGCAACCGCGCCGATGTGCTTGGCATTGCCGGCGCCGTCTCCTGGTCTGACCGGGATTTTGGCTCAGACAATATCGAAACCAACGGTGAAGATGAACTCGAACAGCGCCATTACACGGTTAACCGCGAGCGTTTAGGTGCTGCGCTGAACATCGATTATCGCCCGGATTTTAACAACCAGTACTATCTTCGCACCCTTTACAGTGAGTTTTCCGACACCGAATTCAGACAGGCCAATGTATTTGTGTTCGACGGCGACGACTCTGAGATTGAACGGGAGTCCAAAGACAGATTCGAGGAACAGCAAATCTTCTCCGTTACCGCCGGTGGCGAACATCAGCGCCAACAATGGCTGTTTAGCTATCAGGCTGGGTACTCGGAATCCTCCGAAGAAGAGCCAGATGCCCTGTATTATGTGTTTAAAACTGACGGTTTTGACATCAATTCAGATCTGCTCGGTCAGATCCCTGACCTTGAACAGGAAGCCGCCGTCTCACAGCTGAGCAACTATGAGCTGGATGAAATCGAATTTGCCAATAACCTGTCTGAAGATAAGGAATACAGCCTTAAAGTCGATATCGCCAGGGATCTGACCTTCTCCGGCCATGCCGCACAGATCAAATTTGGCGGCAAGTATCGCAGCCGCGAAAAGCAACAGAATACCAATGTCACCTTCTTTGACGGTGATTTTGATGCTATTGACCCGGGTATGTTCGCAGACGAGACGCCGGACTGGGGTCTGGGAAATTTTGGTCAGGGATTAGATAAAGACGCACTGCGCAGCTTTTTTAATGCCAATCGCAGCGACTTTGAGATTGCGCAACTGGACTCAGAGATCGAGTCTAACGGGGAATCTTTTATCAATGAGGAGGATATCTTTGCCGCTTACCTGATGGGTAAAATCGACATGGATAACCTGCGTATTGTGGCGGGCCTGCGTTATGAAAAAACTGACTTCAGCACCTCAGGCCAGCGGGTGGAACTGGTAGAAGATGAGCTCAACGATATTGAACAGGTGATCAATACCCCCTGGCATGTAGAGCAAGATTACGACTACCTGTTGCCGAGCCTGAATATGCGCTATGCCATCAATGAAAACCTGCTAGCCCGCTTCGCCTATACTCAGACCGTGGCCCGACCCAAATTCGAAGAGTCGGCAGCTTTTCAGATCATCGAGTCCAAGACCGAAGAGAATGACGATGGCGGTTACGATACCGAACGCGAAGCCGAAGTCGGCAACCCGCAATTAAAACCCTTCGAGTCAGATAACATCGACCTTTCCATTGAATATTATCCCGGTGGCATCGGCGTATTATCGGCGGGCTACTTTTATAAAGACATCAGTAACTTCGTTGTCTTCGCTGATGTCGCCAACCTGCCCGAGTGGAATGGCTTTGATGAGGTGATCCAGCCCGTCAATGGTGAAGATGCCACATTACAGGGAGTTGAGCTGGCCTGGGTAAAAACCTTCGACAGCGGTCTGTTACTGGCGGCTAATGCCACCTTTTCTGATTCTGAGGCGGTGACTCTGCTTGATGGTGAGCGTTTCGAAACCTCACTACCCAACCAGTCTGACCGGGTCGGCAATATCACGGTAGGTTATGAAGATAATCAGTGGAGCCTGCGCCTGACCATGACCCACAAGAGTGAGAATCTTGAAGAGATCGACGGCGATATGCTGCTGATGGAAGACAGCCACCAGCAGGTGGATTTTTCCGGAAAATACTATATCAACCAGAATATGCACCTGTATCTGAACGCTATCAATATTACTGATGAGCCCTTTTACGCCTATTTTAATCAGCGCAGCCGCAACGCCCAGTATGAAGAGTATGGCCGTACCTTCGAACTCGGCTTCAGTTGGAACATGTAAAAGGAAAAAGCATGAAAAATCTGACCACAATACTACTGATGTCACTGCTGCCTGTAGCGGGTTGCAGTGCTACTGACCAGCCGCCGGATTCTGTACTGACAACGGCGCCGCTCTATACCCAACCTGTGCTTAAGGGCAAACGGGGCCTGATGTTACCCGACCAGCAGTCAAAATGGTTGCTCACCAGTGAAGCCGATGGCCTGTTGCTAATCGGCCAGCAAGGAACAAAGCTCGGCGAATATGCTGGTAATTTTGAGACCCTGTCAGTGCGTCAGGATGTTCGGCTCGATGGTCAGAACACCGTTCTGGTTGCCAGTATCGACAATGAACAGGGGGATATTAAGCTACTGAGCCTTGATCAGAGCGGTGTCTTTAGCCTGCAGGCCAGTCTGCCTGTTGAGTTGGCTCAGGCTGAGGCCCTGTGCCTGTTCCGTCAGCCACAGGGACATATCTCCCTGTTTGCCGCCGATGCGCTGGGTCAGGTGCACCAGTTTATGGTTTATAATGCCAAAGCCCAGCAAATCATAACGCAGAAGGTGCGCAGTTTTACCGGCGTTCCTGAGGTACAGGCCTGTGCAGTGGATGATAACAATCAATTGCTGTATCTGGTCGAGGGCAATGTGGGTGTATGGCAATACAGTGCCGATGCGGAATCCGACCCGGTTCGCCAACCTGTCGCCCTGGCCGCCCCTTTTGGCTCACTGACAGGGGGAGTGACCGATGTCTCTGTGACTGTGGATGGCTCAATCTGGATCACCACCCCTGAAGTTCAGCAGCTGCATCTGATTCAGCCCCAGAACGGCTTAAAGCAGGTCTTTGTTATTGATACCCTGCAGGAGCCGGAAACCATCAGTGTCAACTGGCATCTGGGCCAGTTCTACGGACTGGTGTTTGACGCAGATAAAGACAGCTATCTGCAACTGGCGATTGAGAACGTTGCAGCACAGCCGCAAGCAGGCTTGAAGCGACCGCCAACACTCAACGCAGATATACAGACCGACCCTGTCGCGCGTTTCGGTGATGCCGCTGACGATCCGGCTGTCTGGATTGATCAACACAACCCGGCCAACAGCCTGATTCTGGGCACCGATAAGCGGGCCGGACTGATGGTGTACTCCCTCGACGGCAAGCTGCTGCAAAGTCTGGAGGTGGGACGGGTGAACAATGTGGATGTGCGTCAGCACAGCGCCATTGATAATCACAGTAATACCCTGATTGCGGCCAGTAACCGCACCACCAACAGCATCAGCTTGTTTGATCTGGATGCGCAGCAACAGGTTCGCCATATGGGGGATATCGCCACGGATCTGACTGAGATTTATGGCCTGTGTATGTACCAGTCAGCCTCAGGCAGCTATTTATTTGTGAATGACAAAGACGGCACCTATCAGCAATACCGTATCGATGCCACGTCCCCCAAACCCACAGCACAAAAGGTCAGGGAGTTTAGCCTGCCCAGCCAGCCTGAGGGCTGCAGCGCTGATGACAACAGCGGCCAGCTGTATATGGGAGAAGAAAAAGCCGGTATCTGGAAAGTACAAGCGGAGCCAAATCCATCTGCTGAACCTGAGCTGATCGCCCGGGTCGGCGAAGTATTAAAAGACGATGTGGAAGGCATGGAAGTCTATCACGGTGAGCGTGCCAGCTATCTGGTGGTGTCCAGCCAGGGTAACGACAGCTTTGTGGTGTATGGCCTGTGGGATGGTTATCCGGTACTGACCAACTTCCGTATCGATATGGACCTGAGCAAGGGCATCGACGGGGTTTCAGAAACCGACGGCCTGACCGTCACCCCTGTGGCACTGCCCGGCTATCCACAGGGCCTTCTGATTGTACAGGATGGCCGCAACCGTATGCCCCAGCAACCACAAAATTTTAAACTGGTGGACTGGCGCCAGGTACAAGCACTGATAGATCAGAGCCACTAACAGCAAGTTAGGACAGTTTGCCCCTGCTCTCAGGGGCATAAACACAAAGGATAAGAAATAAAATGAAACCACTCACAGTATTGCTGTCTGCCTTGCTGGCAAATCTGTTGCTGATCAGCAGCGCCCTGGCTGACAGCAACAATAAACCGGAAGTCGCCCTGCGCTTTGCGGTATTAGGCGACGCCGAGCCCAGGCCGCTGCCAGAGTTTCCCAATCTGGCCCGTGCCGTGGAGGATTTGAACCTGCTGGCAAAGCAGCAACGACTGGACTTTGTATTGGGTGTGGGTGACCTGCCCCACAAAGGCACGATGATTCAGTACCAGAATATCACTCCGGTGCTACAGAAGCTGACGCTGCCTTTCTATCCCATTATGGGCAATGAGGAACATGGCGCAGAGAATGGGACAGAGCGATTCTTAGACTTTGCCAATCAGTGGAATCAGGGCAAAACCACCATCAGTTCAAGCAAATATGTGCTGGAGTTTGAGCAACTGGCGCTGGTGATGGCCTCGCCGGATCATGGCCGTGATTTTAATGAACAGGGTGTAGACTGGATCCTCGAACAATTCAGGGAACTGCATCCTAAACCTGTGTTACTGGTGGTCCATGGGGCACAGACCGGTGTGTATCCTGAGCGGGCCGATAAGGGCATTACTCACCCAAAGTTTGCTGAGGTTACTGCACAGCCCAATCTGGCTGCAGTTATCTCCGGAGACTTACATATGGATATGGACAGGGTGAACCATTCCAAACAAATCAGCCAGGTTCATTATCTGCATATTCCGGCACTGGAGCGCACTAAAATACCCGATGAGAGCAATCACTCGCCGATGTTCCGGGTATTGACTATAGATGCTTCAGGCCAGGTGAGGGTTGACACTTATGCGGTTGGTAATCCCGGGCCCCTAAGCAGGCATCATTACCATTTCAGCCTGTAACCATATTGGCAGGCCACCGGGCCTGCCAGCGCAGCCCGCTCTATAGCTTTCTGATCACCAGAGAGCCGATAGAATACCCGGCGCCAAATGAGCACAGTACGCCGATATCGCCGGATTGCAGATCCTGATGATGCAGATTAAAGGCAATCATAGAGCCTGCTGAGGCGGTGTTGGCGTACTCATCCAGCACAATAGGCGCTTCATCTGCACTGGCATCACGACCCAACAGCTTTTTCACGATCAGCAGGTTCATATTGATATTGGCCTGATGCAGCCACCAGCGGCGCACATCAGCAACCACATAACCATATTGTTGCAGATGTTCCTGCAAATGAGCAGCGGCCATGGGGCAGACTTCTTTAAATACGCTGCGGCCATTCTGGTGAAACAGCTTATCCGGGGCATAAGGGTCCACGTCCTGCGCCCGGCTCATAAAGCCAAAGTTTGAACGGATATTATTAGAATACTGGGTGACCGCTTTGGTGCCCAGGATCTCAAATTGATGCTCCCCCCTTGCTGTGTCCGCCCCTTCAATCACCATGGCCGTGGCCACGTCACCAAAGATAAAATGGCTGTCTCTGTCGCAGTAATTGACCTGTGGTGACACCAGCTCAGGATTGATCACCAGCACCGCACCTACAGTACCCGCCTTAATCATTTCATAGGCCCGGTGCAGACCAAAGGTAGCGGCTGAGCAGGCCACCAGCATATCGAAGCCGAAACCTTTTATCCCCAGAGCATCCTGAACTTCAATGGCGATAGCGGGATAGGCTCTTTGCGTGTAGGCACAGGATACGATCACCGCGCCAATATCCGCCGGGCTTTTATTGGCGGCTTGAAGCGCCTTTTTAGCCGCGGCCAGCGCGATTTCAGCCTGTTGGGATAATTCGTAATCGCTGCGTTGGGGGAATTTCGGCTTCATGCGGTCAATATCCAGCACCCCTTCTTTGCTGTAAACATACCGGCTTTTGATACCCGAAGCCTTTTCAATAAACCCGGCACTGGATTGGGGTTTGGCAGTCAGCTCACCGCGCTCAATCTGCGCATGATGTTGCTGATTATATTGCTCAGCCCATGCGTTATAACTTTCTACCAGTTCAGCATTGGTGATCTTGTGATCCGGGGTCCACAGACCGCTGCCACTGATAACTACAGATTTTGAAGACATATTGATTCCGGTTAAGAATACTTTTCCCTAGCTTAACCAGTTACATCGATTTTGTCATGAAGGATGCCTCTGCTCCCGAATATAATCGGGAGCAGAGGGGTATGAGTTCTTCAGAACTGATAGGTGTTAACTTTGCCAAGCAAGGATTCTTTATCCAGCTTACCTGTGACACAGGCGCTGATATCCTTCTGGCTGAAAATATAAATCTTATCCTGCCGGTTGCCTCGCTCTTCCTGTTGCGCGAAATCCTTGAGTACCACAGAGACCTTTTCGTTCTGAGGCAAGGACTTCAGTCCACTGCCATATTTGCACAGTGTATCGGCAAGGGTGTCTTCGAAGCGGGCCAGAAAGCTTTTGTATTGCTGTTGTCTGGCCTGACGCTTAAGTGCCAGCTGTTCGCGCTTCTCCTGTTCCATTTTTTGTGCCGAAGCGGTAAGTTCCTGTTTCTTTTGCTCCAGCTCACGCAGTTCCTTTCGCAGCTTTTCGCTCTGCTCCTCTATCTCTTTAAGCCGCTCACCATCGGCGTGGCGCTTTTCAAACTTCAGATCGGTCAGTCTGCGCTCACTTTCACGCATCTCCCAGGCCAGTTCCCGAACCTCTGATTTAAGTCGCTGCGTTTGCTCGGCCACCTGCTGCCACACTTCTGAGGCCTGCTCCATGGCATATTCGATGTTCTCTTCTATGGCCTGCTCATCGAAATCAAAATTCACTTCAAAGTTTCCATGCTCACCATCAGGTGATGGCGGCATCGGCGGACGGGGTGCCAGACCGTCAAATAACTCACCAAAATTAAACCGGAATATCCGGCTGCCACTGCTGGCGACCAGTTCAAACACCACCCCCTGCCCGGCAAGATAAGTGGCGTCCACATCACTCACTTTTAATTGTCCGTCGGCATTGCTCTGCTCCAGGGCGGTTTGCATTATGCTCTGCATAATCTCCAGTTCCTGATGCAGCTCCTGCATGTTTAGCGTATTTGCGGCCACTGGCCCGGACAATAAAGCCGATAAGGTCACTGCCATTGCTGTCTTGTTCATCATATTTACCTCATTCATTATTCATTCACTGAGCCAGGTTCCTGGCCTGGTGGCATAGCGGTTTCATAGACCTGCTGTTGTATTTCATTCAGTTGTCGGGCGATATAGAGCTGATCATCGCTGCGCTGCTCGTTGACATACTTGATCAGTTCGGCAAAATCCTCGCGCCTCTCGGTACGACTGGAACTAAGCAGGTAGTTGGCCAGTTGCATATTGGCCTGCTGCTGACTCTGTTCCAGTTCACTCACATAGTCGGCAAGTTGCTGTTGTTGTTTTTGTTCAAAGTCGGCCAGCCGGCTGGCCACCTGACTGGTTATTTCCTGCTCCCGGCCTTTACCGGCAAAGCTGATCATCATGCCCTGTTCGTGCCACTGAATTTCAACCTGCAATAGCACCATCACAATCGCCAGCATTGACGTGGCGAAAGATAACGGCAGCCAGCCCCGCCAGGGTTGCGAAAGCTGTTGCTGGTGAGCGATGGCCTGAGGTTGCCATGAAGGCACAAATTGCGGGCGGTATTCATCGGCCGCCTGGCGAATATGTCTGGCTGTTGCCACCCGCTCAGCCAGTTCTTTATCCTCTGCCACCAGTTGATCAAACTGCTGTTGCTCGGCAGCATTCAGTTGTCTTTCCAGCCATAGTGCAAATAGTGCATCTTTGTCAGACATCGGATACCTCCATTAAAACTCTCATTTTCCCCAGCGCGCTGTACAAACGGGATTTAATCGTATTGGTCGATACTTCCAGCTGCTGCGCAATTTCTTCAAAGGTAAACTGACCAAAAAATTTCAGTTCTATTACCGCCTTTTGCTCCAGTGGCAGCTTTTGCATGGCCGTTACTAACTCACGACTACGGGCGGTTTCAAACGTCCATTGGCTGGCACATGCATCATGATCGACCAACTCCTCACCCTCATCGAGGTTCTGGTGATACCGTTTGCGCCGGTAAAACTCCACACAGCGGAAGTGAGCAATACGAAACAACCAGCTTTTGAAACTGCCCTCCGCCCGGTAACTTGCCAGGTTTCTGAACACAGATATAAATACCTCCTGCATCAGATCCATAGCGTCATCGGCATTGCCGGTCATACGCAGACCATAGTTATAGATTGCCTGTTCATAGCGCCTGATTAGCTTAAGCCAGGCTTTATTATTGCCAGCCAGCGCCTTGTGAATCAGGCTGGCATCACTTTGTGAAAACACCTATGGCCGTTCCTTTTTATTTTTTATGATGATCAGATTATTGGCTTAGTTATAGAGTCGTTAACTGCTGAAGAAAAGTTTGCCGGTTTTGAAAAAACTTTTTATTAAAAAATTAACCACTAAAGGCACTGGATTCCCGCCAACTGCCGCGGGAAAGACCGCTCGTCATGCCCGAATGTTGTTATCGGGCATCCAGCGACCTTCAAGAAAATAAATTCACCGCTGAGACGCAGAGTTCGCAGAGAAAACGGAGAGGAAATATCTGTTAAATCTCCGCGCTCTCAGCGCCTCAGCGAGCTCTTCCTGCTTTTATTTGTTTTATCTCGCAGAGCCGCAAAGGTCGCGGAGTCAATAGCCGGAAAACCTCTATGCTCTCTGTGTCTCTGTGTCTCTGTGGTGAAAATCCGCTTTTTCGTGGTTAAGAAACCCGCTCAGAGGGTAGGAATAGGCATTAGTGGTTGTAATAACTCGGCAATACGCCGGAACAGCTTAACCCTGGTGGTACCGCTGCGCCAGACCAGGCCAATCTCACGATAGGCCTTATCTTCTGCCGGGAAGGAGACCAGCTGGCTGTGAGAAAGAATATCGCTTTTCAGCGCCAGTTCAGGCAAAAAAGTCAGCCCCAGTTTACTGTTAGCCAGTTGCACCAGCGTAAACAAACTACTGGCTGCCAACGCGCTGACCTGCTCTTTATGTTTAAGTCCGCAGGCACTTACGGCATGACCGGTCATGCAATGTTCCTGCTGCAGCAAAAATACGCTGTTCTTCGGCAGTGCAGAATAATCCAGCGGCGAGGGTAATTGTTTCATCATTTCAGGATGAGCCACCAGATGAAATGGATCGTGGCCAATCACCATCTGCTTGCAACCTGGTGTCTCCATGGGCAGTGCCAGTATCAGCAGATCCAGTTCTCCACTGGTCAGTTCCTTAAGCAAATTTGAGGTAGTATTTTCCTGCAGTTGCAGGTTCAGCTGTGGCAATGCCTGGCCGACTTTATCAATCAGTCCTTCAAGCAGAAAAGGCGCAATAGTAGGAATAATACCCAGTTTCAGTTTACCGGCCTGCCAGTTTCCGGCGCTTTGTGCATACTCCACCAGTTCGTTGGCACCGTTCAGCAAAATTTTGCTACGCTCCACCATCTCAAGCCCTAAAGCGGTGAAAATAAAGGTCTTGTGATCCCGCTCCAGCAACTGACAACCCAGTTGCTCCTCAAGATTCTGAATCGCCGTACTCAAGGTAGACTGACTGACAAAACAGCGCTGTGCCGCCCGATTAAAATGCTGCTCCTCATAAAGGGTGACCAGATAATGCAGGTGCTTAAGATTGGGCCATTTCACTAACACTGAACCTCTTTTTTTACGATTAAGAAACTATTATTAATCAATTTGAACAATATGACTAGATTTATTCCGGCTCTCACCATCGCCCTATGAGCGATTTTACCCACCTATTTTGACTGGTTTTGTCCTTGTTGAGGGTTCAGCAACACGTATGATTCCTAACATCAGAATAACAAACCATTTACATGGAGACACCTTATGTGCGCATTATCCATGCCTCAGCAGACTAAACGACCTGTTAGCTTCAGGTTAACCGCTCTTGCTATAACCCTTGGCAGTCTCAGTTGCCATCCGGCAATAGCACAACAGCAACAAGACCGGGAGCTGCAGCGCAGTATCGAAGTCATTAATGTCACCGCCACCCGTCAGACCGAGAATCTTCAGGATGTGCCCATTGCCATCACTGCCCTTTCCGCCAGCGAGCTGGAAAAGATGCAGATTATGGATCTCGGTGATCTGGAGTCCCATATTCCTAATCTTAATTTACACGTTGGCGATGCCTCCAATGCGGTTATCTATATTCGTGGGGTCGGTCAGATAGATTCCATCTCTTTTAATGATCCCGGTGTTGGCGTTTATCTTGATGATGTCTATATGGGCCGTGTGCAGGGCTCCTTTCTGGATGTCGTAGATCCTCAGCAAATAGAGGTTCTGCGTGGGCCCCAGGGCACATTGTATGGCCGGAATACCATAGGCGGTGCAGTAAAATTCACCAGCGCCAGACCTGGCCAGGAGACCGAGGGTTATGTGGGTCTGAATCTCGGCAACTATAACCAGCGTGGGCTCAAGGCCAGCTTAAGCGGCCCCCTGATTGAAGACAGACTGGCCGGGCGGTTTGCTATCGCCAAAACTGATCGCGATGGCTATGCCGACAATCTGTTTGACGAAAAAGAAGATTACGATAAGGACAGCCTTGCATGGCGTGGCAGCCTTTTGTACACCCCTAGCGAACAGTTTAATGCCTATCTGGTTATAGATGGCTCGGATAACAGCCCTGATCGCTCGCGAACACCGCATCGGGAGACGCCCATCTATTCTGTTGTCAGCGGTGATTACCGCAAGCCCGGCAGCGATCCTTTCACAGTTAATGCCAATTATAACGATCTGGAGCAACTTGAAACCCGTGGCGCAGCCCTGACTCTGGAGTATCAGCTCGGAAACATTACCCTGAAATCCATCAGCGCTTATCGGGAAATGGAATACCGCACCCATCTGGATCTGGATGGCACCCCGGACAGTTCATTCGGTATTTACAATTTTGAAGATCAACATCAGGTCAGTCAGGAGCTTCAGTTGTTATATCGCACCGACAACCTTTCTCTGGTCTCCGGGCTCTATTATTTCAACGAAGATGATCTGACCTTTGGTGGTGCTGTTGCGCCGGACTTTTTTGTGCCATTGGGTGATGATGTTTTTCTGCCCTTCCCCGTTATCAACGCCGGCGAACGGGATCAGCAAAATACCAGCCGGGCAATCTATGCCAATCTGAACATGGATCTGACCGATGACCTGGGACTGACCCTTGGCGCCCGCTATACCAAAGAGAAAAAACAGGTTGTCAGCGCCGGAGAAGAGTTTGCCGGTACAGGTATAGACAGCGCAGAGCAAATGGAGGCTGCCTTTGGCACCGGAGTCGGTTACGGTCAGACCGGTTTTAGTGCAGAACAACAATGGAGCAATTTCTCTCCCAAACTGGTTCTCGATTACAAGGCTTCAGCGGATACACTGATCTATGCCAGCGCCAGCAAAGGCTTTAAAAGTGGTGGTTTTAATGGGCGGCTGACGTCGTTTGCCCAACCATTCGATCCGGAAACCCTCTGGAGCTATGAAATAGGCTCAAAATCCTTGCTCAATCAGCAGAATGTTCGCCTGAACCTGGCCGCTTTTTACAATGATTACAAAAACTTCCAGTTAAGCCGATTCTCCATCGATGCAGACACCGGCGCCTTTTTATCACTGTTTGAAAATGCCGGTAAAGCCACGATTTACGGCGGTGAAATGGAACTCAGTGCTGTTATCAGTGATGCACTGACGCTGAACCTGAATGCCGGCTATCTGGGCGGAGGCTATGACGAGCTCATCGGTGATTTTGAACAGGAAGTCAGTGATCAGCGCGAGCTGGTCAATGCTCCTAAGTGGAATGGTCGTGCGGCTCTCGAATATTGGTTCAACAGCGTCACCAGCGGCAGCCTGTCATTAAACGCCTCCGTCAGCTATCGCTCCAAAACTTACCTGACAGTCAGCAGTAGTGAAATCCTTGCTCAGGGTGGTTACTCGCTGATGGATTTATCACTGAACTACCTGTCAGATCAGGACTGGCAGGCCAGCCTGTATATCAATAATCTTACCGACAAACGTTACCGTCATCATGCTTTTGATCTCAGCGCCTCGCCGGGCGTGCAACTGGGTTATTACGGGGCTCCCCGTACCTTTGGCGTCAATTTCACCTACAGGTTCTGAAGCACATGATTGATAAAGATACCCAGGCTCTATTGGCACAGTTCAACCAACAAACACCGGATATTCAGCAGCCTGAAACCGACCCTGAGAGTGCAATCCAGAGCGCGCGGGACGGTGCCAGGGCGATGTTTCTCAACCTCGCAGGGGATATTGATAGCCAGTGCCAGGTAAGAGAGCTGAAAATTAACGGCCCGACTCAAAGCATCACCGCCCGGCTCTATCGTCCGGAGTTGATAACGCAACAAAATATGCCGCTGGTGATGTTCCTGCATGGCGGAGGCTGGTCTTTAGGAGATCTGGACTGCTACGACAGCCTGATCAGAGAGCTATGCAGTCTCAGTGGCTGCCTCTTTATCAGTGTCGGATACCGCCTGGCACCGGAACACAAATATCCAAAAGGACTCAACGATGCCACAGATGCCATGGAATGGATATTTGCCAATGCACAGCAGTTAGGAGCCGATAGCAGACGTATCGCCATTATGGGAGACAGTGCTGGCGCTAACCTGGCCATTGCGGTCAGTCATCGGCTGCACAGCAAAACCTCAATACGGTTGGCGGCCATGTACCTGATTTATCCGGTAATGGACGTACACAACCCACATCATATGTACCCGTCCAGAATCACCTATGGTAATGGCGATTATCTGCTATCCAGAGACGCTATAGATGGCACCCGCGACTGGTATCTGGATAACAACAGCCGTAGTGATAATCCGGAAGTTTCGCCGGTTTTTCTGCAAAAACTCGGCCACCTGCCCGCTACATCAGTTATAACGGCGGGTCTCGATCCCCTTATGGATGAAGGCAGGGAGTTTGCAAACAGGCTCCGGGAGGATGGCGTGCTCAGTCGTTATCACTGTGTACAAGGAACGATTCACGCGTTTTTGTCTTTTGGTGTATTACCCGTCGCCAGACAGACACGAGCCCTGCTCGCCAAACAATTACAAGAGGATCTGGTTAACAGCTAAGACTTTGTGACCGGGTCACGACATTCAGCCAGAGGACGGCTTTCAATCAGGAGAAAGAAATGAGACAGATCCATACAACAAGTTTAGTAATTTGTTTATTTTCAATATTTTACCTTTCGTCTGTATCCGCCCTCACCCTGGAATCCAGTTTTACCAGTGGTGTAAATAACGGCTGGACACTCGTTGAAAGATGGAAAGATACCAGTGGCAATCTGACAGCGGAGAACTATCCCGGTGATGGTCGTGGTGACCAGACCGGACAGCGGGCCACGTTTTTTGGCACCTCTCAGCCAGGCTCAGACAAGTTCCTTCTTTATCATGCTCCAGGTTGGAATACTAACGGCAAAACAACCCCCGTATTATTAATCCATGGCGCCAACCAGGACGCAGATATTGCCTGGGCCAACCCCAATGATGCAGGTTCATATGGCTGTGGAAAATACAGTTGTCCTGGCACTGGCTTAATGCAGGAACTGGTCGCCGACGACTTTAAAGTATTTGCCTTATCTTTGGCTCATAAAAATGGTGATGGTTATTTCTGGAGCGAACAAATAGCCAATGCGATCAATATCATTAAGAACAAAACCGGCGCATCAAAAGTCGATCTGGTGACCTGGTCGAAAAGTGCGTTTAATGCCCGCATGTATATCTCCTCTGTAGCTGAAGCCTGGGGAACATCTTATCAGGATGATGTACGCAGATTAATTATGCTTGGCGCACCAAATAATGGGATAGACTGGTCTTTTCGTCATGGCTGGACTCATACTTTCGCCGTTTATCCGGGATGCGGAGGTGTCATCAACGGCCCAACTGCTCATGATGCGATTCTCTGTTATGGGATTTGGCAAAGTGGAACTCAATGGAGCTATGCCTCCAGTTACTTTCCCGGATCTGTGCAAATGTTGAAGAGATGGGATCATGTTTACGGGTTGCCCGTAGCAGAACAGGATTGGTACACAACCTACCATGGCGGTTGGGGGTATTATACCCACGGACAAGGCATTGATGCTTTTACGCCTTACTCACTGGTAGACACTGTCAGAGCTGCGGGCACCGATCCGGATGTACGGGTACATAATTTGTGTGGTAGCAAAGCAGATATCGCGCTGATCCATAATGAGCACACAGGCCCCTCTGATGGCGTGGTTTTTGTAAATAGCTGTGTCGATGCCACTGGTATCAGTAATCATGGTGGTTCTGCGACTATCTCAGTAAACCACCTGGGGTTAGGTTGGTCATCTGCCGCAACCGCGCAAATCAAAAACTGGCTAAATGCCATCTGATTTTCAGCATTCACGGCCCTGAAACACACAGGGCCTCCAGAGCGCCATATAGTTAAAAAAACAACATGGCGTTGTTCGCACTGTACTTTGGTCAGATTGACCCGCCTGGCGCTTTGTGCTCTATTCTTGATCAACCAATTATCAAGACTATGACAGGAGTGCATCGGTCTGTGACGAGCAAAACCTGCATCCCGCCCGGGAATATTGAGCTGATGCAAACCATGATGGCGTCAGTGGATGTTTCCTTGGCAAGCCTGATGCGACAGTTGCATATTCAAACAGATGAACCCGGGCTGGAAATCATAGACTTTCTGAGACTTCAGGAAGCCTTTGCGCTGGAAGTTGGCGACGAGTCCTGGCATATGTCCAAGCGCCCCCTGTTACCCGGTACTAATGACTATGTGCTGGCAAGTCTGGGGCATTGCATGAATCTGAATGACGCACTGAAACAATTAGCTGTATCTTACAACGTGATCCACGGTGGCAATTATAATCAGGCAGAGTTATCAGAAAGGCATCTGGATTATATTATCGATGACAGAGAATTTCCTTATCTGTCTGATGCCAGGTCTGAGTATATCCAGTTTAATCTGGAGTCGGTACTGCTGTATGTGCACGGCATCATCTGCGCCTTATTACCCGACAAATCCCATATTCCTCTGCTGAAGATCTATAGCCGGGCTCCTGCGGCTAAACATACATTATTGCAATCTGTCCTACATGCTACCCCGGTTAAATCTGAGGCCTCTTGTTATACCCTGCGCTATGCAAATTCTGTTGCCTCAGAGCCTCTTGACTGGCAGAAAATCGGTACCCTGACTTCAGCCAAAGTTTATGGTGAGTTGCAACGAAGGATAACGGTACCTTCGGGAAACCAACAACATCAGGATTTTCTCGAAAAGGTCAGACAGGCAATTCGTTCGGATTACCGCAGTCAGGATGCGGTGGCTGATTACTTAGGCTGCAGTGGCGCAACACTAAGGCGCAAGCTGGCGGAATATCAAACCAGCTTTCGTGCGGTAAAGGAGCAGGTCCTGGATCATCGGGCCAAATCTCTGCTGTCAGCGCAGCTGACTATTGAGGATGTAGCACTGGCGTTGGGTTTTTCCGATGTGCGGAGTTTTAACCGGGCCTTTAAAAGCTGGAACGGGCTGACACCAAAAGAATACAGCCTGGCTAAAAGGAAAAATGCCAGTCAGCTAAGCTGACTGGCATCATATACAACGAGTTTTTCCGGGAGCAGATCAACTGCCTGTCAGGCAAAAATGCCTTTGAGCATAAAGAAGAACATAATGGACAGTGCTGCACCTACCGGCAGAGTAACAACCCAGGAAATCACGATATTGCGCACCACGGCCAGGTTCAATGCAGCAATACCACGGGCCATACCCACACCGAGAACAGCCCCTACCAGCGTCTGGGTGGTAGAGATGGGCAACCCGGTACCTGAGGCGATAATCACGGTAGTCGCGGCGGCCAGTTCGGCAGCAAAACCGCGACTGGGGGTCAGATGGGTAATACCCTTACCTATGGTCGCCATAACCCTTGAACCAAACAACGCCAGCCCCATCACGATGCCTACCGCACCCAGTGGCAGAATCCACCAGGCCAATGCCGCTTTACTGGCAATCTGGCCATCATTCTGAACCACACTTACCACTGCTGCCAAAGGACCGATAGCGTTGGCGACGTCATTCGAACCATGAGCAAAAGCCATACAACAGGCCGTCACCACCATCAGAATAGCGAAGACCTTCTCAACACTGGCAAACTGCATGCGACGATTGGCGGCAGCATCCATTTTGATGCGACTAATAACCACCTTACCAAGCAAGCCAACTACCACCGCCAGACCAATTGCCAGGGCAAAGCCCTCCGCCGTGCCCATGCCCAGACCGACATGCTTAAGCCCCTTTTTGATCGTCACCAACGCCATCACAAAACCCGCCAATGCCATATAAAAAGGCACATAACGCTTAGCGCTGGCAAAAGGATTATCGGTGTCGAATATCAGGCGCTGAGCACTCATAAAAATGAGAAAGGCAATAATACCGGAGATGGCCGGAGTGATAACCCAGCTACCAACAACCCCAGCAACTTTACCCCATTCGACCGCGTCAGCACTGACACCCACCGCAGCAAAACCAACGATAGCGCCGATGATGGAGTGTGTAGTGGAAACCGGCCAGCCGAGCCAGGACGCTATCACCAGCCAGATACCGGCGGCAAACAATGAGGCAATCATGCCGTAAACCAGTAATTCCGGACTATCCACAAAATAGGCACTGTCGATAATGCCTTTACGAATGGTAGAGGTAACCTCACCACCAGCCAGATAAGCCCCGGCAAACTCAAATACCATGGCAATCAGAATTGCCTGTTTAATGGTCAGCGCCTTGGAGCCTACAGAGGTGCCCATAGCGTTAGCCACGTCATTGGCACCGATGCCCCAGGCCATTAAAAAACCCACTACCGCAGCAGTGATGATCAGCATAAAACCGTATGTTGCAAGTATATCCATCGATAAGGCCTTTACTTAGCTAGCATGAGTTCCAGGCGTGAACCAACACGCTCAGCGATATCGGCCAGGTCGCCGATCCATTCGATGATTTTATATAAAAACATCACGTCAACAGGGTTGAGCTGGTCTTCCAGCTTCCATAACGAGCGGCGGATACTGATCTGAATTTTATCCGTATCATCTTCGATCTGATCCAGTTCGTTGATCATCTCTTCCACCACTTTCACTTCGCGACCACGGAAACCGGTTTCCAGTAATTCATCCAGTTCATTAGTCACTTTCTTGGCTTGTTTTGTTGCATCCAGGCAGCGCTGAAGGTATTTAACAAAATCCTCCTGCATCGGCTCAGGGATCTGCAATTCACGCCCCAGTACCAGCCCGGAAATGTCCCGGGCCCGGTTGGCGATTTTATCCTGGGTGGTGAGCAAATCGAGCAAATCCTGGCGCTGAATCGGCATAAAGATACCGGCCGGAAGGTTGACCCTAAGTTCATGTTTCAGCGCATCGGCTTTTCTCTCCAGATGAGAGATATCGTGCTGACACTTCTCCGCCTGTTTCCAGTCTTTTTTGAAAACAGCGTCAAAAAAGGGTTTCAACCCCTGACTGCACTCATGAACGGTATTGATATGTTCTTCGAGAGGCTTTAGCGGTGATTTGGCAAAAACCTCAAGGAATCCACTTGTAGACATAAATGACACAACGTTAACCCTTATATGTGCGGCGCATGATACACCAGAATATATGACAGAAATATTTCAGTTTTATGACAGTGTTGCACGCGAGTAACTCAAATACTGAATTGCAGCAGAGCCTCTTGCATTCAGGCAAATTAATCAACTCTGGCGAAGCTCCGCCAGCCTTCTCTGCATATCTTCACGAGAAATATGTCTGACATCCTTACCTTTAACCAGATAAATAATATACTCACAAACATTCTTACATCTGTCTCCCACCCGCTCAAGTGCCCGCATCGCCCACAACACTTCCAGCCATTGTGGCAATGACTCCGTATCCTGCTGCATTTCGCTAACAGCCAGGGTCAGTAATTGCTTGTATTGCTCGTCAATCTCCTGATCGCCCATATGGATCTCCAGGGCCGCCTCAGCATCGAGCCTGGCAAAAGCATTGAGGGTTCTCCTGAGCATCTCCATAACATGGTTGCCGGTGGCAATCATGCCATTTTTAATATCCTCAGAAACAGGCAGGCTGCCCTTAATAAGCAGGTTGGCAATACGCTCAATATCATCCCCCATTCGCTCAAGGTCGGCAGTGGTTTTGTTAATGGCCAGCACCAGACGCAGGTCACTGGCGGCAGGATGACGCTTGGCAATAATCCGCGTGCACTCTTCATCGATCTGCACTTCCATGGCATTCACCGTAAAGTCATTGACGATGACTTTCTCTGCCAGCGCCATATGGTTGTCCCGCAGTGCGGCAATGGCGTCACAAAGCTGCTGCTCAACCATACCGCCCATGGTCAGCACGGAATTGCGCAGGTTCTCCAGCTCCAGATTGAAGCGGCCGGAGATATGAGTATTAAGTTTAATTTCTTGCATAAGCCATTATTACTTACCAGCGAAAATGCATCGCGAATTTAACATATCGCTATAAATAAGGCCCGAAAAAGAGTGAGGGGTTAGGCAGGACGGAATTCTTTCCGACAACGATGTCAGACCGGTACTGTCGGGTTGAAACCCGACCTAGACCCTCATCTACCCATATCTGCCGGTAATATATTCTTCGGTTTGCTGTTGTTTGGGCCGGGTAAATAGCTGATTGGTATCGGAATATTCTATCAGGTGGCCCTGATGCAAAAAGGCGGTAAAGTCCGACACCCGCGCAGCCTGCTGCATATTATGGGTCACCACCAATACCGTGTATTTTTCCTTGAGCTGATAAATTAACTCTTCAATGGTCAGGGTGGAGATAGGATCCAGTGCCGAGGTGGGTTCATCCAGAAGCAGGATCTCAGGCTGCAGGATAATCGCCCGGGCAATCACCAGTCGCTGTTGCTGACCACCTGAGAGAGTCAGGGCCGAATCAAATAACCTGTCTCTGACTTCCTTCCACAAGGCCACGTCGATTAGTGCCTGCTCTACCGCATTGTCCAGCGTGCGCCGGTCACGAATTCCCTGGATCTTCAGGCCGTAGACCAGATTGTCATAAATAGACATAGGAAAAGGATTAGGCCGCTGAAACACCATACCCACCTGAGTGCGTAACAATGCTACATCCTGTTTCCGGTGGTAGATATTCTGGCCATTGATCAGCACCTCACCTTCTACATGGCAGTCGGGGGTCAAATCATTGAGGCGGTTAAAACAGCTCAGCAGGGTAGACTTACCACAACCGCTCGGACCGATAAGTGAGGTAATCTGGCATTTCGGAATGCGCATATTGATATTGTGCAGGGCCCGGGTCTGACCAAACTTTAACGTCAGTCCCACCACATCGATAGCCACCTGGTCTGCCGGCAGGTTATCCAGACTGACTTGTGGTTTTACTAAATCAAAATAATCAAACATTTATCACTCTTTATTCAGCCACAGCACAATTCCGCATAACTACCTGGACATCGCCAGATACTGACGACGTAACCGGGCGCGGACCATCACCGCAATGGTATTCAGGGTGAGTACCACCAGCAATAATAACAGGCATGAGGCAAACATCATCGACGAACCATGGCCGATATTATTGCTGTGAAAGGCACCGTCATAAATCAGCACGCCGAGGTGCATAAACTGGCGCTCCAGATGCAGATAAGGAAATTCGCCATCCACCGGCAGACTGGGGGCAAATTTAACCGCCCCCACCAATAACAAAGGCGCAACTTCTCCGGCACCGCGGGCAATCGCCAGAATAACCCCGGTCATTATGCCGGGGCTGGCCATGGGGATCACCGTGCGCCAGATGGTTTCAAATTTTGTGGCGCCCAGAGCGAAACTCCCCTGTCTGAGGCTATTGGGCACCCTGCGTAACCCCTCCTCAGTGGCCACAATCACCACCGGCAGAGTCAGCATGGCCATGGTCAGAGCCGCCCAGAAAATCCCCGGTGCCCCAAAGGTCGGTGCGGGTAGCTGTTCGGAAAAGAACAACTTGTCGATATTGCCGCCCACCTGATAGACAAAAAAGCCCAGTCCGAATACCCCATAAACAATAGAAGGCACACCGGCGAGATTGTTAACACCAATGCGAATAAAAGAAGTGAGCATGTTAGCCGGCGCATACTCATTCAGGTAGATTGCCGCCAACACACCTAAGGGTGTGACGATGACGGTCATCATCAACACCATAACCACAGTGCCGAACAATGCGGGAAATACGCCTCCCACATTGTTGGCGCGCTTTGGCTTCTCGCTGACAAACTGCCACATGGCATCCAGCGCTGCAGAGACCTTCTGCAGAGCAGATAACTGATTTAACAGCCGGTATTCCTCAATATCTGCAAGGGCAAGGGAATATTCCGAATTATCCGCAAAACTGACCCGAACCCGATAACGGTCGGTCTCCTGCTGTAAGGTGGTGATTTGTTGATTGATATCCTCATAGGCCTGAAGCAGCCGCAATCGTGCCGGTGCATCATCTTCTACACCTCGCCTGTCAAGCTCTGCCAGTTGCTGATGCACAGGTGCCAGTGCATTGACGGTCAGTTCACGAATCTGCTGCTGTTGGGCCCTGACCTGTTGCCATCTTGCCTCTGTCTGCTCAAAATCAATCAGCTGCTGGTCGTAAACCACCGCCTGCAACCTGGCAAACAACCGGTTACCGTTAGTAAGCTGAATGTCCATCAGGGATTCAGGCGTGCTCAGCTCAACAATATGCTGTTGCGGGAGCAAATATTGCTGATCACTGAACTGATCCAGCCTGGCCTCATTAAACAGCCAGCGCATCTCGCTGCCGGTAGTAACAAAGTCATCGGCCAGCAGGGTGGCATAAATAGTCCTTAGTTGTATTGAGTCTTGTTGCGCCTTGAAGGTCACCTGATACAACTGAGGAGGCCAGAAGTGCTGAGCGCCTTTAAACAGCATCAGACCTATCATTCCGCCAAGTAACAGCAGGATAACAGCGACCAGAGCGGCACTGGAAACTACCGGCAACCCTTCTTTCTGGGCCCTGAACCACTTCCAATCAGACATTCTGATAATGCCTCCTCAGGCGACCCCTGATCAGTTCCGCGAAGGTATTGATAACGAAAGTAAAGGCAAAGAGTAACAAAGCCGTAAAGAACAGAATCCGGTAATGAATGCTGCCAACCTCAGCTTCAGGCAACTCGATGGCGATATTGGCCGTCAGAGCTCGTAGTCCGGAGAAGGGATCCCAGTCTGACACCGGTGTATTCCCTGTCACCATTAATACGATCATGGTTTCACCGAAGGCCCGCGACAATCCCAGCATTACCGAGGAAAAGATCCCAGGATAGGCCGCCACCAGCACCACATATCGCAGGGTTTGCGACCTTGTTGCCCCCAGCGCAAAGGAGGCCTGACGCAAATGAGCCGGTACCTCATAAATAGCATCCTCGGCAAGAGAATAAATACTCGGCACAATCGCAATACCCAGCGCCAGCGCAACAACCAGCGCATTCTTACTGCTGTAGGTTTCGCTGTCAGTGAACCAGCCTTGCGGCCATAACCAGTCCTGTACACCCTCGCCGATTAAAAAAGCCAACCAGGCCACCAGCAATACCAGCGGCACCGCCATCAACAACTCCCAGCCCGACTGCCACTTCAGGCTCAGCCATCTGGAGATGGGTTTTTGCAGAAATGCACTGATAATCAGCCCCAGCGGCAACCCCCACAGAAACAACACAATAGCCAGCAGATGATCTTCGACAACAGGGATCAACCAGATTGCCGCGATAAAACCAATCACCACTGAGGGCACCGCCTCAAGCATCTCAATACCGGGTTTCAGCCAGTTGCGCAGGCTGTCAGGCACAAAATAAGCGGTATAAATGGCCGCGCCCAGCGCCAGCGGTATCGCCACCATCAACGCAAACAGGGCAGCCTTAAGGCTGCCAATCACCAGTGGTACCAGGCTGTATTTGGCCTGAGCGTTGTCGGCGGAGGTGGTAGACTGCCAGATAGTGTCCGGCTCTTCATAACCGTGATACCAGACTTCTGACCATAAGGACTCAAAGCTGACAATGGAACTGGCGTTATCGATTTGCCATTGTTCAATGCTTTGTTGATGTTGCATAAACAGTTTATTCCCGGCCAGCAAGAAGCTGCGCCCGGGCTGGCTCAGCGATTGCCGCTGAAGTATTTCTCCTGTACTGCCTAAAAACAGCAACAATTCCTGATTGCGGGTCAGGATCACACCAAGATCCTTACCGCTGACCATCTGCATCTGTTGTAAAGAAACAGGTTCAGGCAAGGTATAAATCTGCTGATAGATAAACTGCCCTTGCTGATTAAAACTCGACCATTTCTGCACTTCACCACCCTCAAGACCAATCAGCACTGCCTTGTGATCGGGAAACGCGGAAACCTTTTCCACAGGTCTGTCGGTGTAAATACGCTGATGGGAATCGGTACTGGCAAAAACCACCTCACCTTCTTTGTACCACAAGGCAGTTCTGACCGAAGGTAACAGCAGTAACTGACCGCTGCCGTCAAGCTCCTGGGTGAAATTCTGTAGCGGTCTGTCCCTGGACACCCAATGCACATGCCACTGCTTGTCGGATTGTATGGCCACCGCCAACCAGCGTTCAGACAACGCCACCTGCCACTGCTGAATTATTTGTGGTACCGCGGGTTTCACCAGAAAAGACAGTTCCTGCATCCTCTCTATACGCTGTGCCACCCGGATCAGGCGCTCCATTCTTACCACGCCATCAGCACCGAGCTGGAATAAATAACGCTCACCGCCATGGTGCAGAGCCCTGGTATTAAGCTGGCATAGTTGAGGCATGGATCTGAGCAACTCCAGCGATGAGTCACTCTCGCCGGACTGGTAAAGATTAAGCTGGCAATCCTCTGTCATGCTCAGTATTGCGCGGCCGGCACTGAGATCCTCAAGCAGCAGAACCCGCTCTTTTTCCGGCGTGGCCCAGCTGTTCACTGGCTTTAAGGAAGGCGAAAGCAGCAGAGGCGAAGTCACATACAGCAAATGCCAAATCAACACAGCCAGCGTCACCAGTACCGTCAGGCCACCAATGGTGATAATACGGCCAGCAAACCGGTCGCGCCGGGCCCGGCCTTTGTGTGATGGATGTTGGCTTAGCTGCACGGCATATCCACTGAAAAATCACTCGCCTGGAAAACCCGCTTATTGTAATGATCCTGGTGATGAAATACTAACGCTTTGAAATAATCAGGTTTTTGTTCGCTCGCGCCAACAAGGTGGATTATAGTTCCGGTAACGAGATATAAAATATTGCCAAAAGAGGTGGAGTCTATGAAATCTATTGTTGTCACCCTGCTCGGTAAAGATAAACCCGGAATTGTGGAGACCATCGCCAAACAGGTCAGGCAGTCAGACGGTAACTGGCTGGCGAGTAATTTCGCTCACATGGCCGGGCATTTTACCGGTTTTGTGGAAATTCAGTTGCCAGAACAGAATATCGCCCCGCTGTTGGATAAACTCGACAGCATGCCAGAGCTCAATATTCGCCTGGTAGAGGGGGAATCACAACCGGCGCAGGCAATCAGAGCCAGTCTCGAGATTATGGGCAATGACAAACCCGGTATCGTGCAGGAGATCACTTCTGTGCTACATCAGTTTAATATCAATATCATCAGATTCAGTTCAAGTTGTGAGGCAGCACCGAACTGGGGGGGCCTGTTATTTAAGGCCAATATCGACATCGACTATCCTGAAGGCTTCGATATCGCCCCTTTGAGTCTGGCTCTGGAGCAGATCGCCAATGATCTGGTGGTGGATATTGACTGGCAGGATTGAGTGCCTGTTGTAGGCAGATTCTGTTGTCAAACTTTGTCAGAAACACATCATTGGCAGTTGCTGTCATAAAAGCTTCATTATCCAGGTGAATAGTTATTGCTAGACTCTCGCCAATTTTATCCGGTCAATTCAAACAGATGAGTATTACGACACTGCCTTACTACCCAAAAGAGCTGAGCTGGCTGGCGTTCAACCAGCGTGTGTTGCAGGAAGCGGCGGATAAACGCAACCCTATCGTCGAGCGTATCCGCTTTCTGGGGATCTATTCCAATAATATGGATGAGTTCTACCGGGTGCGGGTAGCCGATGTAAAACGCCAGATATACATTCATCTTAACGATAAAAACCTGGAAGCCGCCGAGCAGACCAAAGCCCTGATGGATAAGATTCAGGAACGTGTGCTGGTAATGACCGAGGAATTTGAGCGGCTCCATGCTGAGGTGGTTGCCAGGCTGGCCAAGTACCATATTTATCTGATTACTCAGAACCAGTTGGATGAGTATCAGATAAACTGGCTGCAAAGCTATTTTCAGAACAAGATCCTGCGCTACATCGCTCCGGTGCTGATCAATAACAGAGTCAGGCTGGTGGAGCGACTCAATGACGCCGCCACCTATCTGTTTGTGGCCATCCGTAAGGCAGAAAAGAAAACCCAATACGCACTGCTGGAGGTGCCCACGGATTATACCTCCAGGTTTGTTCAGATCCCGCCACAGAAAAGCCGTAAGAAAAAATACATTATTCTGCTCGACGACATTATTACCTTATGTCTCGACCGCATCTTTCGTGGCTTTATCGAATTCGACCAGCTTGAAGCCTACTCCTTTAAAATGACCCGGGATGCGGAATATTCCATCAATGACGAAATTGATGAAAGTTATGTGGAGAAGATGTCGGAAAGCATGAAGCAACGCATGATCGCAGAGCCCGTGCGCTTTATCTACGACGGCGATATGCCCGATGACATGCTCAATTTTCTCAGAAAACAGCTGAGTATCTCGTCCTACGACAGCCTGATTGCCAGCGGCCCTTACCGCAACTTTAAGGATTTTATCGGCTTTCCCAATGTCGGCCGGGCCTATCTGGAGAATCCGCTGCTACCGGCGATTAATACCCGCGACTTTGCCGATTACGACACTGCGTTTGATGCCATCAGCCAGGGCGATATTCTGCTGTATTATCCCTACCACCGCTTTTTGCATCTGACCGAGTTTGTGCGCCAGGCCGCCTTTGACCCCAGCGTTAAGCATATTCGCCTGAACATCTACCGGGTGGCGAACAAGTCCCGCATCATCAACTCACTGATCGATGCGGTGAATAACGGCAAGCAGGTAACGGTAGTCGTAGAGCTGCGGGCCCGTTTTGATGAACAGGCCAATATTGAATGGTCCAAGACCATGACCGATGCCGGTGTCAAAGTGCTGCTTGGCCTGCCGACACTCAAAGTACACTCCAAACTCTGTGTCATCAGCCGCGAGGAGAACGGTGAGCTGATCCATTATGCCCACTTCGGCACCGGCAATTTCAATGAGAAAACCGCCAAGATCTACACCGATTTCAGTCTCTTCACCCGCGATCAGGAACTGGCCCTTGAGGCCATTGAAGTGTTTGATTTTATTCAGTATCCATACCGGCGCTTTAAGTTCCAGCATCTGCAGGTATCGCCCATCAATGCCCGTACCCGCCTGCAAATGCATATCCGTCAGGAAACCCAGAACGCCAAGGAAGGGATCAAGGCCCAGATCCTGCTGAAAATCAATAACCTGGTCGACATAGCACTGATTGATGACCTGTATCGTGCCAGCCAGGCAGGCGTTAAAGTCAGGGCCATAGTCAGGGGCATGTGTTCACTGGTCCCGGGAATTAAAGGCCTGAGCGATAACATTCATATCACCAGCATCGTCGATCGTTTTCTGGAACATCCCAGAGTGATGATCTTTGAAAACAGCGGCGATCAGAAAGTCTTTATCTCATCGGCAGACTGGATGACCCGTAATATGGACAACCGTATAGAGGTGGGTTGTCCGATCAATGATCCTGTGCTGAAAAAGCGTATTGTAGACATTCTCAATATTCAGTTTAAAGACACCATCAAGGCCAGAGTCATTGATGCCGAGCAGACCAATAAGTATGTGCGCCGTGGCAACAGGAAAAAGTTGCGTTCGCAGGTAGAGATATACCATTATCTGAAGGCACTGGAAGACAACAGATAATCACAATGAACCAACTTGACAGCGCATTCAGCGATCTGGAGACCAGGGATACTACCCATGTGGCCGCGCTGGATCTCGGTTCAAACAGTTTTCACCTGGTGGTGGCCCGTATTAATGCGGGCAGTGTGCAGATTCTGCATAAGGTGAAGCAAAAGGTCAGACTGGCAGAGGGGCTGGATGACAACGGCATACTCAGCCAGGAAGCGATGGACAGAGGCATAGAAACCCTCCAGCAATTCGCTGACAGCCTGTATGGCTTTAATCCCGACTCGGTACGCATCGTTGCGACGCATACGCTACGTCAGGCACGTAATGCCAATGTGTTTATCAAAGCCGCCCGCAAAGTTCTTCCCTACCCGGTTGAGATTATCGCCGGGATTGAAGAGGCCAGGCTGATTTATCAGGGAGTCGCCCATACCAGCGAAAACAGCCGACAAAGGCTGGTGCTGGATATTGGTGGCGGCAGTACCGAGTTTGTTATCGGTAAAGGCTTCAATCCGCTGCTGATGCGCAGTCTGCAAATGGGCTGCGTGAGTTATACCCAGCGCTTTTTTGACAATACAGAGCTCAGACCCAAAGCTTTCAGTAAGGCCCGGTTGGCTGCAAGCCAGGAGCTGGAGATGATTCAGCGCCGCTTTCGCAAGCTCGGCTGGGAACAATGCACAGGCACCTCTGGCACAATCAAAACCATCGTCAGTATTGCAGAAGAGATCGATCCCCAGGCCCGGCCGGGTATTGTGAATCTCAGCCAGATAGAGAAAATGATCCGGTTTTGTTGTGATGCCGGTCATTACCAGCAACTTCCTTTTAAGAGCCTGAGCGAAGAGCGCGCCCCGGTATTTGCCGCAGGTTTAGCCATTCTGGCAGCCTGTTTTGACAGCCTGAATATTACAGAATTAGTGTTTTCGCCCTCTGCACTGCGTGAAGGGGTCATCTATGAGATGGAAGATCGACTCGAGCATGATGATATTCGTGAACGTACAGCGGACAGCCTGGCTACCCGCTATGATGTAGATATCGAACATGCCAGACGGGTACTGCAAACCACTCTGAATATCTATCAACAGGTGGCATCAGACTGGCAGATACAGACCACAGAATTACAGCAGTTACTCGGCTGGGCCGCATTGCTGCATGAGGTGGGACTGCAAATCAACTCTCGCCGGGTCCAGCACCATTCAGCCTATGTCCTGCAAAATGCCGAACTGCCAGGCTTTAATCAGCAACAGCAGGACTTACTCGCCAGCCTGGTGCGTTTTCACCGCAAAAAAATCCGCACCGATGAGTTACCGGAATTCACCGAATACAGCACCGAACAGGTGCTGAGACTGATATGCATACTGCAGCTTGGCGTGCTTTTGAATATTCGCCGGCAGGACGATTTTCTGCCTGAAATTCAGGCAAAAGCAAAACAAAATAAGTTATTTCTGGAATTTGACGGAGACTGGTTGCAAAATTCGCCATTGGTTCTTGCTGACCTTGAGCTCGAAGCAGAGTTCATGCGGGGTTGCGGGATTCGTCTGGTTGTGCGTTAATGTGTTTTGCTGCTTTTTCAGGGCAGCGTAGTACAACCATTAATCAGATTATCACAGCCTGGGGCATTATCGCGCTTTGCCAGATGTGATAACAGATAGGGTGTGATATAAAGACTGTGCCAGGTGCACGCGGGTAATGTATGTTTTTTGGTAACTCTGAGTACCGTCATATACCCGGCAGCCGTCGCTATAATAATGAGTTTGGAGTAGCTTAGCTTCTGCTCACTATCAACGTAAAACAAAAGGAAGCATTCAATGAATAAAACTGATCTTATTAACCGTATCGCAGAAAGCGCTGATGTATCCAAAGCGTCAGCCGGCCGTGTTGTTGATGCCTTTACCGGCGCGGTAACAGAAGCCCTGGCCAGTGGTGACGAAGTCGCTATCCTGGGTTTTGGTACTTTTAAAATCTCCGAGCGTGCCGCCCGTACTGGCCGCAACCCGCAAACCGGTGCGACTATCCAGATCGCCGCCTCCAAGCTGCCTTCTTTCAAAGCAGGTAAAGCTCTGAAAGACGCCTGCAACTAAGGTTTCTGTAGCAGGGGCACAGTACTTTTAAATACAATGTATTATTAAGTGCTCGCCCCTGATATTTTTAGTTCCCGGCTCTGACCACTTTTAATAATTTCCCTGATTCTTCATCGGTTAACAGATAAATTCCGCCATCTGTGGCCACAGCAATATCCCGTAGTCTCACATCCAGTTCAGTAAAAAGACTCTGTTGTTCACTAACTTGAATTCCATCAAGTATAGCCCGTCGCACTTCTTTGGATTTAAGGGTCGCAGACAGCAGGTCTCCATCCAGCTCAGCAAACATACTGCCCCGGTACACCACCAAGGCTGAGGGAGCAATAGATGGCGTCCAGTCCACCAGCGGCTGCAACATGCCCGGATATTCAGTAAAGGGGCTGATATTAGCGCCGGAGTAATCTTTACCATAGGTGATCACCGGCCAGCCATAATTACCGCCTGCGCGAATTAAATTGATTTCATCGCCACCAGCAGGTCCGTGCTCATTGGCAAATAACAGTTTTTTAAAGGGGTCCCAGGCCAGGCCCTGTGCATTGCGATGCCCGAGGCTGTACACCCCCTCGGCTGCGCCTTCAATCTCAGGATTATCAGCCGGGATACTGCCATCATCACTCAGCCGAATCAGCTTACCCAGATGGCTGGCGGGATTTTGCGCCTGCTCGCGATAATCAAAGCCGTCCCCACTGCTCAGCACCAGGGTATTGTCATCCATAAAAGCAAGCCGGGCGCCATAATGTACCGGCGTAGCCTTGTCGGGCTCAGCGCTGAATAGTACCTGCTGATCAACCAGCCTGCCGTCCCCGAGTCTGGCCCGCATCAGGCGCAAGTGATTGGCCGCATCGGTACCATGGGCATAGGTAAGATAAATCCACCCTGTAGCGTTGTACTGTGGATGCAGAACAATATCCATCAGCCCGCCCTGCCCCTTATAATACACCTCTGGCACCCCCTGAATCGGCGGCGACACCTCACCATCAAGAATACGCCGGAGCTGGCCGGATTTTTCTGTCACCAGCACACTGCCATCTGGCAGCTCCACCACCGCCCAGGGATAGTGCAATCCGGTGGCGATGGTCTGAATACGGTAGTTGCTGAATACTTCTGTTTTGCCTGTTACCGCGAAGTTGGGAAGGAGTAACACCAGTAACAATAAAAATTTCAGGGCAGACATGATGGCTGATTCTCCGTTCTTTTCTTACAGTGTGTTAATTATTCAGTAACTATGCAATTATTTGTTCCAGTTAATGTTATCGCGAGATCCAATGGAAAACTTTGTCCGTCTTCTGATCCGTTATATCTTCGCCACACTGCTGTGTTTCACTCTTGCCAGTATTGCCCATAGTCAGATGGTGCTGGCGGGGCTTGAACAACAGGGTATCGTCATCCCCCCTGTTGAACGGCTGCAGATGACCCTGAGTGACTGGTGGGGCTTATTGCCAAGCTATGGTGCCATTATTGCCGCGGGGATGCTGATTGCCCTGAGTGTTGCTGGCTGGATTTGCAGCAAAACAGGCCCAATAGGCGGGCTGCTGTATGCCCTGGCAGGTGCCGTCGCCATGCTGAGTATTCTGATGGCGATGCAGCCGATTATGGATATCACCCTGATAGCCGGGGCCAGAAGCACCACCGGCTTAACCTTACAGGCGCTGGCAGGCTTTTTGGGTGGTTGGGGCTTCTATTGGCTGCGCAAAAAAACCAAGCTGCATTTTGACTGACTCTACGCTGTAGAGCCCAATTTATTGGGCCAGGCTGGCGTTGCTTCTGGTATTCTTTCGTGCTTGAAAAGCTTTTAGCCAAAACGCTTTGGATCAGTTTGCTGCAGAAATTCCTCAGACAATCCGGCTAACAATGACTCATCTGCCAGGCCTCTGGTCCGCATTGCAATAAGCTGGCACCACGCATTATTTCTGCTGTGGCCGTCAAATATAAGTGCCATCTCTTTGTTTCGGTCCTGCACCTGCTTATAGAGCTGAAGGTAACGGTTATGAACATGCTCTTCGCTGTTCGATATAATCTGCCCGAACTCTTCCAGAGTTTGGGTGCAGAATCGTTCAATGGCTTTTTCCTTGATTATTTTAAACTTTTTCCAGTCACTTTCTTTCATAGATTGTTCTCTGCTGGGCTCCATACAAATACTGCTGAGTGTATTATATTACAGTCAGTAGAAAGGAGATAAACCTCAGTAAGATAAGGAGCGCTCGATTGCTGAACCCCGACAGCTGGACCTTACTGCAGGCAGTGCTGGTATTCTCAAGCTGTGCACTGGTGATTGCTATAGCAGGTACCCGTATTACCCGTGTTGTCGATCAACTGGCTGACCGCACCGGAATAGGCGAAGCCGCAGCGGGTGCGGTATTACTTGGTGCAGCCACATCCATTGGTGGCTCGGTATTGTCTGTAACCGCAGCCTGGCACGGCAATGCAGAACTTGCAGTCAGTAACGCGCTTGGCGGTATCGCCGTGCAAACTTTCTTTCTGGCGGTTGCCGACATGGTTTACCGGCGCGCCAATCTGGAGCATGCCGCCGCCTCAGTACCCAACATGATGCAAAATGCGCTGCTGATTACGCTGCTGGCATTAATTATGACCGCTCCCTTGCTGCCCGAAGTGACGCTGTGGGGCATACACCCTGTAACACCGCTGCTGTTTATCGCCTATGTATACGGTATTCATCTGTCACAAGGGGCTCATAATTCGCCCATGTGGGCACCGACCAGAACCCGGGAAACCAGTGAAGATAAACCTGATGACACCAGCCAGATGTCATCAATGGCGCGGCTGTGGAGCGAGTTTGCACTGCTGTTTATCATCCTCGGTGTGGCGGGATGGACGCTGGAACCCTCAGCAACGGTTATAGCCGCTAAAACAGGACTGACCCAGACCATTGTCGGGGTAATGCTGACAGCTATCAGTACCTCTATACCTGAACTGGTGACTTCAATTGCTGCGGTACGAAGGGGGGCACTAACGCTGGCCGTAGGTGGGATCATTGGCGGTAATGCATTTGACACGTTATTCACTGCCGCTTCCGACGTAGCCTACCGCGAAGGCTCCATCTACCACACCATGACAGACGACACGCTGTTCTGGGCGGGTCTGACGCTGCTAATGTCCGGCATTCTGATGATGGGACTGATCCGTCGTGAACGCCAGGGCCCCGGACGTATTGGCGTGGAAAGCGTATTGCTTATACTGCTTTATCTCGGCGGGGCATGGCTGCTCCTCTATTAATCCTGTCAATGGCAGGAAATCTCTGCAGATCGGTACAACAAATACAAAAAATCGTAATCTCTGCACTATTTCGAAATCTGTGCAACTCTGGTAGCGTTCAAAGCTGGTTTGCAATCAGGATATTCCCATGCCAGATACTTCCCGCCGAGGTTTTCTTTGTACTACTGCATTGTTGGGAGCGGCATCGTTGCTACCAGGCAAGGCTGGTGCGCAACAAACATGTACCCGGTTTCCTAAACTGACTCATCAGGTATTTTTCTGGCTTAAGAACCCAGATTCGATTGAGGATCGCGATAAGCTGGTTGAGGGGCTTAACGGCCTGCGCCGGATTGAGAGTATACGGGGTTTACAGATTGGCGTCCCGGCTTCTACCGAGAAGCGGGAAGTGGTGGATAACAGCTATCAGGTGTCAGAAACCATGTTGTTTGACGACGTAGAGGGACAAAATATCTATCAGGTTCATCCCCTGCATCAGGAATTTGTCGAAAAATACTCCCATCTGTGGGCTAAAGTTGTGGTGTACGACTCCATCGCCCTTTAATCCCCCTGTCGCTAAAAAAGAGCGCGGTGAGGCGTACAAAAAAGCGCTTAAAAGACTCGATATTAAATAACGTCTTTTATGCTGCAAGAGCTAAAAGCATATCATCTCGCAGAGGCGCTAAGGCGCAGAGAAAGATGCGTGTGGTATTCTTTTGTGTCTTTCGTGATTGAATGCTTTTTACCACCACACAAAAAACACGAACAGGCCGATAACCCTGAGGGCGATCGGCCTGTATGCATAAATAGAGACCTAAACTACCCAGCCTAATTCCTGGGCCTTATCATGGGCCAGCTGCGGAATGTCCTGCTCGATAAAGTGATGATGTAGCAGCATCACGCCAAGTACATGGTTAAGTACGGCGTCAATCTGCACCTTATCGGCCAGGTCGGTATCACGGCTTTCCTGTTTTTGCATCAGAGTCTGCACATAATCGGCATCGATAAAGCCGGCCTTTTCCAGCTTCTCTTTGGAGGCATAGCGTTCAAACAGACCTTTGAGTTTCTGCCATTTTTTATCGTCGGTATGGGCCGGGGGCGCCATAAAGGCGAATTTCTGGCGTTCATACAGTACCGTAGGCAACAGTCCTTTCATGGCTTCGCGCAGTACGTACTTTTCCTTGCTGCCTTTGATACGCATCTCAGGTGGGATAGTGGCGGCAAACTCAGCCAGATGGTGATCCAGAAACGGCGGTCTGGCTTCCATGGAATTGGCCATATCCACCCTGTCACCGCCCCAGGTAAGAATTTGCCCCTCAAGCATGGTTTTGATCCACACGTACTGGGCCTTATCCAGAGGATGGCGATCAGTCAGAAAATCTTCATCCAGTCTGTCGGCAATGGCCGCACCGGGCTCATAATCGGCCAGTTCTTCCCGGATCTCCGGCGTGAGAAGATTGCGGGCCAGATCGGAGCAACCCAGCCAGGGTTGCAGACAACTGGGGGTAAAGCCCACTTTGGCATTAATTTTCTCAGACACATATTCGTCTTTAGGTAACATCGCTCCCTGGAACAGTTTGTTCGATTCGGCCAGAGTCTGCTGCCATTCTGCCGCCTGCTCGGCGTTCAGCCCTTCCATACCATGCAGGAACATGTCTTTGCGAAAGGCCGGATAACCGGCAAAGAGCTCATCGGAGCCCTCACCGGTGAGCACCACTTTATAGTCATTGTGGGTCACATGCTGGCTCATCATCAGCTTGGCCACGGCCAGGGTGTTGTAGATAGTGCGTTCGGTATGCCAGATAGTGCGCGAGAAATTATCGTACAGCAGCTCGGCATTGAGCTTGAGAATATCCTGCTCAGCGCCTGTAGCCCGTGCCATTTCAGTGGCGATGCTGGCCTCATCATATTCATCGTTATCGAAGCTGATGGTAAAAGCACGGATCGGATCCTGTGCTGCTGCTGAAGCCAGACCGAGAATCGAGCACGAATCGATACCACCAGAGAGATAACAGCCCACCGGCACATCAGCAGTTAATCGCAGTTGCACTGCTTCTAATAACTGATCGCGCACCCCTTTAATATAGTAATCATCGTCCATCCGCGGCCGCTGTTCGGGAGTCGGAAAGTCCATATCCCAGTATTTGGTCTCTTCGATATTAAACTTGCCACCCTTGCGGGTAATTTTCAGCATATAGCCGGGTTCCACCTGATGTACACCTTTGAAGGCTGTGGTGCCCGGCACCATTACCTGGATCAGCTGATGAAACAGGCCATGACTGTCAAATTCTGCCGTTACTTCAGGGTGGGCCAGTACGGTTTTTACCTCAGAGCCGAACACAATATGATTGTCGGTTTGGGTCCAGTACAAAGGCTTGATACCGAATCTGTCTCTTACCAGATACAGCGCATCCTGCTGTTCATCATACAAAGAAAAGGCAAACTCACCGCGCAGGTGTTTGAGGGTCTCGTCCATACCCTCCCGCAAATAAAGGTGTGGAACAATCTCTGAATCACTCTTGGTTTCGAAATACTCGCCCTGAGCGGTGAGTTCCCCGCGCAGACGCTGGTAATCATAGAATTCGCCATTGTGAGCGAAAATCACCCGGCCACCATGAAGAAAAAAGGGCTGGCGGCCCCGGCTTTCATTCAAATCAATAATCGACAATCGGGCGTGGCTCATGCCTACCCCAACCTCTTTGGGATTGCAGTAACCATAATTATCCGGCCCTCTGTGGTGCATAATAGCCGCCATGTTGACCAGAATTTGTGAATCTATTTCGCGCTCAGGGGTGTTGGCAAAAATGCCAGCTATTCCGCACATAAATACTCCTGTTGTTAATGCACCACAGAGACACAGAGATTGTTATCCGGGGAAGCGAGGTAAACCTGCACATCGGAAATCGCTCGCTGGCAACGCACCAATAGTCCTTTTAAACGATTCACCTTTCTCTGTGTCCTCTGTGACTCTGTGGTAAAAATCAAATAACGTCCAGCACCCGCTCGGCCCGCTGTACCAGACAGGTCAACAGAGCCATTCTCAAAAATACCGCCCCTCTGGCCTGCGAGAAATACCAGTTGTGGCTGGTGCCATCGAGGCTGGTGCATAACTCCTCCCCCCGTGCCAGAGGGTGCAAAACAATGGCGTGTTCCTTCAGAGGCGACTTGGCATCGATATGAAAGACCTTACCGTATTCCTTAAAGGAATTACCCTCCCAGGAAATCGCGTTGATATAAACCACATCTGCCTTGGGTAGTACGCTGTCCAGATCGTCAGCGGTGTGAATTTTCAACCCGGCTTCTTCCAGTTGCTCCAGTTGCCCCGGCGCAAACATCTCTTCACGGTCACAATCATTGACAATTGTCACTGTTGTAAAAACTTCGGGAAAATCACAAAGCAGTTTGAGCAGACTGCGTACCGTACGCATTTTCGAAGGCAAACCCACCAGACACACATGCAAAGGCTCGCCAGGTTCATTGGTAACCAGATCCGGGCGCCACTTAAAGATAGTATAGAGATCGGCCAGCGCCTGGGTCGGATGCTCATCAATGCCGTTACCGGCGTTGATAATAGGAATGCGCAAAGCATTCATCATTTCCCGTACCGAGCCCTCCTGAGAATCACGCAACACCACGCAATCGCCATAATTATTGAACATCTCGGCGACATCACCGAGAGATTCACCTTTGGCAATACCTGTGGTGGAGCGATCGGTGATCGACATAATATCGCCGCCAAGACGATGCCAGGCGCTCTCAAAGGACAAACGAGTACGGGTACTGGGCTCGTAAAAGGCTGAGATCAGAATCTGCCCGTTTAACGAGGTACTGAACCGGCCCGGATTCGCCTCGTACTTTGCCGCCAGCCGGAACAACTGCAGCAGCGTGGCGCGATCAAACTGATCCGAGGAAAAAATATGTTGATCGGAGAGTTTGGCCAGATGATCGCCATCTTCTTCGATGGCGCGCAGCAACTTCTTGGGATGAGCATCACCGCGCACATCCGGACGTGTTCGTTCAAACTGGACTACCTGTTCGATTTTGGGATCTACCATAAAGACTTATCCTTCAGATCGCGCTTATACAGCAGCAATAAAATAATCGGAGCCAGCGCAGCGCCTGCGCATGCTACCAGCACCAGTAACGTTAATAAGGTTTCACTCAGGTACATTGTCAGGCTCCTTAAAGGTCTGCCAGTCAAACTTGCCGGGGGCAAACAACAAACCCATGAGACACACCGCCAGCGACATCAGACAGGCGCTGATAGCGGCAACATAAAAACCAATAACAAAGTAAAGCACCAGACCGGTAATTGTGCCTAATGCCATGGCGGCAGTGGCAAATCTGCCGGTCAGCCCCTGATGATATAAACCAAATACAATGGGCCAGATGGCTGATGCCACAAAGGCGCCGGTAAAATTCAGTAAAGCTCCTAACGTGGCCACTTTAGGCAGGCATAACAGCCAGGTGAGTACGCCTAAACCAATCACCACACGCTTACTGGCTTTTAGCAAAGTATCGCTGTCGGCCTTGGGATTGATCAGCCGCTTGTAACCGTCCTGAGTAATCAGGTCCGAGGTAGCGGCCAGCAAGGAGTCCATGCTCGACGCCAGGGCGGAAAACACCACCACAAATACAAATACCGCGCCGATACTACCCAGCAGCTTGGCCGCCACCAGCGGTCCCACCATATCGGCACTGGGCGGAAGTATGCCCAGCGAGATTGCCGCCAACGCAATAAAACCTGTGACGATGGGAATAGGCAGCCACAGCAGCCCGCCTAACAGAAAAGCCCTTTTACCCACGCCGGTCTTGAAGGCAAAGGCCCGCGACCACCATACGTTAGAGTGGAAAATCTCACCGATACCAAAAAAGATGTTGTTAAATAAAAACATGATCGCAGCGGGAAAAGCGACATTGAGCAGTTCCGGCTGGAAATCGCTGACGCTTTGATGGATCTCACCAATACCCACGGTATCGATACAGACCCAGGCGATGATCACCACCCCGGTCAGGATCAGAATAGACTGCACAAAGTCGGTAGCAATAACCGCCTTGAGCCCCCCGAGCAAGGTATACAACACACAGATGATCAGGATTGCCGACATGCCGGTGTGATAGCTCAGGTCACTCAGGGATGACAGCAATATTCCGCCTGCCATCCCCAGGCTCACCAGCCAGCCCATGGCATAAAACACCGAGATGATCATAAACATGGCCCAGGCGCTCTTACCGTAGCGGGTACGAATAAAATCACCACTGGTAAAACCGTGGGGCATCAGGGATTTAATACGTTGAGCCATGGGTGCGAAGAGCATCAGGCCAAAGGCCGCCATGCTGTACCCAATCATGCCCCAGATACCAAACTGATAGGCCAGTTGCGGGGCCACTAAGGTGGTATTACTGGTGATCCAGGTGGCCATGGCGGTAGCAGTTGCAAAAGCGAAGCCGACATTGCGCCCGGCCAGGGCGTAATCATCGATACTGCGGTTATCCCGGCCTAAATACCAGCCAAAGGCCACCCACAGGATACCGAAACCAACCAGTATGGCCAACGCCAGGCCCCAGTCTAACTGTGCTTCAAGCATATTCCGCCTCCTTGCGATTAAACTTAAGCAACAGAATCACCAACAGTGAAAATGCCGCCAGCCCAACAGCAAACAACACCAGGGCCTGCGTCAGAGATCGATGTCGGACCTCAACTTCGGCAATCAGTTGTGGGGCACTCTCACCGCTGCTGTCGGTAACCCTGGCCTGATAGTGACCATCGGCGAAACCGGACAACGTGGCCTGCTGCTGACCGCTGATATCAAAACGCTGCGCAGAACTGAAATCGGCACTCTGGTCGCCTTCACTCAACTGCACCACTTCCAGGCCGTCATACTTGTTCTGAAGATTATTTAATTCCAGTACAAAGTATCCTTCCCGGGACTCGATCTGTTGCACAGCCGAAACCGGCAACACCATCATACTTACTAACACTAAAGCCAGCTTCAGGATCCTGCCCATGCTGTGCTCCTCTGTGATCAGTGTATTAACATGCTAACATTGTTAATACACTATACCCAAGTGACGCCGGGCGACAACCTCAGTGCTGATGCCCGCCCAAATCTTGCACAGGAGGCACTATGCAACAGGACTTATCTGTACAGCTGAGCAGACTTCAAAATGATCTGCTGGAACTTTCCCATATCGGCTATGACCCCGAGAGCAAAGGTGTATTCCGGCTTGGTTTTAATGAAGCCGACATGGAAGGGCGACGCTGGCTGATTAAAAAGTTTGAGGACGAAGGATTCAGTGCGCATATGGACCAGGCCGGCAATATTATTGGCAAGATGAATGCCGGACAAACCGGGCCGGTAGTGGCCATGGGATCGCATATTGATTCGGTACCTGCCGGTGGCATGTTTGACGGTACGCTGGGCGTGCTGGCGGGGCTTGAATGCATGCGGGTTATCCGGGATGCGGGTCTGGAATGTGAGTATCCCCTCGAAGTCTATGCCTTCGCCGAAGAAGAGGGGCGCTTTGGTGGCATGATGGGGGTGCAGGCGATTGTCGGGGAGCTCAATCCTCACTGGCTGGAAAATGCCCATGACGCCACTCATGTGTTTCTCAAAGATGAAATGCAGCGGGCCGGGCTGGAAGCCTTCAGAGCACTGGATGCCAGGGTGGATCCCAAACATTTTCACGCTTTTCTGGAACTGCACATTGAGCAGGGCCCGGTGCTGGAACGGATCAAGAAGCCCATCGGTGTAGTGGAAGCTATTTCCGGCGTGTATAAATGGCTGGTACGGCTGATCGGTGAGGCCAACCATGCCGGTACCGCCCCTATGGATATGCGCAGTGATGCCTTTATGGGGCTCGCGGATTTTGCCCATGAGATTCCCCGTATTATCGACGAGGATGGGTCAGACAAGAGCCGCCTGACAGTCGGTCGGGTGGAGCTTAAGCCCGGTTATGCGCATACGGTACCGGGTGAAGCAGAGTTTACCCTGGTGGGCCGGGATACGGATCCGCAGGTTATGCGAAATCTGGCTGATTCCTGCCGTCGTGTTCTGTCTGCCATCGCCCGCAAACATAATCTGATGTTTGAATTTGAACAGATGAGCTGGCTCGAACCCCAGGCCATGTCTGACAAAGTGATCAAGAGCTTCTGCAAACAAGCCGAGAAAATGGGCCTGGATTATGAGGTGATGCCCAGTGGTGCCGGCCATGATGCCCAGTATATGGCCAAGATTACCCCAACCGGGATGATTTTTGTGCCCAGCGTTGCCGGTATCAGTCACTCCCCCGATGAATGGACCCACTGGCAGGATGTGGAAACCGGCTCCAATCTGTTACTGCAAACGGCGCTGGAATATGCCAAACCCAAAGCCGGTGCGAAGAAAAAGTCTGCCGCATAACTGCCATTGCATTCGGGAGAAATATCCGCTTATACTGATAGACAACATCTTGTCGGAGTGCCCCTGGTGATTTAACCAGCAGGGGCTGAGACCGCAAACGCGGGATCCGTTGAACCTGATCAGGCTAATACCTGCGAAGGAAACAAGAGCGCATCGGCCCTTTGCTAATGGCAGTTCTGCACATGGCGTGGCCGTTGTTCTTGCTGACACTCCTGACAAGCTTCTCAAACCATTAATCAGGCGAGAATGCTATGTCAAACAGACGCGAAAACCGCAGCCAGGCGGAAAACTTCCTGCACCATCTGCAGGGGATGGCTTATCCCAGTTCCAAACGTATTTATCTCAAAGGCAGCCGCGACGATATTCGTGTGGCCATGCGCGAGATCCAGCTTAGCGATACCCTGACCGGCAGCCAGTCAGCACCGGCGTATCAGCCCAACGAACCCATTCCTGTGTACGACACCTCAGGCCCTTATGGTGACCCCGATGCCGAACTGGATGTACGCCGCGGCCTTAACGCTGTGCGTCACAACTGGATCCTTGAACGTGATGATACCCAATTGCAGGAGGGCACCCTGTCCCGCTATACCCGTAATCTGATGGCTGAACAGGAGCCATCATCGGAGCAGGCGCTACAACTGCAACGCCGGCCCAGATGCGCAAAGCAAGGCAAAACCGTAACCCAGTTACATTACGCCCGCCAGGGTATTATCACACCGGAAATGGAATATATTGCCCTGCGCGAAAATATGGGTCGCCAGCGTATCCGTGATCAGCAACTGACTCAGCAGCATCCTGGCCAGGGCTTTGGCGCCAAACTGCCAGAGTCCATTAGTGCTGAATTTGTACGCGCTGAAGTGTCCGCAGGCAGGGCCATTATTCCCGCCAATATCAACCATCCGGAAGCCGAGCCGATGATTATCGGGCGTAATTTCCTGGTCAAAGTGAACGCCAATATCGGTAATTCGTCCTTAACCTCTTCGATTGAGGAAGAGGTAGAAAAGCTGGTCTGGGCCACACGCTGGGGCGCCGATACGGTGATGGACTTGTCCACCGGGCGGCATATTCATGCAACCCGGGAATGGATCCTGCGTAACAGTCCGGTGCCTATTGGTACGGTGCCCATCTACCAGGCGCTGGAAAAGGTTAACGGCGATGCCACCAAACTTAACTGGGAACTGTTCCGCGACACACTGATCGAACAGGCAGAACAAGGGGTGGATTATTTCACCATTCATGCCGGCGTGCTGCTGCGTTATGTGCCCATGACCGCCAGTCGCCTCACCGGTATTGTCTCGCGGGGTGGTTCGATTATGGCCAAGTGGTGCCTGGCCCACCATAAGGAAAGCTTTTTATATCAACACTTTGACGAAATCTGTCAGATCTGTGCGGCGTACGATGTCAGCCTGTCTCTGGGTGATGGTCTGCGCCCCGGCTCGGTGGCCGATGCAAATGACGAAGCCCAGTTCAGTGAACTGCGCACATTGGGAGAGCTGACTAAGATTGCCTGGCAACAGGATGTACAGGTAATGATAGAAGGACCGGGGCATGTGCCCATGCATTTGATCGAAGCCAATATGCAGGAGCAACTGAAGCATTGTCACGAAGCCCCTTTCTATACCCTGGGGCCACTGACCACGGATATTGCACCGGGCTATGATCATTTCACTTCCGGCATCGGTGCGGCGATGATTGGCTGGTTTGGTTGCGCCATGCTTTGCTACGTCACCCCCAAAGAACATCTGGGCCTGCCCAACAAAGAAGACGTCAAACAGGGCCTGATTACCTATAAGATCGCCGCCCATGCCGCCGACCTGGCTAAAGGCCACCCCGGCGCGCAGATCCGCGACAATGCCATGTCCAAAGCCAGATTTGAATTCCGCTGGGAAGATCAGTTCAATCTGGCACTGGATCCACAAACGGCAAGAGATTATCACGACGAATCCCTGCCGCAGGAGTCCGGTAAAGTCGCCCATTTCTGTTCCATGTGCGGACCCAAGTTCTGCTCCATGAAGATATCCCGGGAGGTCCGGGACATCGCCCGGCAACAGTCTGTGGAGGTAAAGATGGTGGGCATGGACGGCCAGCCCGAGACAGTAGAATCCGGCATGAAAAAGATGGCCGAAACCTTTCGCCGGCAGGGAAGTGAGCTTTATCACGCGCCCGGTGACTGTGGAGAGGCCTGAAATGCCCAAACCCATAATCTGGTGCGTTGGCGGCTCCGACAGTGGAGGCGGTGCAGGTATTCAGGCCGATCTGCATACCGTTCAGGGCCTTGGCGGTCACGCCTGTACCCTGCTCAGTGCCATCACCGCACAAAACTCCCGTTGTGTTGAGCGTATTCAGGCTGTGCCTGTGGATATGCTCAGCAGTCAGCTGGACAGCCTGGCGGCTGATATGCTGCCAAAGGCCATTAAGATAGGCATGCTTGCCGATGTCAGCCAGGTGAATTTACTGGGGGAGTTTATTGGCTGGCTCAGGCAGCAACAATCCGGGCCTTTTGTAGTTTGGGATCCAGTTATACGGGCCAGCAGTGGCGCATGGCTCAGCGAAATCAGCCCTGACCACTGTAAGCCACTTTTACAACAAGTGGATCTGATCACCCCCAATGCCGCTGAACTGACATGGCTGACCGGCATTGCCCCCAACGACAAGCCCAGTCTGCAGCAGGCAGCCCGGGCGCTGCTGAATAAGGGGGTAAAGGCGGTACTGGTTAAAGGCGGGCATCTGCACTGGCAACAACAGGACTGCACGGATTACTACTTCAGCAAGGATCGTTGCTGGCAGCTGACAAGCACCAGAATCACTACGCCCCACGGCCACGGCACGGGTTGCGTGTATGCCAGTGCCATTGCCACCGCCATGGCGCTGGATTATCCACTTGACGATGCCGCCTGTATCGCCCGGGCGTATATTAATCAGGGTCTGAAATCAGCCACTGGCTTGGGCAGTGGCCCCGGCCCTGTTGCTCATCTGGGCTGGCCACAAAAGCTGGCCGACTTTGCTGTGTTCCAGCCGGACCACAAGTCTGCGCCCTCAATATGTGGATTCCCTGCCCTGAAAATACGCTCACTGGGGCTCTACCCTGTGGTAGACAGCCTGGACTGGGTCAGAAAACTGCTGCAATGGGGCGTCACCACACTGCAATTGCGCCTGAAACGCACACCGGATCAGCAGCTCGAAGCAGAGATCAGCCAGGCAATCGACCTTGCCAACTGCTATAAAGCCAGACTCTTTATCAACGATCACTGGCAGCTTGCGATTAAATACCGGGCCTTTGGCGTGCACCTGGGCCAGGAAGATCTTGAGGATGCCGATCTTAAGGTCATTCAGCAGGCCGGATTGGCCCTGGGCATATCCACCCATGGTTATGCCGAACTGCTCAGGGTCATACAGCTGGCCCCTTCCTATATCGCTTTGGGGCATATTTTCGCGACCAATACCAAACAGATGCCCTCCAAACCTCAGGGACTGGAGCGTCTTAAAGCCTACCAGGCATTACAGCAAGACATTCCAACCGTTGCCATTGGTGGTATTTCGGCATCAAAAGTGGATAAGGTGCTGGCCTGTGGTGTTGACGGTATCGCCATGGTCAGCGCCATTACCGCTGCCGGAAATCCGCAACAGAGGGTCAGACAATTGCTGGCAAAGGTGGAGTGCCATTATGCTCAGTGATCAGGAGGTGATGCATTACAGTCGCCAGATCCTGTTACCGGAACTCGAAGAAAGCGGCCAGCTCAGGCTCAAACAGGCCTCTGTGCTAATCATAGGTCTCGGCGGACTCGGCTGCGCGGCAGCCCAATACCTGGCCGGTGCCGGTATCGGCAAGCTGACTCTGGCCGATGGCGATCGCCTGACGCCGAGCAATCTGCCCCGCCAGTCGCTGTATTCACTGCAACATAGTGGCCAGTTAAAAGCGGAGCTGGCAGCGCAGCGGTTGCAGGCACAAAACCCCCATATCAGTATCACAGCGCTAGCAGAATATCTGCATACAGAGCAATTGCCCGAACAGGTCGGTGAAGCCGATCTGGTGCTCGATTGCAGTGACAATATGACCAGTCGCCAGGCTATTAATGCCACCTGCTACGCCCTTGGCAAACCTCTGATGATTGGCGCAGCCATGGGATTTTCGGGCCAGTTTCTGGCCCTGCATCCGGCCCGGAAGCATGGTTGCTATCGTTGTTTATACGAGCCCGAACAGGCGCCACCAAAAGGATGTCAGCATGCCGGGGTAATGGGCCCGGTAGTGGCGATGATGGGGCTGTTGCAGGCACTGGAAAGCATCAAATACCTGGCAGGCGCAGGCACGGTGCCCTGGGGGAAGCTACATCTGTTCGATGGCCTCAGCCACAACTGGCAACAATATGCCCTGCCCCCCGCCCCTCAATGCCCGATATGTGGAGACAAACAATGCAACTGACTATCAATGATCAAACCATAGAGCTGAGTGCTCCTGTAAGCTTAGCGGCACTTATCCGCCAACATTGCCCGGATAACAATGGGATCGCAGCAGCGGTAAACCAGCAGGTGGTGAATAAGAGTCTGTGGGAGAAAACCGAACTACAGGCCAATGACCGCATCAGTCTTTTCACTGTGGTGGCGGGGGGATAATCATGCTGCACATCGCCGAACGGAAATTTGCATCCCGGCTGTTAACAGGTACCGGCAAATTCAGCCGCGCCGAAACCATGCTCTATGCCCTTGATGCCAGCGGCACACAACTTGTGACCCTGGCCTTAAAACGACTGGATCTGCAACAGGGACGTGATGAGATTCTCAGGCCCCTGCGCAGTCTGGGGGTGGACTTACTGCCGAATACCTCAGGCGCCAGAACCGCAGAGGAAGCCATTTTCGCCGCCAGACTGGCCCGCGAGGCACTGGGTACAAACTGGCTGAAACTGGAGATCCATCCGGATCAGCGCTATCTGCTGCCCGACCCGCTGGAAACCCTTAAAGCCGCACAACAGCTGGTAAAAGAAGGCTTTGTGGTACTGCCCTATTGTGGTGCCGATCCTGTGCTCTGCCTGCAGTTGCAGGAAGCCGGCTGCGCCGCGGTGATGCCTCTGGGAGCCCCCATAGGCTCTAATCAGGGCCTGCAAAGTAAAGCCTTTTTGCAGATCATCGTGGAGCAGAGCCAGGTGCCGGTGATAGTTGATGCCGGTATCGGCGCGCCGAGTCAGGCCGCTGAAGCCCTGGAAATGGGCGTAGACGGAGTGCTCATTAACACCGCCATCGCCTGCGCCACGGATCCGGTCAGTATGGCCAGGGCGTTTAAACTGGCGGTAGAGGCAGGACGTATGGCTTTCGAAGCGGGCACCGCCGAACCCGGGCAGGCTCAGGCATCCAGTCCCCTTACGACCTTTACGGAGGCACTGTGAGCTTTTTACCTGAATTTGAAAAGCTTGACCGGGAAGAGGTACGCATGCGCCTGTATAGTTGTAATGCAGACGATGTAGAGCGGGTGCTTAACAAAAAACGTCCCGGGCCTGAAGATTTTATGGCGCTGTTGTCACCGGCCGCAGAACCCTATCTGGAGGAGTTGGCGCAGCGTGCTTATACCCTGACCCGACAGCGGTTCGGCCACACCATGCAGTTCTTCGTGCCATTATATCTGTCTAACCTGTGCGCCAATGACTGCAGCTACTGTGGATTCTCCATGAGCAATAAACTCAGGCGCAAAACCCTTACCCCGGATGAGATAGAGCAGGAATGTCTGGCCATCAAAGCCAGGGGTTTTGATTCTGTGCTGTTGGTAACCGGTGAACATGAATCCCGGGTAGGCCTCGATTACTTCTGCAACGCCTTGCCCCTGATCAAGCGTCATTTCAGTTATCTGGCGATGGAAGTGCAGCCCTTAAGCGAACAGGATTATCGCCGGTTGCGCTCACTGGGGCTGGATGCGGTGCTGGTGTATCAGGAAACCTACAATAAAACCAGCTATGCCCGGCACCACTTAAAAGGCAAGAAAACCGACTTTAACTGGCGACTGCAAACCCCTGACAGACTCGGAAAGGCCGGTATCGACAAGATAGGTCTGGGCGCACTGATCGGTCTGGATGACTGGCGTATTGACAGTTTTTTCACCGCCTGCCACCTGCGTTATCTGCAAAAAGCCTACTGGCGAAGCCGCTATTCGCTGTCATTCCCACGTCTGCGCCCCTGCGCCGGTGGTCTGAGTGACATCAGGCCGATGTCGGATAAGCAACTGGTGCAATTGATCTGTGCCTGGAGGATTTTCGACAGCGAGCTGGAATTGAGCTTATCCACCCGTGAATCGCCCTTTCTGCGGGACCATTTACTGCCATTAGGTATCACCAGTATCAGCGCCGGCTCCAGCACCCAGCCGGGAGGTTACGCCAGCGAGAACCCGTCGCTGGAACAGTTTGCCACCGATGATAAAAGATGCGCCGCGACCATGGCAGAGGTGGTCAGAGCCAAAGGCCTGCAACCTGTATGGACAGACTGGCACCCTGGCTTTTGCCGGTAGCGGCGTTAATGTCATAGTCTGTAACAAAGAGGATTATAGCCCCTGGAGAGTCGTCGTTTCGGTAGCCAGGTCCTGTTGGTGACCACAATATACAGGTAATGATATGCTGAGAAGACTCTCTGACCGGGAAAGCCTTGCATGAGTGCACCTCTGGATAAAAATTTACCCGCTTTTCGCACCGACTCACTGAGCAAAGTCTATGGAGAGGGTCCGTCAACGGTGCATGCCTTAAGGGGGGTCAACCTGGAAATTACAGCGGGAAAGCTCGCTGTATTATTAGGTCCGTCGGGCAGCGGAAAATCAACCTTACTCAATATTCTCGGCGGTCTCGATCATCCGTCATCAGGCGAGGTATGGTTTTTTAATCAGAACCTGACTCAAATGGACGATTCCGAACTGACGCAATACCGGAGGCAACATGTCGGTTTCGTGTTTCAGTTTTATAATCTGATGCCCAACCTCACCGCCCGGGAAAACGTTGAGCTGGTCACAGAAATCGCAGATAACCCAATGGAGGCAGAAGAGGCTCTGGCACTGGTCGGGCTGAATCAGAGACTGGATCATTTTCCTGCTCAGCTTTCCGGCGGCGAACAGCAACGTGTCGCCATCGCCCGTGCAGTAGCCAAAAATCCCATGCTGTTATTTTGCGATGAGCCAACAGGTGCGCTCGACAGCGTCACAGGACGTGCGGTGCTGCGTGTACTGCAAGACGTTAATCGCCAACTCGGTACAACGGTCATGATTGTTACCCATGCGGCAGCCACAGCGGCCATGGCAGATCTGGTTTTACACTTTGCAGATGGTAATATTCACAAAGTGGCTCACAATAAAGAGGTCCAGGATGCCGACACCATCGAATGGTAACCAAGCATGTCGGTACTGAATCAAAAAGTTGGCCGCGACCTGTGGCAAGTCAAAGGCCAGGCCATCGCTATCGCCCTGGTGATTGCAGTGGGTGTGATGATGCTGGTGATGATGGAGGGTTTAGTCAGCTCTCTTGCCGACACCAAGCAGGACTATTATCAGCGCTACCGTCTGGCCGATGTCTTTGCACCATTAAAAAGGGCGCCCGGACAGGTGCTCAGACGCATCGCCAACCTGCCTCAGGTGGCAAGTGTTGAAGCACGCATAAACGGTTCAGCACTGGTTGATTTACCCGCCATCGATGTTCCCATTCATGCCCGAACCCTGTCCTTACCATCATTTAACGAACCCAGGCTCAATGCTATTTATCTGGTAAAAGGCCGCCAATTGTCCTCATCGCATAAGGATGAAGTATTGTTGCTGGAAGGCTTTGCCCTGGCCCATGGTCTTGCACCCGGTGATACGCTTTCAGCCACCATACAAGGGGTAAAACGACGCCTGAAAGTGGTCGGTCTGGCTCAGGCGCCGGAGTTTTTGTATACCACCGCCCCGGGAGAACTGGTACCCGATGATGGCCGTTTTGCGGTACTTTGGATGAATCACAAAGCCCTTGAGGCGGCGTATGATATGGAAGGGGCATTCAATGAGGTACTCATCAGCCTGGTCCCCGGCGCCCGTAAAGAAGCCCTTATTCACCGATTGGATCAATTACTGGAGCCCTTTGGCGGACTGGGTGCTTACGATCTGGACGAGCATATATCAAACCGGTTTATAACAGAGGAAATTGCTGGTCTGAAACTATCCAGCCGTATTGTTCCGCCGATATTTTTAGCAGTAGCAGCATTTTTGCTCTACATCGTTGTTGCAAGAATGGTACAGGCACAACGTCCACAAATAGGCTTACTCAAAGCCTTTGGTTATTCCGATGTGGCGGTGGCGATACATTATCTCAAGTTTGTCATGATCATTGCCATTAGTGGTGCTGTGGTGGGGTGCCTCTGGGGAGTCATGGCCGGACGCTCGCTTAGCGGCTTCTATCAGCAATATTACAAGTTTCCCTTTTTGGTATTCAGTATCGAATTCAGCAGCCTGGTTAAAGGGATAAGCGTCAGCGCCCTGACTGCGGTCAGCGGCAGCGTATTGGTGATGAGGCGTATATTAAATCTGGCACCGGCAATCGCAATGAGTCCGCCAGCCCCACCTGATTATAGTAAGAGCCTGAGCTTTGGATCACGGCTGCGAGCCTGGCTTGACCAGCCTACCCGCATGGTGTTGCGCTCAGCACTCCGCCAGCCGCTGCGGCTTGCTATGTCGGTCACGGGGATCGCGCTGGGCATGGCATTGTCTGTTGCCATGTTAAATGTTATGAGCGCCTTTAACAGCACTCTGGATTTAAGCTTTAGTCATATAAACCGCAGTGATGTTATGGTCAGTTTTATCGAACCTCTTGCAGACAACACTCTTTTTTCATTGCAACGTATTGACGGGATATTAACGGTTGAGGGGTTCCGAGAGGTACCGGTTCATTTTCGTCATGGCCGCTCAACGTATCGCGGCAGCATCACTGCTTTAGATTCTGCGCCGCAGCTGTATCGGGCGCTGGATAAGTTAAAGCAACCTATCTATATTCCTGCGCGGGGCATTGTGCTCTCCCGCTCGCTGGCACAGGAGCTCAACGTCAGTCCAGGTGACGAGATTCAGATTGATATTCGCGAGGGAAACCGAGCTGTTCTGAATGTTCCCGTAGTGGCACTGGCTGATACGCTGCTGGGTTCACCTGCATTTATGCAACTGGATAATCTGAACCGTCTTATGCAACAACCCCGTCGCGTGTCAGGGGCTTACCTGAAGATCGACTCAGCCCATAGCAACGCGCTTTACAAACAACTCAAAGCAATGCCTGTCGTCGCCGGAGTCAGTCTGAGTAAAGATAGTCGGGCTGCTTTTGCCAGGGTCATGGACAGTGGCGCCGGGGCCATGCGTTTTGTGATGATAAGCATCGCGGCGGTGATCACCTTTGGGATTATTTACAACAGTGCTCGTATCGCTTTTTCAGAGCGCGCCAGAGATCTTGCGAGCCTGCGTGTACTCGGGCTCACCCGTTCCGAGACAGGCTTTATCCTGCTTGGAGAAATAGCACTGATTACCCTGTTGGCATTGCCTGCAGGGGCATATTTCGGGCATTATTTATCCTTTTTGATTGCGGCGGGTTTTGATACAGACTTATACCGGATTCCGGTCTCGTTTGTACCAGCCAATCATGCCATTGCAGCCATTGCCGTCATACTGGCAACGTTACTCTGTGCGATACTGGTCATGCGCGATATTTGCCGTCTCGATTTGGTTTCTTCACTTAAAATCAGGGAGTAAAGGATGCCACCCACAGGTTCCAGATTCTGGCTCACTACCACTGTGCTGATAGTACTGGTATTGCTGTTAGGTTACGCCCTGTGGCCACAGGCCATACAGGTTGATGTTGCAGAGGCCCGTTTGGAAGCCATGCAACTGACCATTGATGAAGAGGGGCGCACCCGGGTCAGAGATGCCTATATGGTTGCAGCTCCTGTGGCTGGCAGACTGCTCAGGGTGGAAAAGGAACCTGGCGATGCTGTCGTTGCAGATGAGACCATCATCGCCAGATTATTGCCACTGAGTCCGGCGTTGCTGGATATCCGTACCCGGGAGCAAGGTCTGGCGGCAGTTTCCTCAGCACAAGCTGCGATTCGGATGGCCAAAGCCGATTTAAACCGCGCACAGGCCGACAGAGAGCTTGCTGAAGCCGAATCACAACGGACCCAGAAGCTGTTTGACAAGGGATTAAGCACGCAAGCAGAGTTGGATGCAGCAATCCGTACAGCGCGTTCAGCCGCCGCCGCCCTGGATACGGCCAATGCCGCGCTGGCAGTGCGGGAAGCCGAGCTGGATGCGGCCAGGGCCAGATTGATCGATATCCGGGATGCGGATGGTCCGGTGGCAACAGGACAACACCAGAAAGTGATTGAGATACGTGCGCCCGAATCAGGCAAGGTTCTGCAAATTCTGCAAAAAAGTGAGACGACTGTCAGTGCCGGAACGCCCATTATGGAAATAGGCGATACCGACAATGATCTGGAAATTATTGCCGAGTTACTCTCCACCGACGCCGTCAGGGTTTCCCCCGGTGATCCGGTGATCATCGACAACTGGGGCGGCACCAGGGCGATCGATGGAACCGTCAAGCGTGTAGAGCCCTGGGGTTTTACCAAATATTCTGCCCTGGGTGTGGAAGAGCAGCGGGTAAATACCATTATCCGGATAAATGAGAATGCCAGGCAGCATCAGCTTGGCCACGGTTACCGGGTCGAGTGCAGAATTGTGGTCTGGCAGGATCCCAGTGTGCTTACCGTGCCCTCCAGTGCACTGTTTCGCCATAACACGGACTGGGCGGTATTTGTAAAACAGCGAAACAAGGTGACACTAACGGTGGTCAAAGTAGGTCACAACAATGGTATCCGGGCCCAGATACTAACCGGCCTTGAACCCGGCGAAAAGGTAGTACTTTATCCGGGGCCAGAACTACAGGATGGTGCTGCTGTCACCGAGCGTACGGACTAACAAAGCAAAGTGTTAAATCCTTAAACAGGAGATACGTTATGACCAATGAACAGATGATCGTTGCCTTTAAAGATATTGAGAATAAGTTTAAGCGCAATCAGGAAGCCGCCGAAGCAGTCTGGTCGCAGGGCTCGCCTTTTCTGGAACTGGCCAGGCAGCAAGCCACCAGAGTGATGGAGCAGGAACTCGCCGCTGTTATGCAGTCAGAGTAATGTTACCGCAGAGTCACTAAGAGCAAAGAGAAGCACAGTACATCCCTTTAAAACCTCAGCGCTCTTTGCGCCTCAGCGAGATCAACAAATAAAAAGCCAGTGATCTCACAGAGGCGCGGAGGTCGCAGAGGTATTTACCGTTTAAACCTTTAGAACCTCTGTTTTCTTCTTGCCTCCATGGTTCTGGGTAATAGAATCACCTGGAGCCAATTCGGGTTTGGCCCGGCAATACCCTCATTAGTTTTTCTAACCTTAAGATTAGAATATTCCAATCCCTTCAGACAGCGCTTGGGCGTATGATAGAAACTATTGCGTAGCGGCCACTAACCATTAATAACAAAGGTCAGCAAACCCGTTTTTTTATAAAATCGGAGTAATTATGGAACATATCCTGATTGTCGGTGGGGGTGCCGGAGGGCTTGAACTGGCCACAAAACTAGGCCACAAGCTGGGGAAAAAAGATAAGGCACAGGTTACCCTGGTAGATAAAAATACCAGCCATATCTGGAAGCCACTGCTACATGAAGTGGCAAGCGGGTCGCTTGATACCAGCACTGATGGCGTGATTTACAGTGCCCATGCTGCCCGCCACGGCTACCAGTTTCAGCACGGCGAGTTTATCGATCTGGACACCGGGAACAAACAACTCACTCTGGCAGCCATTCGTGATGATAATAATGAACTGCTGGTCGCAGAGCGGAAGCTCGGCTACGACACTTTAGTACTGGCTATTGGCAGCGTGTCCAATGATTTCAACACGCCCGGCGTCAGTGAACATTGCTATTTCCTTGATTCTGCCGGGCAGGCGATGCGTTTTCATCGTGCGCTGATGAATAATTTTGTACGTATCAATCAGCTCCCTGACAACAGGGAACTGAATATCGCCATCGTCGGAGGCGGTGCTACCGGGGTGGAACTGGCGGCTGAGCTCTATCATGTGGCCACACTGGCCAAACGTTATGGCATGTCACAGATGAACGCCAGCAAGCTCAGAATTCATCTGTTAGAGGCAGGGCCCGGCATACTGCCCGCCCTGCCGACGCGGATCTCTGATGCAGTCCGCAAAGAGCTCAAAGCATTAGGTGTACAGGTACTGGAGAATACCCGGGTCAGTGCCGCCAACAGCAAAGGCTTTGAAACCGCAGAGAACGGCTTTATTGCCGCAGATATGATGGTCTGGGCGGCCGGGGTAAAAATCCCGGATTACATTAAAGAACTGAACATCTTTGAACTCAATCGTATGCAACAGATTCTGGTCACCCCGCAGTTAACCGCCAAAGGCACGCCAGATATTTATGTAATAGGCGACTGTTGCGGCTTTGAACAGCGCGATGGAAGCTGGGTGCCGCCAAGAGCACAGTCGGCTCATCAGATGGCCTCCGTTGTGGCGACAAATATTCTGCGCAGTCGTGCGAACAAACCTCTGAAAAGATTCGTCTACAAAGATCATGGCTCACTGGTTAACCTCAGCCGCTACAGCACAGTAGGGAATCTGATGGGAAACCTGACCGGTAACAGCATGTTTATCGAGGGGCGTATCGCGCGATTTGTGTATATGTCGTTGTACCGCATGCACCAGATAGCCATTCACGGCTGGTTTAAAGGGATGTTGCTGATGATGGTGGAAAAGATCAATCGTGCGGTAAGACCGAAGTTAAAACTGCATTAACAAAGAAAGTTATCAGCCCTCAGTTATCAGGGGGCAGTTAAGCACGTAATAGGAACTTAACCACAGAGGCACGGAGAACACAGAGGTTTAGAACTTTCTTATCATCTCTGTGCGCTCTGTGATCTGTGGTGAAATTAGCTTTTGGTAGCTGCGAGATCTTAAGCTTTTATCCGTTTGATCTCGCTGAGGTACAAAGGCGCAGAGATGTTGAAGCCCTTTCAATCCTCTGCACCCTCCGAGCCTCTGCGGTGAATATTAAGTTGTTCCCGGATTCCGCTTCGCTGCATCCGGGCTACAACTATGCCCTGGCAGGCCTAATTGGTCGGATACAAGGCGTGTTCGATAACCGGGTACTGACTGATCATCTCTCGGTAGCGCTCTGAGTATTTCAGTTGGTTTAAGGCTTCCTGAAGCTTGTCTTCCACCCATTTTGGAGTCGAGCGACTTAACCCCATATATTGGTGAGATTCCTGCAGGATATATACAATTTCGTATTTATCCAGATCTTCACCGATATGATCCAGGTACCAGAACGCAGAGATATCGTCATAGGCAATGGCATTGAGATGGTTACGCTTGAGCATTTCAACAATCTTCTTGGGAGAGTCTTCACTGACAATATTACGCACCGCAAAACCTTCCTCTATCAGCAATTGCTCTCCCACATCCTGACTCACGGTTCCGATCACCAGGCCGGCCAGTTCCTCAACGGATTCGGCTTTAAATTCCATATTCCGTTTGGCAATCACTACCACGCGAGTCGGTACTAAAGGGCCAATCCAGCGGAATAATGGATCCCGATGTTCAGTGTGGATCAGGGTGAACAGCATCGTATCAGGGCGCAACAATCCCTGTTGATAGGCACTGGACCAGGGCAGAACCTGCATATCAGTGCGGTTCTGCGATGAGCCGGTGGCGGCAAGGATGTGTTCCACCACATCAACAGTGAACCCCTTGATCTGTTCGTCTTCAACGTAATTGAACGGCGCAAAGTTTTCAGTTAACAGCGTCAGTTTTGGCAAGGGTTTGTCATCAACAACATCAACTTCATCGGCATAAGTTGGCATCAAAGCAATGGCAGTCATCAGACTGGTGAATAACAAAGCAATTCGGTAGCACATAATGGACTCACAATGCAGATGTTAATTAATTGTTAGTGTAGCAAAGCCCTCAGAAATACAAGCTTTAATTTGCGCTGGTGTTGATCCAGCACAATGCTGAACTCTCTCAGATGGACTAGGCTTGGTGCACTGGTAAAGACAATTACAGAGGAGACTGGCAATGCGGGTAAAAGATATTATGACTACTGACCTGCATACGCTGGATGAGTCGGCCACGCTGCGGGACGCTCACAGTATGAGTCGCGAATACGGTATCAGACATATTCCGGTACTGGATTCAAAGAGCGGCAAATTGCGTGGCGTGGTCACGCAAAAGGCGTTGATTTCTAAGGTTATGAAACTGGCAAAGATCTATGGTGAATCGGAATTAGCCGAACAGGAAAAAGCGGTACCCATTGAGGAAGTCGCTGTTGTTGACTGTGACACCATAAGCGCTGATCATCCACTGCTGGATATGGCTGAGTATTTTCTTGCACACAAGCATGGCTGTTTGCCTGTTGTCGACGAACAGGGTGCACTTCAAGGTATTATTACCTCTTCGGATTTCGTTAAACTGGCAATCAGATTACTCAAACACCAGGCCGCACCGGAGTTCTAGGCCGTACCGGTTTGCCTGCAGCAGTCAGACTGAAATTGGGGCCAGTCCAATGCCATAGACAATCTGTCCAGACCACAGAATGGCTCCTGCTGCACCTGAAAGAAAGGCGCATCGAATATACCAAGCCGGATAGCCTGCTGGTTTTGCAGGTGTAACCTGGCCTTTGCCTCCATAGAGTTGGCCTGCTCAATAACCGTCAGTGGATCCTGGCCTGCGATGGCAACACAATCAGCTATGACCTTTTCATCGGCAATATTTCTGTCTTGTGCATAAGCGGCATGAAATACCGCTCTGACAAAAACCGGTAGCCAGCTCTGTTGCTGATACCAGCACAGAATGCGTGTCGCCAGTCTGGCCCCGTTCGGGTAACGGGATGGCTTTATAAAAATAAGTTCATATTGCTTGCACAGCCTGTGCATATCATGCCAGATGTATGAGAGTCTGGCGTTGTTCTGCTCATCCAGACCCCGCTCATGACTCTGAGATCTGATCATCGGCCCGAGCATAAAACCGCGCCAGTTCACCTGCAAGTCCTTGTGCCGGGCTGCCTCTTCGATCATCATGGCAACGGGGTAACAATAGGGGCTGGAAAAGTCGAACCAGAAATCAATTTCCATCAGCTAATTCCTTATCGGACAGAGAATAGCTGACAGTTTGCAGAATTATCCGCCGACAATAAATGGCAGATCTGATACCCACTGAACAGTGCCCATACCTAATCTTTACCAACGTAAATAACTATCTGAAAACTCGCCCTTTTTCCGCAGTGTTCTATACTGTTAGCTGAGCTGGCTTTGTGCTGGTTCGTTGCGCGGTCACAATAACCGGATGATGAGTTTTGCAGAAGTTTATGTGTTTTTTCGGGCCCTGCGTTTTGCTTTTTTGCACGTCGCTGTTCGCCTCACCTCATCTGTTGGTGGAATATCAATATCAGAATAACAATTATGAGGTGCAGGGAATTCGCACAGATCGCGGCTACCTGTTTGCCGATGACAGCACAGATAAAACGGTGATTATTTCAACCCTCAACTGGCAGCCGTATATAGGAGAGAACCTCTGTAAGCAGGGCTGGGTGCAACAGCTGACTGTGGCATTGCTGCACAGCCAGGGCTATGCAGTACATTCTCAGTTTCGTCCCTGGGCCCGAGCCGTACAGGAGGCTGAATCCGGCGACTCAGATATACTCTATCCCGAATACTTTATCGAACAGCGCGCACCATCCGATATCTACCCCGGCACCGCCCGGCTTAAACACCTGGCCTTGTCGGATCCCTTTCCCGGCGGCAGTATCGCCCTGATCAAACGCAAAGGCGAAGCGGATAAGTTTAATGGTGAGCTGAAAAACCTTAAGGGAGAGCATATCGGTGTGGTGCGAGGGTATCAGAATACCCCGGAGTTTGATGAGCTGATGGACCAGGGATATTTTAAGACTATGCAAGCCACCCATGACTTACAGCTGGCCAGGATGTTGCTGGCCGGGCGGGTTGAACTGATCATCGGCGACCCTAAAGTCATTTTTTATAATATCAGCCAGGCAAACTCTTCCTCACCGGAGTTTACTTCCGACGTCAGCAAGCTGGAAGTTGTCGAGCCGGCATTGCAGTACAATCACCTGTATTACGCCATCAGCCGCAAAAGGGAAAACTGGCAGCAACTGCTCAGTGATATCAATACGGCTCTGGCGCATTTCACCGAAAACAACGAATTACAAAATATTGTTGATAAAACAGTCCGTTACTGTGGATATGGGAATACCACTGACTGACCGGTATAAAAAAGCCACTCCTGAGAGTGGCCAATCTGACGGGAATAGGTATCTGCCGGAAACCAGGTCAGGAAGAAAATTCTTCCTGCAGTTGCTCGTAACTGACTTTTTCAGCCTGTACATAACGCCCCCACTGCTGAGCCATGCGTCTGGAGCTGTCATACTCCTCTGCTTTGGCCAGTTGATTGAGGGAATCGTTAAAGCGCTTTTGATTAAAGTAGGCCATACCTATAACCAGGTGAGACATGCCAGGGTTGCGCAGTTCACCTTTATCCAGCGCTCTCTGGGCTGCAGCAATAGCCTTATCCCACTGCTCCATATTCAGATACAACTGAGCGAGTTGCGCATCCAGCTCACCATCACTGGAAAGCTCGGCAGCTGAAATCATTACCGGTATGGCTTTTTCATGCTCTTTGGCCAGTGACCAGCAGTTAGCGAGGAACTTAAGATTGCGCAGGTTGCGCTCCAGAGTCCCATCCGCCATAGCCTGTTCCATTAATCTGGCCCCCTTCACCGGCGCCTGGTGGTAGTAATATAGCTGGGCAAGATTAAAAATATCCGCGCTGCTGGTGATATAGTCCTGCTGATAAGCCGATTCGAGGATCGCCAACTGTTTTTTCTCTTCACCCAGTTCGCCGTACATGCCTGCCAGTTGCACCCAGTATTTGTCCTGATTATAGTGCCGGACCATTTTTACCAGTACATCACGGACTTTTTCGGGCTGCTTGAGCTCGTAATACACCGCCCGTTGCAGTACATACCAACTCTCTTCGGGTACCTTACCCTCTGCCTCAACCATCTCCACTGCCTGGTTGATATACCTTGATGCCCGTTCAAAATCCTTCATCTGGTACATGGCCTGTGCCTTGATCAGATAATTTTTTGCCGGGATCTCTCCGGGATTCAGGGCTTCCCAACGTTCCAGAAAACTCAGGGTTTTATCATAGTTGCCCTGCATCATATGCAGTTGCGCTAATGAAAACAGCGTACTGAGTTCAAAAGATTCGGGAATGGGTTGCTGTTCAACCACCTGCTCGAAGGCAGCGATGGCGTCATCGTACTTCTCATCGTTGTAGTAAATAAAACCAAAGAAGTTATACATCATCGCCAGCTCATAGCTGTTCATGGAGCTGCTGCGGTCTTTGACCGAGTTCAGCGCCTCGATGGCCTCGGCAGTTTTATCCTCATCGGCCAGCGTCTGTGCCCGGGCAAGCTGTTCGTATACTTTTGCCCTGAGCGCAGGAGTACGGCGGGTTTTGCGTTCCTCACCCGATTCCTGAGCCTGCACCAAAGAGACTGGCAGTAATGCGGGCAGGCTATAGACAGTAGAGCCCAGCAGAGCCACAGCAATAATCCGGCCTAACGATTTTCTGACTAACATACTGCCCCCTTACCCATCTATCTGGAACGTAATGCGGTTCTGTACGCCGGACACTTCCGCTGCCTCACCGTTCACTACTCTTGGCTTGTATTTAAACTTAAGCGCGGCATCCATGGCAGCCTGCTCGAAGATCCCTTCCGGATTGGCTTCTACCACAAAGGGATCTTTCACCGAACCCTGCTTACTGACAGTAAATTCAACAATCACATAGCCTTCGATACCACGCTGTAAGGCGCGACGGGGATAAACCGGTGCCACTTTTACAATCGGCAGGTATTCACCGTCTCCCCCTTCCAGAGCAAGACCGCCACTGATGGCCATATCGCCACCCACATCGGCACTAAAGTCCATGCCAGCACCGCCTTCTGAATCAGGACTGGGTGAGTCCATCTGCGGCTGCTCCATCTGCGGTGGCGGCTCCTCGGGTTTAGGTGGCTTCTTCGGCTTGCGATCTTTCTTTTCCACCGTTTCTTCTTCTTTCACCCGTACAAAATCCAGCACACTGCCCTGAGCCGGTTCGGTCAGGGCACTGCCGCCCATCTGAATCAGCGACTGCATCAGAAAAAACAGCCCTAATGTCACGGCGCTGGCCAGTACCAGCGCGATCAGCAACCTTGGAATATTCATGCCGCTGCAGACCCTTGTAGTAATTTACTGATAAACATCATTCACTCTCCGCTTAAGGGCTGCCGGATCACTCCCGGGCAGCGATGGATACGTCATAAACGCCAGCGGCCCGTGAGGCATCCATAACTTTGATTAGGGTCTCGGTGGTGGCTTTCTTATCGGCCTGAATCACCACGCTGCCTTGCGGATTCTCAGCGTACAAACGCTCGATATTGGCCTGCACGGCACGCTCATCGATACGACGCTTATTGATCCATATTTCGTTGGTGTCACTGATGGCCACCAGAATATTGGCACGGTCTTTTTTCACCGCCGTGGCTGCTTCAGGGCGGTTTACATCAATACCTGATTCCTTTACGAAAGAGGCGGTAACAATAAAGAAGATCAACATGATGAAGACCACGTCCAGCATGGGAGTCAGGTCGATATTCGCTTCTTCTTCATCTACCAGGTTCTGAAAATGCTGTTTCATAAATTTCTCTTAGTCTGTAGGTCGGACTTTCGTCCAACAAATCTGTTGAATCCCGGAGCCATTTTCCTTTGGGTCGGGATTTATCCCGACGTATTTGCCAGCCTAACGCTAAACAGTCGGACTAAAGTCCGGCCTACTAATGTTCCATCGCCATGGCGTCTTCGATATGGGTTTTCTCGGTCTTGCCGATACGTGCCAGCCAGGTCGAGGCAAATACCCCGGATAGCGCCCCGACCATTCCCGCCATAGTGGGAATGGTGGCCTTGGACACGCCGGACGCCATAGAGCGCGCATTGCCTGAACCGGAAATAGCCATCACGTCAAATACCTCGATCATGCCGGTCACCGTGCCCATCAGACCAAGCAACGGGCACAGCGCCACCAGCGCCTGAATAATCGGCACACTGACATTGAGTTTCAGCATCACCCTGGAAATCTGCGCCTGACGGATCTGCTCGGCAAACCAGGAGGATTTATCCTGACGGGCATTCCAGCTGGCTATGGTTTGCTGTTTAAGCTGCTTGTGCCAGATAAAGAAGTACAGTGCACGCTCCAGAATCAGCATCCACATCACGAAGATCAGTACCCCGATGACCAGCAAGACCTGGCCCCCGGTTTCGGTGAAATCGCGAATCGCTTCAAAAAACTCAGCAAAGAACATGAACTTAACCTCGCTCGGCGCGTTCTGCTATGACACCGGAAGCCTGTTCCTGAAGGATATAAACAATGTTCTTACTACGGGTATTGAGCATGGCGTACAGCAGTGTCATCGGAATCGCCACCACCAGACCCAGTACCGTGGTCATCAGCGCCGTAGAAATACCACCGGCCATCAGTTTCGGGTCACCGGTACCAAACAGAGTAATAGCCTGGAAGGTATTGATCATACCGGTTACTGTACCCAGCAGTCCCATCAGTGGTGCCACCACAGAGATGATCTTGATAATGGTCAGATTACGGCCCAGCTTTGGCACTTCCCCCAGAATGGCTTCTGTGAGTTTCAGTTCCAGGGTTTCGGTATCCACGTCCGGGAACTCTTCACGCACTTTCAGCACACGTCCCAGCGGATTATTACTGTTAGCCTGTTTGGCTTTCAGTTGCTTATTTACCTTTGTGCGCACCAGCGTCAGGCTAATCAGTCGCTCCAGCGCTAACAACAGACCAATAGCCCCGACTACCAGGATGATGTAGCCGACGATTCCGCCCTGCTCAATCCGCTCCTTAAAGTTAGGCGCCTGTACCAGTAATCCGAGAATAGAGCCGCCGGTAGGGTCCAGGCCGAACTGCACCAGCTCACCGCTGGATTGCTGTAATTCTTCGGCGCTCTCGCCATAACGACCTGCAGGCTGACGCACCAGCTCGGCAACGGTACCGGTAGAAGGGTTCATATCCAGATATTTACCATCGGATACCAGGGCGAATGACCCCACGCGTACCACTTCTTTATTGACCTTTTCACCACCGGCTTCCACCACATCGGTAGTAAATTTAGTGACTTTGCCTGATTCAGTCATTTCCCGCTGTACTTCAAACCAGACCCGCTCTATCTCATCAATCGAAGCCAGTTTGGAGCTTTTCCCCATGGACTGAGCCAGTTCATCCAGAAATGTGGCGCGGCCCTGAATTTGTGCCGAAATCACCGAGTTCTGAAATTTACCTTTGGTATCACCCGCGACCTGCTGCAACACACCGAACAGCTCTTTCAGTGATCCCAGACGGGTCGTCAGTGCTTCATCCATATCTGCCAGCTTGAATTCATTTTCCTGAAACTGACGTTCCAGTTCTTCACTGGTTTGCAGGGCCCGATTGCGGCGCTGAGTCGCATCGTTAAGCATCTGATCCTGCTCGGAAACCTTTGCGGCAAATTCCTGCTCACGGCGCTGATTATCTTTATTCTGGATAATCTGACCCTGTTCAAGTTGCCTGAGCAATTGATCCAGATCCAGCGCTTTGTCACTGTCCTGGGCGAAGGCACTGGTCGCGACAAAAGAGGCGACCAACGTAAATGTCTTTAGTATGGATTTCATCAGTCTTCTCTCTTAGTCGGTCAGGGCTACGGGCATCATTAACAGATCAGGGGCCAGCTGTTTTTTGGCCATTCTCAGGCCCTTGGTCACCTGAGTGCGATAATCAGCCGGTAACTCCTCCCACTGACGGGTCTGTTTGTTCCATACACCCTGCTTACTGGCATCCCGGGTCTGATAAATCAGTGCGGTGCGGCCAATACGTAAGAAGTCCACGTCCCTTTCCTGACCATCGACGGTATGCAGGCCACTGTATGCCTCGATGGTGCGGCCATAATCCATCTCTACCTGATAGGCTTCCATTACACGGCGAAACTTCTCCGAGGGTGCCACATCGGCCCGGTCCATCAGATTCTGTAAATCGGCCAGTCGTCTGGCGCGCTCTTCGGGCAAAAAGGGCATGTCTAGTTCGATAAACTGAGCCAGACCTTCGATCATGCGCATCATCAGCGGCGTAATCTGCCGCTCAATCACACTGACTTCATCGATAGAGGCATTCAGATCGGCCATTTCCTGTTCCTGATTGGCAATCTGTTTACGCAGCTGGCGGTTATATACTTCCAGGCCGTCAATCTCCTTATTGAGCACCTTGAATTGCTGCAATTTGCTGTCTATCTGGTCAGTCATCCTGTTGATCTTCTGTTGTGACTGCGCCGCCGATTCATTGATCTTCGCCGCTTCTTCGACAACAGGTTCAAGATACTCGTCCTCCTGTGCCAATACCGGACCGGCAAGCAGGTAAAGGGCGCATAGCACCGCTGGAAGTCTTGTCAAAAGCCTCATACTGTCCCCAATATCAAAAATGATCAGTGGGATACTGATCGTGGAATTCGCGCACAGCATAGGGGTTATCTGTGACAGTTTTATTACGCTTTGATGACGGACAGATTAAGGCTGACTAAAGGCCATGAAGAAGAATTGACTGAGAGTCATCTCTGGTAAGCTGATGGCAGGATAGATGGGGGCGAAAAACGCCCCCATTGTTATGACAGGTCTCTTAGAACTCTCTTTTATAAGACAAGCTGAACTCGATACCCTGAGATTCCGAGCGGATAAGGTTGTCGGAAAAAGTGATTTCCTTTTTCTCATCCAGCAGGTTTTTGACTTTAAAGCTGATGGTAGAGTTAAAGTCAGGGTAATAGGTATACACCACATCCAGCGAGTGAAATGGCTTCTCATAGGAATCATCACGACCTTCGATGCCCGGAATAATAATCCGCTCACCGAACACGTTATAGACTACTGATGCGGAATGCTCACCGCTGTCAGAGTCAAAGCCCAGCTGCAGGTTCAGCACATACTCAGAGTGACCGGTCAGGCGACGCTCAGTATTGGTGATGGCCGCAGACACCCCGGTTTGCTCGACAATGGCCTGAGTATCCAGCTGAATTTCCGAGTCACTCAGGGTCAGGTTACCGGCGGTGTAGAAATTACGGCCAAAGTCACCGAGGAAATCCAGACCTTTGAGAAACTCCAGTTCCACCCCGCAGACCTCACCCGTCTCAGCGTTGGCAATCCGCACCAGAGGTGGACCATCCTGAGCGGGAGACTGCACAGTTTCAATCGGGTTTTCCATGTCTTTGTAGAACAGCGCCACAGACAGGTTGTCACCATTATCCACATACCATTCCCAGCGCAGGTCATAGTTTTTAATGTCTGTCGTTTCCAGACCTGGCGTACCGCCGACCGGGAACAGCGTCAGCGGATCCAGATAGGTGGTAGGTGCCAGTTCCCGCAGATCCGGACGTACTACAGTTTCACCGTAACTGAAACGCAACTGCATCTCATCATCCATAATGTAGGTAAGTGCCAGCGCCGGATAGAGGTTGTCTTCCTGGAAAGCCAGGCTGGCCAGATCCTCGGGGGTGGCACTTGTGGGCAGATCGATAGTCCCATCGGCCGGATCCAGTGGCACCACAGCCTGACGAAAATCCTCCCAGCGCACACCACCGCTGATGCGCCACTTATTATCGAAGAACATGTCCGCTTCAAAATAATAGGCGTCCACTTTTTGCGCCGATACATAGTCATCGCCCGCAATAGTCGTATCCCGCAGTATTGAATCACGCAGCGGTGCATTCAGAATCACATCATCATTGAGAATATCTGCAAAACGGTGGCCCTGCAGCACGCTGGAGTCCATAAAGGCCCGCGCATTGACGTCAAAACGGCGGTTACTGGCGGTACGGGTCTTGTCGATAAAATCGGCACCGGCTTTAAGGGTAATATCCCACTTATCCAGCATTAATGGATAATTCAGATTCCAGCCGTAGTTTTCTACCTTATCATCCAGATCCTGGAAGCTGTAACGGGAGGCCGTTGTGGCGTTATTGAGAATGCTCTCATTAACCCGGTCAAAGACACCATCTTCATTATGATCCGTTATGATAAAACGGGTCTGAACATTACCCGGGGCATAACGGCTGGAACGGGAATCAGAGTATTTCCAGTCAAAACCAAGGAAGTTCCACTGAGTAAAGGTATGCATACCCTTGATCTGATTGGCCACCATGCGCCGCTCTTCATAGGTCACATCGTATTCGCGTATACGCTGATCAGAGCCGAAGTTAATGTTGTTACTGTTCCCCAGCTTTTCCCGTAATTCATCATTGGTATCGTTGAGGATTACTGTGGTCAGATCGACTCTGTGGTTGCGGTTGTAATCCACACCCAGTGCCAGCATCCCAGACCATTTTACGTTATGCTCTGTCGACTCCACATCATCCCAGCCGCGCACCAGGGTGGCCGTACCATCCTGGTTCTGACGGTAGTCTTCACCGAGGAACTGGTCGCTAACCTGCCATTCATTGTCGTAGCCCACAGTGCCAAGAAAACCAATGCGAAAATCATCAATATCAGTACTGTCACCAAAGGCCAGGTTGAAGCCAAAATCCGGGTCAACTGACTTAAGCTCGGTATCGTATTCACGATTTAAATCCAGTGCCAGCTGGCGGTTCGCATCTGTACTGACGTCATTCAACGAGGTGCGGCTGTCCCACAGCGCCTGGATTGCGGCCGGGGCTGCGCGAGTGCCATCATCCTTGCCCTTCCAGCTGCTGCCGCCATCGTACTGCCAGGCATCATCAAAATTATCCGTGTTACCACCAACACTGACACTGGCATTAAAGACCGTATCGGTAGGAATACTCTTCAACCGGATATCTACGCTACCGCCACCAAAAGCGGCTGGCATCGAGGGGGAAAAGGATTTTTGTACTGAAAGACTTTCAATAATATCCGAGGGAAATAAGTCCAGCGGAATAACAGTACGGGTCGGATCCGGGCTCGGCACCGAGGCACCATTGAGTAAAGTACTGGAATAACGCTCACCTAAGCCACGAACATAGATAAACTTACCATCTACCAGGGTCAGTCCCGTAATACGGCGCAGGGCACCGGCCGCATCGCTGTCACCGGTACGGGCGATTTGTTCCGCGCCCATAATATCGGCCACAAAAGCCTGATCCTTACGCTCCTGCATCACTGCGGTGGCACTGCCCTTCAGGCGGGTGCCTGTGGCCACCACTTCTTCAATCAACTGATCTTCATCATCGCTTTGTGCCAGAACCGGCTGAGCGCTCAATCCAGCCAGTATGGCCGCACTCAGGCTGGCGAGGGGAAACCTAATCGCACGCTTCATATGTGTAACCTCTTGTGCATTTGGACTTAAGGCGGCTCGCAGCCGCCTTGATTCGCATGACTTGTAGGTCGGGCTTCAGCCCGACAATAGAGTCTCGTTTTAACCTGTTTGTCGGAATAAATTCAGACCTACAGACCTACGGTCCAGCCGGCAGTCCAGTCGTTGCCTTCTTCCACTGCACCGATAAAGTCAACATTATCGAAGAAGGTATCACCGCTGAAATCTTCAGTGGTGCTTTCGATGATGGTGTAGATACCGTTGAGCACTGCACTCTGGCCGGCGGCAACCTGATTGCCGTCCTGCGCCAGGAACCAGCTTTCGAGGTTGACATCGGAGCCGCCAAACTTGAAGTTCTCATCGTTTTCACAGGCCATTACGCTGTGAGTCATCGCTGTGCCACCGCTCAGGTTAGCCTGAGTAACCGGCTCCGATTCAAATTCCAGACACTCACCCATACCTGCAGGGCCGGTAACGATGAAGTTATGCATCTTAGGCATCGCACCTTCACGGAAGTAGATACCTTCTGAGGAATCAGTGCCGACGAAGTTGTTACCGATAATGGTCATATTGGCGATAGTTGGACTGGTCATCGGCTCGGCGCCGGGGTTAGAACCATCGTTATCACATTCAATAGCACGGTTAGCATCGGAATCATCTTCAGCATGACGGGCCAGCACATACTGCATCTTGCCATCCCAGCCGTTATCGCAATCAACGCTGTCATCCTGAATATCCGTCAGCACCACATACTTGAAGTTGAGGTTGCCACCGAACATTTCGATACCGTCATCAGAGCTCTTATGTACCTGCAGATATTCAACTGTGGTACCGCGTCCGACACCACCAAAAGTGATACCGTTAAGCTCATTATCCGGGGCGATTTCAAAACCTGAGTGCATCACGCGCACATAACGCATGGTGCCTGAATTGTCTTCTTCGTCAGTGCCGCCGAATACGGCACCGGCTTCGATACCCTCAACCTGCAGCGCACAATCAGAGCCGTCTGACGGGCACTTATTGGAAGGTGCATTTCCGAGAACTACAAAACCCCCCCACTGTCCGGCAAAGGTATCTTCACCCAGCACGTCCTGGCGGGAGGTCAGTGAAATAGGCTTATCGGCTGTACCTTCGGCCATAATCTGTGAACCACGGCTGATAATCAGCACATCGGCGCCTTCACGGCCATAGATAGTGACACCCGGCTCAACTGTCAGCGTGGCAGAGTCCACATTATCGCCGCCTATAAATACCTGGCCATCAAGAGCGTAGAAGTTACCTTCGGTAAGTGTTAAATCAGCAGTAATACGACCAGAAAGCTGGCAGGTGGTTGTCACACCATCAACAGGGGTGATGGCTTCTGTACCGGTGGGGCAGCCCGCCACAGGCGCTTCAGAATCCCCTTCACGGGCCACTTCACCACCGCCAAAACCAAAGGCCCAGCCCTGACGCCAGTCATTATCAGGGTGTACAGCACCGATAAAGTCAACGGATTCAAAGAAGCTGCCATCAACGGTATTGGCCACATCCTGACCAGCACCTAACAGTGGTGAGCCAGCCATCGGCTTGCCTTCACTGTCGAGCATTACTGATGTGCTGATAAAGTTACCGTCCTGGCCTAAGAACCATTCTTCAAGGTCTACATCCGCAGCACCAAACTTAAAGTTCTCGTCATTGCTACAAGCCATGGCCGAGTTTTGCATGGTGATATTACCATTACCCAGATTCGCCTGAGTGACCGGCTCGCTCTCTACTTCGAGGCATTCGCCCATCTCAGAGGGGCCGGTAATGACCATGTTATAGATATTCATGCCCACGCCTTCACGCAGGTAAACCCCCTCAGAGGCATTGGTGCCGGCGAAGTTATTACCTATGATGGTCATATTGGCGATGGTCGGCTGTGTCATTGGTTCTGCACCGGGGTTAGAGCCATCGTTGTCGCACTCGATACCACGGTTAGCATCGCCACCGTTCTTATCATGCTCAACATAAACAAACTGCATACGACCATCCCAGCCGTTATCACAATCTACGCTGTCATCCTGAATACCGGTCAGCACTACATTTTTAAAGTCAACGGTACCACCGAACATCTCAATGCCGTCATCAGCATTAGAATCTACCTGGATATATTCCACTGTGGTACCACGGCCCACGCCGCCGAAGGTAATACCATTAAGCTCGTTATCCGGGGCGATTTCAAAACCGGCATTTTTCAGCACCAGATAACGCAAGGTGCCGGAATTATCCTCTTCATCGGTGCCACCGAATACAGCTCCGGCTTCAATGCCTTCCACCTGAAGGGCGCAATCTGAACCGTCAGCAGGGCATTTGTTGGAAGGCGCGTTGCCCAGAATCACAAAACCACCCCACTGACCGGCGCCAGTTTCTTCACCAACGACATCCTGCAATGACGTCATGATGATCGGCGCTTCAGCTGTACCTTCGGCTTCAATTTGCGAGCCACGGCTGACCACCAGCACATCAGCTCCACCACGGCCAAACAGCACGGTACCCGGCTCAATGGTCAGGGTAGCGGAGTCTGTATTATCACCACCAACAAATACCTGACCATCAAGAGCATACATCACCCGGTCAGAATCGGAGGTGGCAACCAGAGTGGTATCCTGAATGATGCGGCCACTGAGTACCTGTACTATTACGTCCTGCTCCAGAGCGGCAGAAGCCTGTTCAGATAATGAAGCACTGAATTGACCCGGGAGAGGCTCAGAAGGATCCGGAGCCGGAGAAGGTGAAGGGCTCGGAGCAGGTGCAGGAGCGGGTGCCTCAGAATTTGTATTGATATTGATATCACCACCACAACCGGCCAGGAGCAGGGCCGTGGCAACGGCAGAAGCTTTAAATAATGTGTTGAGTTGCATTGAGCTCTCCAATTCGGGTTTTATGAGTTTATGTATTCATACCGGCGGCTAGGTTAAACAAGGTGGGTGACAGTTTTGTTACAACGACTAGCTGTCATTAAAGTTTCATATACCAAAATCCGGTCTTGATTGTCGCCGGTGGCTATGGCTGCTCAGAAGCCTTTGTGCCCGGCATCGGGGAGAGGATAAATGGTCGCTGATGAGAATGACTGGAAATAGCCGGTATCAGTGAAGGGACGATTAAACATGGCGCCTAATCTATCCCTTCACATCACTTAACGGCTAAAAAGGTATGAGGTTACTCCGATTTCGCTGACAGTGCTCTTAGCTTGTGAACCAAAAGATACAGGGCAGGTAATACTACCAACGTCAGCAAGGTGGATGACACAATCCCGCCAATCACTACCGTGGCTAACGGCCGCTGCACTTCTGCGCCTGTTCCGGTATTAAAGGCCATGGGGACAAAGCCCAGACTCGCCACCAGCGCAGTCATCAGTACCGGGCGTAAACGCTGCCGGGCACCATCAAATACGGCATCGAACAGTAATGCGCCCTGATCCCTTAGTTGCTGAATAAAAGACAGCATCACCACCCCATTGAGTACCGCAACACCCGATAAGGCAATAAAGCCGACAGCCGCTGAAATCGACAATGGCATGCCCCGCAGAGTCAGGGCCAGAATCCCGCCGGTCAGCGCCAGCGGCACCCCGGTAAAGATAATCAGTGAGTTGCTCAGCGAGTTAAACGCGCCGTACAACAGCCCTAATATAAGCAGCAATGCCAGTGGTACGACAATGGCCAGTCGGTTCGAAGCCGACTGCAATTGCTCAAACGTACCGCCATAGTCTATCCAGTAGCCCGTTGGAAGGGGTAATTCAGATTTAATCTTCTGACCTATGTCTTTAACAAAAGAGCCCAGATCCCGCCCCGTCACATTCGCGCTGACAACGATATTGCGTTTCCCGCTTTCGCGGTTAATCTGATTCGGCCCCAGTTTCAGTTCCAGTTCGGCAATCTCTCCCAGCGGCACATACTGCAATTCCGGGTTTTCCGCCTGTGGCACCGCTACCGGCAAACGTTTCAGGCTTGATAAATCTTCGCGCCAATCCTCATCCATGCGCAGCATCAGCCGAAAGCGCTTATCGCCCTCATAGATGATTCCGGCTTCAATTCCGCCAATCGCGGCCTGAACGGCGCGCTGCACATCTGAAACAGTCAGTCCCAGCAACGCCAGATGATCCCGAATGGGGATGACAGATAAGGTAGGCAGTCCGGTCATTTGCTCCGCGCGCACATCACTGGCACCCCGAACAGTATTAATAATGCCCACCGCGGCATCACCCAGTGATTTTAACTGACTCAGATCGTCACCGTAGATGCGCACAGCAAGGTCAGCGCGAACCCCGGATATCAGTTCGTTAAAACGCATTTCTATCGGTTGGGTAAACTCATAATTATTGCCGGGAATTTGTTCGACGGTTTGTCGCAGTTCAGAGATAAACTGCGCTTTGGTTTTTGTGGGATCAGGCCATTGCTGTCGAGGTTTCAGCATCACGAAGGTATCTGCCACACTCGGTGGCATAGGATCCGTTGCCACATCTGGCGTACCAATTTTAGAAAATACCCGTTTCACTTCATCAAACTCTGCAATCGCCGACTCCAGTTGCAACTGCATATCAACAGACTGCTGCAGGCCGGTGCCGGGTATTCGCAGCGCATGCATGGCAATATCTCCCTCATCCAGCTGTGGCAGAAACTCGGTGCCCATTCGTGATGCCTGATATAACGCGCCGGCAAATAAGCTGAAGCCTATCACTGCAATCAGCAGCGGTTGTTTTAACGACAACCTGAGTACCGGCTCATAGATACGGCGTGCACTGCGCATAATCCGGTTTTCCTGGTGTGTCACTCTGCCTGTGACGAAAATGGCAATCGCGGCCGGCACAAAGGTGATTGACAGAATCAGTGCACCTAACAGAGCAAACACCACAGTGAATGCCATGGGGTGGAACATTTTTCCTTCCACACCGCTTAGGGCAAAAATCGGCAAATACACCAACATAATAATCAGCACGCCAAAAACCGCCGGATTAAATACCTCACGGGTACTCTCGAATACCTCCTGTAAACGCTCTTTGGTACTCAGCAGGCGGCCAAGTCGCTGCTGTGCCAATCCGAGCCGACGCAGGGCGTTCTCAACCACAATGACGGCACCATCGACAATAATGCCAAAATCGATGGCGCCGAGGCTCATCAGATTTCCGGATACCCGGTTTGCGGTCATGCCGGTCACCGCAAATAACATACTCAGCGGAATCACCAGTGCAGTGATCAGCGCTGCACGGACATTACCCAGCAATAAAAGTAGCACCACGATAACCAGTACCGCCCCTTCGAACAGGTTCTTCTCGACCGTCGCAATGGTTTTATCAACCAGTGTAGTGCGGTTATAAATCGGCTCTGCGATGACCCCTTCGGGCAGACTCAACTGAACCACTTTGAGCTTTTGTGCGACCGCTTCGGATACAACCCGGCTATTTTCACCAATCAACATCATCGCTGTACCCAGCACGACCTCTTCACCGCCGGAGGTCGCTGCACCAGTGCGCAACTGTGTACCATAGCCAACCTCTGCCACATCGCTGATCCGCACGGGAGCATCATCCCGCCTGGCGATCACAACTTGCCCAATCTCTGCCAGGTTTTTAAGCTGCCCCGGCGAACGCACCAGCCATTGCTCGCCATTACGTTCAATATATCCCGCGCCGGCGTTGTCATTATTCAGCTGCAGGGCGCCAAAAATATCTTCCATGGAAACTTTATAGGCCAGCATTTTGCCGGGTATTGGCGCCACCTGATACTCACGCTCATACCCCCCTACCGCGTTGATCTCGGTCACTCCCGGCACCTTAAGCAGTTGCGGGCGAATCACCCAGTCCTGCAATGTGCGTAACGATTCTGCGGTATAAGGTTTACCATGTTCATCAACGGCCCCGGGCCGGGCCCTTACAATATAGGTGAAAATCTCCCCCAGACCGCTGGCAATAGGCCCCAGGGCTGGTTCTAGTCCTTGTGGTAACTTACCCCGAACGCTTTGTAAGCGCTCACTGATTTGCTGGCGGGCCCAGTAAATATCAGTGCCTTCGTCGAAGATCACCGTTACCTGAGATAAACCATACCGGGACAAAGAGCGGGTATAATCCAGATTCGGTATACCCGCCATGGCGTTCTCCACCGAATAAGTAATGCGCTGCTCCGTCTCCAACGGAGAGTAACCGGGCGCTTCGGTATTGATTTGCACCTGTACATTGGTGATATCAGGCACCGCATCAATGGGTAATTTTAATGTGCTATACACACCTGTTGCAGCGACCAGCAGCGTTGCCGCTATTACCAGCCAGCGTCTGTGGATGGCGAAACGTATCAGTGCATCAACCATGCTCTCACCTCCTAGTGATTGTGGCTGGCGCCATCTTTAAGAATGTCTGCTTTGAGTAAATAGCTGTTTCCGACAACATAGGGAATGCCTGGCGAAAGACCGCTTTTTACCTCAATATAGTTCCCATCGGTCTCACCCAACTCAGGCATGCGAACCTCGAAAGTATTACCAAAACGGGCAAACACTACCGGCTTCCCTCGAAACGTCTGTAGCGCGTCCTTTTCTACTGCCAGTGCAACTGCTTTTTGCCCTGTCGTCACATCTGCCTGTACATGCATACCGGGCCGCCAGTGCCCCAGTCTGTTAGTAACCAATACGCGAGCCCGGGCGATATGGCCGCCAGTCATGACCGGCGCAATATACGTGACTTCACCATGAACACGCTGATGTTGATGCAAATCGAAAACTTCGGCTTGCTGGCCGACCTTCAGCTTTTCGATATTTTCCGGGAATGCGGAAAGCTCAACCCACACAGAAGACAGATCGACAATCTCAAACAGGACCTGCTCGTCTGCCAATTCCCCGGCATTAACGAACCGCTCAGTGACCTCTCCGGCCATCGGGCTATTGATCTGATAACGCACACCACTAGCGGCATTGACGACAACTGCCAGCGCCTGCCCCTGCACCACCTTATCGCCAATACTTACCAGCACCTGCGCCACTTCACCGGCATAGGTGGCCTTCACTGAACTTACCTGCTCGGCCACAGGTGCAATAACTCCGAACAGACGTTGTTTGAAAGTCAGAGTCGCTGGTTGCGCTTTCTCAACCGCAATACCGGCTCTTTCAATCACCCGTTCGGATAAAGTTGTGCGCCCCTCGAAACTTTCATAGCGCCAGTCTGCCTGAATAGTCTGATAAGCGGCTTGCACCGCTACCTCGTAGGAGTGAGGCTCAGTGACCACTTCGTTGCTGACCAGATAACCTCCTTCAGGGGTGAAGCTGAGGTTGTCAGTGACCCCGCCGAGCCGGTGCAAGCTAACCTTCAGATCGAGCCGTTCGGGGCTCACCAGTTCGCCTTTGTGGTAGGCATAAACCCGCATTTCCGGCGGAATGCCCGACTCGAAAATAGTAATTTCGACAGCAAGATCTCCTTCTTTGAGCAGTTTCCCGCCTTTGGGGCCTTCAACTTTATGGTTATCAATAGGGTGGGAGTCACCCGGCGCGGCGCAGGCAAGCGGGGTGAATATCAGGCTGCTGAGCAGGCAGAGGATTAAACTAACGAAGTTGACAGAATTCATTTTGAAGATCCCAAAAAGGCTTGTCCGGTGAGTCGCTCCAGTTCAAGGAGCGCATGATAAATGGCATAGCGACGATTAATTTGTTCGGCTTCCAGCTGTGCCAGCTCGTTTTGCGCGTCCAGCACCTGCAACAGGTTGTAAGCTCCTCTGGCATAACCGGCCTGAATTTCCGTTTCCAGTTGCTGAGCCAGTGGTAACAGGGTGTCCTGAATGCTTTGCAGATACTGCTCATGTCGTTGCAATTGTGCCATGACAGCTCGGGTACGCACACGCAACTGCTCGCGCACAGAATGCTGCAACCCCACAAGCATGTCACGCTCGGCACGATTGGACTGCATCAGTCCGGCATTGGGGTCAGAGAGTTGCAGCGGCATTGACGCCTTAAGTATCAGGCCTGCATCTTCAAACTCGTTGTTATAGCGCACCCCCATACCCAGGGTTAAATCTGCCGTCGCCGCACTACTCAAGGCTTGAGCTTTCGCTGCCAACAGTTGCTCAGAATCTGCCAGGCGCAGCAGCTCAGGCGCCTGATTCACCGCAGCCTCTACTTTTGCCACAGTCGGCAGAGTGATATCCCTGGCAAAGGTGCCACGCACAGACTCAAATTCGGGCGCCGATGCCCACATACCACTGAGCCTTGCTCTGGCCTCGGTTAACTGCCCGCTGATAGCGTTAAAATCAGCTTCAGTACGTTTTTTCTGCAGGCTTATCCTGGTGATCTCAGAAGGCGCAACAGCGCCGGATTTGACCCTTGTGCTGGCGATATTCAGGGCATTACTGAGACGCTGTTGTTGCTGCTGATTCCAGTGCGCAAGCGCCTGCAACTGAACCAGGCGGTAAAAACGGCTGGCGGTTTCTGCCAGCACTTCTGTTTTAGCGTAGGCAAATTCGGCTTCAAGCTGGCGCTGTTTAGCCGAGGCAAACTCAATACGTTGCTCACGCTTGCCGCCCAGTTCAATTAACTGGCTAAAAGACAGCGTGGCCTGTGCACTTTGAACTCCCTGATTGCGGCCACTACCGGCCAGATTTTCCAGCTCAAAACCTATTACCGGATTAGGCCTGAGCGATGCCTGCAGCTTTTCAGCCTCAGCCATTCTTTGTTGATAAGGGTATTGTTGCAATTCAGGGTGACCCTGCAGGGTTTTTTGTAACGCATCGCGCAAGGTCAACTCATTGGCGATCGCTGTATGGGGGAGCAATAATACCCCCCACAGGCCAGCAATCGCGAAATAAACTGATTTCATGATTCATCTCCACATCAAAAGGATTGTGCAACAGCACAGATTTTTTAAAGGTGAAGATCAGCTGTCAGGCGGAGGAGTGGGAGGCTGGGTGTGATTATTGTTAAACGACAGATGCCTGAAGCCAATAGCCAACTCAGGCGAACAGCGTACAGAGGTATGCACAGCATAACCAGTAATACAGCTTATATGGGTATGAAACTGATGCTCGTGATCTGTATCAGACTCGCTCTGAAAACCAGTGTCATGAGTATGATTCTGGTGACTTTGGTAATCAAAGGTATGTTGGCCATCCTGAATATGCCCGGCTGCAACCGCACAGGTGAATAATCCATGCAGCAACATTATGGCGATAAGTATCCAGGAAAACTTCGGCAACTTTATAAACACCCTAAACGGTAAAAAGGCGCAGCAGCATAACAGACAGTAGCTCAGAGCCACAAGCAGCGTCGCGATAGACAAAACGTTGAGTTAATCAGATTCAATGGCACGGAGAAACACAGCCTGCACCGACTTTTTCAAGCTACCCGGAAACTTAGAACAGGTCAGGCAATATTAGCGTAAGGTGTCAGTTGGAAGCCGTACACCTTACCCCCGGCATTCTTACATATCTGAAAAACGATTACCTGCTTGTACCATAAGCATCACTTCGTGTTCTTCTAGAGCGCTTAAAGAATCCAACAGATGCTGGGCTGACGGAATATCCGCACGCGATGCCAAATAACGATACAGTTCTATCACCTGCTGATGCTGATTGATAACGTCATTCATCACCTGCGTCGCATCCAGGTCTTTGAAAGGAGCGTTACATTGTTGATGACGAACAATCGGGTGTTTCTGAAGGTACTCAATGCACCATGTGTTAAGTGCATCCACAGCTCCGGTAGCCTCGAATCCGCTAACCACTTTCCTCAGTCTGTTCTCGTGCTCGGAGAGGTATTGAAGCATCATCCTGGCTCTCTGATCTGTATTGTTATCCGCACAATGCGACAAACACTCACTGAGTTGCTGATGAAATGACGCGGTCCAGTGCAGGATGTCTCTCAGGGTTTCAATTTGCATTTAGTATTCCTCTTTGATTTGCCCTTCATTATGTTGCGTTTTAAAGGCAAGGATATGTTTAGTTAATTCGTTCGTCATAGCATTCTCTGAAGAACCGGCTACCTCCTGACGGATAACGGAGTTACTCTCGCTGTTTTTGTTCCTTCACCAACGACACCAATCACCTATTGCAAATCAATTTCAGTGCTGATGATGCTCTGCACGCTCATCTTGAGCGCCCTTTCTAAAGCTGGAGCGCAGAAAAAGCCACTCCCCAAGGGCAATCAGCAACATCCCGATCAGGGCGACACCAATCACCAGTGGATCCGTATTCAGCTTAACCCAGACAAATCCTCCTAATGCTGCCAGATCGAGGATAATGGCTGTCATCGGTATCCAGCGTTTCACTTTCACTTCGTCTTGCAGATAACGTAATAATCCCCAGTGAATAGCCATATCCATGATCAGATAAAACACGATACCCAACGCCGCTATGCGGGAAAGATCAAAAAACGCAGTCAATACCAGCCCCAGTACAACGGTGTAAACCAGCGTATGTTTCTGAATGCTGCCAGGCATACCGAAGTGGCTATGGGGCACCAGTTTCATTTCAGTCAGCATCGCCAGCATTCTGGAGACAGCAAAAATACTGGCGAGCATCCCCCCTGCGGTTGCCAGCATAGCAATGATGACCGTAGACCAGACTCCCCACTCTCCGAGTGCAGGTCGGGCAGCCGCTGCCAACGAATAATCACGGGTACGGATTATTTCACTCACAGACAGGTTACTGGCTACAGCCAAACCCACCAGCGTGTAGATGACAACACAAACAGCGATAGAAATAATAATCGCTCTTCCGACATTGCGATGCGGCTCAATCACCTCTGAACCGCTATTTGTGATGGTGGTAAACCCCTTAAATGCCAGAATCCCCAGTGCCGTTGCCGCCAGAAAATTCTCCGGCCCACCACTGGCTTTTTGAGTGATAAAATCCACTGCCAGGCTGTCAGCCAGCCAGATACCGACCAGACCAAAAACCAGAATACCAGCAATCTTGAACATGCCCAGAAAACCGGCCGTTCTCTGAATCAGTTTGTTCCCCAGCAAGTTAACAATAAAAGCCGTCAGTATCAGCGCCACACCGAGTACCGGAACCATGTTCCCGGACTCATCGCCACCAAATAACTGCATGGTGTAAGAGCCGAACGTACGGGCCAGAAAGCTCTGCGCAATCACCATAGAGAAATACATCAACAGCGCATTGAATGCTGTCGGCAAGCGCTCACCATATGCCTTGTACAAATACATACCAATACCGCCAGCAGATGGGAAGGCATTAGAAATTTTGATGTAAGAATAAGCGCTGAAGGCAACGATCACGGCGGCAGCCAGGAACGCCAGAGGAAACAGGCCTCCCACCATTTGGGCCATCTGGCCGGTCAGGGCGAAAATGCCTGCACCAATCATCACCCCTGTACCTAACATGACCGTTCCGGACAACGTCAGGCTTCCCTCAGCGTAGCGGGATGTGCGATTTTTATCCTGTGTCATAATGCGTCCTTAACTCGTTGTCTTATCTGTATTTATTGACATTTTGGGGATCCACGCGGGCGTCACTTCCATATAGCGACGATATTCATCGCCGAATTCTTTAAGTGCGTTGTTCTCCTCACGCCTGGCCAGTCTTACGTAAACGATTACCAGAACCGGAAACATAACCAGTGTCGGAATCGTCGGCCACTGCAACAAAAAACCAAACATAATCATGATAAAGGCAACATATTGTGGATGACGACAGCGGGCATACCATCCCGTTTTTGCCATAGAGCGGGTTTGCTGCGCGCTGTGCAGTACGTGCCAGGCCGAAGCAAGCAGGAAAAACCCCAGTACAATTAAGATGTTGCTGGCAAGATGAAGAGGATCAAAGTGCGGATTGCCTTCAAAACCTAAAATAGTGTGTAGCAAATGACCACTGTCATGAGAAAGAAAATCCACTCCCGGATAGTTGTCTGCCAGCCAGCCGGAGAGAAAATAAATGGTCAGCGGAAAACCATACATCTCGGTAAACAGCGCCACGATAAACGCCGAAAACGCCCCGAGACTGCGCCAGTCAGTTTTGCTTTGCGGTTTGGTAAAACTAAAAGCAAAGAAAATAAATATCGCTGAGTTAAGAATCACAAGGGTCCACAGACCATAAGCCGAGTCACCGTGCATCGTCACTCTCCTTCTTTTTGCGTTCATCCCGCGCAGTTTTCAGGCCTTCAAGATAGCCGTCACGGTACGCCTTGTTTTTGTCCGTCTGCTGACCGAATGATTCGGCGGCATCGTCGTGATGATGTTCACCAGAGTGCTGATGTCCGCGCCCTCGGTGCATAAAGATATGCATCACAGGACAGGCCAGCAGGATCAGGAAAGGCAGGAATTCAAACAGGTGTTGTCGGTGCTCCACCAGCAGAAAGTAGCTTACCGCGCCAATCAGGCCCAATGAAGCAATCCCCTTTGGGGTAAGCCAGAACGACTGAGGTTTATGTTTCATAATATACTCCGCTTAGTAAGCCCGTAATTTCGCGCGTTTCAATAAAATGGAATTACCGATAACAGACAGAGAACTGATGGTCATGGCGACAACACCCACCATGGGGTGCAACAGCCCCAGCGCAGCAATTGGAATGGCAGCAAGGTTATAGAACCAGGCCCAGAACAAGTTTTGGACAATTTTGCGGAATGTCGCCCGGGACAACAGAATCGCCTCAATCAGCTTTGTCAGCTGTCCCTGCACCAAGGTCACATCAGCAGCTTCAATGGCCACATCGGCTCCGGCCCCGATAGCGATGCCCACGTTGGCCTGTTTTAATGCCGGCGCATCGTTAATACCATCCCCGACCATTGCGACACTTTCACCGTACTTCGTTTGTAGCTTCTTTACTGCATCCACTTTTCCTTCGGGTAACACATTCGCCAACACTTCATCAATGCCAACCAGATCTGCGACATGTTTCGCTGTGCGTTCATTATCGCCGGTTACCATAACCACATGGATATTCAGATCGTGCATCGCTTTTATCGCGGCTTTGGAATCTTCTTTAATGGTGTCGGCGACAGCGACAACTCCCGCTGGTTGCTTATCAATGGCAACCAGCATCGCTGTTTTACCCTGTACCTCGAGGGATTTGAGCCTGTCGTCCAGTTCACCTAAGCTTACCCCCTGCTCGTCAAGCAGGCGGCGACTGCCTACATGCACTAAACGCCCGTCAACGACCCCTTCTACGCCACGGGCAGTGATAGAGCGAAAATCCTTAAGCTCCGGAATAGCCAGTTTCTGGTCTTTTGCCCCCTGAACGATGGCTTGTGCCAAGGGATGCTCTGAACCGCCCTCCACCGCAGCGGTTGCGGCTAACAGCTCCTCCTTTGTGAATCCGGGGGCGGGTATGACATCGGTAAGAGAGGGTTTACCCGCGGTGATCGTGCCGGTCTTATCCAACACAACAACCTTGATGTCTTTGAGCGTTTGTATTGCTTCGCCTGAGCGTATCAACACCCCCCGCTCTGCTCCCATACCGGAGCCCACCATAATTGCCGTGGGTGTGGCCAACCCCAAAGCACAAGGGCAGGCAATAACCAGAACCGCAACGGCCGCCAGCAAGGCTGCAATTAAAGGAGTTAAGGTCGGGTCGACCCAGGGTAAAACGTTTGCTCCCCATTCAAGAACAGGACGCAAGGTATCAGCGAAAACCAACCAGCCCAAAAAGCTTAGCAGGGAGATGATAATAACAGCGGGAACAAAGGTGGAGGTGACTTTGTCTGCAAACTCCTGTATCGGCACCTTGGATCCTTGTGCTTGTTCCACCAGCCGAATCACCTGAGACAAGAAGGTATCGGCACCAATTTTTGTTGCCCTGACTTTTAACAGGCCTTCCTTATTCATGGTGGCACCCAGCACCATCGCACCGGGGCCTTTTTCTACCGGAACAGATTCACCGGTGGCGATAGATTCGTCCAGATGACTATAACCTTCTATAACCTCGCCATCCGTAGGCACCTTAGCACCTGGTTTTATAATCATCACATCGCCAATTGCGAGTTGATCAATTGGCACTTCAATTTCCTGAGCATCGCGTAAGACAATTGCCGTTTTTGCCCCCATTTTAATAAGCCGTTTAATAGCTTGTGATGCCCTTCCTTTCGCACGGGTTTCCAGATACCGGCCCAACATATGAAAAGTCATAATGGTTGAGGCCATTTCAATAAACGACGTCATCGGGTAAATAAATCCGATCAGACCAATCAGATATGGCGGCATGCTGCCAAGAGAAATCAGCACATCCATGTTTGCCGTGCGATTTTTGAGTGAGCGCCAGGCGGAACGATGGGTCGCCTTGCCTCCTTTGAGAAATACCACCGGGAACGCCAACACAGCGACAATGGCCAGATAGCCAGGAATCGGAAACCAGAACATATGGGGTATCATCAAAAGCATGATAACGGTAGTAGGGATGGCCGCGAACCATAGCCGACGCCAAGCTTGTGTAAGATAGCGTTCTTCCGCTTCATCAGAAGTCTTGTGATCACCCACTAACCGGTTGTCGACACTGGCAACCTCATACCCGGCATTTTCTACCGTGCGCTTGATCGTCTCGGCATCCAGTGTTTTAAGATCAAAACTGACTGTAACCTGATGATTAGCAATGTTGGTTTGTATTTGCGTAATGCCGGACAAACGCTCTAATGAGGTCTTAATTAATCCCGCGCAGTGATCACTGCCCATGCCTGGCACCATTAAGAGGATTTGAGACGCCTGAGCTTCCCCGCTCAGCTGTGCGCTGATCACATCATAGCCTGCGCTTTCAACTGCCTGCCGGATGCGTTCAACATCAGTATTGGCCCCCTCATAGGTAACTTCTACGGCATGATTAGCAATATTGGCCTGAATATCCACTATACCGTCAAGTCTCGCTATTGACGTTCTGACCAGACCCGCACAATGGTTGCTTCCCATGCCGGGGACAATCAGCCTGGCCACATGATGATTCGGACTCCCATTACCCTTGCGGTCAGCCCCTTGCTGTGTTGATACCCTCTTCATAAATTTTTCCATTGATATGATTAAAAATAACGCCAGACTCACCAGCGCCCCACGACGCTCACTCTTGGTTTGGCATAGACTGCTGGTTTAATTGTCGTGAAAAGTCTTCAATAAGGTGGCAGATTGTGCTGCCGGTCGGTGCCTTGTCCGGCTTTTGCTGCCACTGTTCAACCGCCTGTTTCATGCGCTGCCTGAGTTGCGACATTTCAGAGAAGCGCTGCTCAGTTTCTTCCAGTCTTTGCACGATAAGTCGACGTGCCACCGGGCAGGGTGACGCTTTTTTATCTGCCGTGGTGAGCAGTTGTTGGATATCGTCTACTGAAAAACCCAGTTGCCGCGCATTCAACGCAAATCGCATACGAGCGATGTCGCTCTGGTTGTACTCACGATATCCGTTGCTGCGATTCCTTAACGGCTTGAGAATCCCGATACGTGTATAAAACCTCACCGTATCAGCGGTAATCTGTAAATACCTTGCTAATTCAATTACCTTCACAACCTTTTCCCACTTTTCTGACATTAATTTCTGTTGAATTACCCTGCTCCTGGGCACCAGAGCCTCATACCGGACGCCAGCGCCTTGTGGGCGATGCCACGCTATGGTCTGAACATACACTTATGTCCGGCACACAGGTCAAGCAGACGATATTGTATTTACCGGTTTTTAACGGAATTGCGGCAAATACAGAGCTGACTGAGCCGCTCTTTTTGCTGTCAAACTATGGTGTGGTGGGTTCTCGGAGGGTGATAAATACGTGAAAGGCTGCCAGTTGGTAACGATGTTGAAACAGTAGCCGGGGTAACAAAAAATTCATCACTGACCATATCAACAGAGTTAGAGTTTACCATGCAGGCTGTGACTACAAGCGAACAAAAGGTCAGACAAGAATCGTTACACGAACAGTCCGAATAACACGCGCCCGCAGGACACCTGACACTTTCCCCGACGCTGTCTTTGTATATCTGCTGATGGCAAGGCAGTTCAGATTCACTTCCCGTTGAATTCCCGCTTACTGCCCGCGGTTGTTGGGCCTCGCCTTGTTCAACGGTACCGTCTGAAGTCTGCAATTCCAGCATTGATTCTGCTCTTCGGGGGGCGTCTTCTGGCAGTGAGAACTCTGAAGGCGAATTGTGCACCAAAGCCGACACAGGATGACAAGTCAACCCCGTGATCACTAACAGCACTATCCAAATTCGCTCCATCTTTGTTCCTATATATATCAGTGTAAACTGCAGTCAAGTGCCAACCTGACCCGAATCACCTGTTTGACCGCTGCTCAGCCATCACTGGCACAAAAACGGCATCCTGGCTTTTCTAGTTATCGCTCTAGTCCATATTGACGCCACAGGTAATAAACTGCAGGCAGTACCAGCAGCGTCAGCACGACGGCGCTAATCATCCCCCCCACCATAGGTGCCGCAATCCGGCTGACAACTTCAGACCCGGCCCCTGAACTTAGCATGATCGGTAACAAGCCGGCGATAGTTGACACCGTGGTCATCATTACCGGACGAACACGAAACCCTGCACCTTGTCTGATGGCTTCTAAAAGCTCGGCTTTGTCTGGCGCCGCCGCTTTGTTTTTGCAGTCCCGCAACAGCTCATTATAGGATTGATTAAGATAGGTCAGCATAATTATGCCTATCTCAACCGTGACCCCGGCCAGAGCAATAAAGCCAACTGCCACTGCCACTGAGAAGTTGTAATTTAGCAAGTACATCAACCAGATGGACCCGATAACAGCCAATGGCAAGGTACCCAGAATAATCGCAATTTCCGCAAAGTTACGAAAATTCATATAAAGCAATACGATAATAATGGCCAATGTCAGTGGTATCACATACGTCAGCTTTTCCTTAGCCCGCTGCATGTATTCGTATTGACCTGACCAGGTTATTGAATAACCAGCAGGCAAATCGAGTTGCTGCTCAACGGTCACCATTGCTTTTTCCACGTAAGTGCCTACATCAACATTTTCTATATCCACAAAAGTCCAGCCGTTGAGTCGAGCATTTTCACTCTTGATCGCGGGTGGCCCATCCTCCACGTACACTCGGGCTACATCCGCCAGCGCGATACGCTGCCCTGCGGGCGTCACTATAGGCAATAAGGCAAGTTGTTCAGGTGAATTGCGGTAGTCTTGAGGATACCGCAGGTTCACCGGATAGCGTTCTAAGCCCTCCACCGTTTGGGTAACATTCATGCCGCCGACGGCGCTAGCCACCACCTGTTGCACGTCAGCAATATTCAAACCATATTTTGCTGCCTGCTCCCGCTGTATATCAACCTTGATATAACGCCCCCCTGCCACTCTCTCTGAATAGACTGAGGCTGTGCCCGGCTCATCCTTGAGAATTCTCTCTAACTGCTGCCCAATCTTTTGTATTTCCTTCAGATCCTGACCTGATACCTTGATACCTACGGGTGTCTTGATGCCGGTGGCCAACATATCGATACGGGTTTTAATTGGCATTACCCAGGCATTGGTCAGGCCGGGAAATTTCACCAATGCATCCAGTTCTTTCTTTAGCTTGTCGGTGGTCATTCCCTCTCGCCACTGCTCTTTGGGCTTAAGCTGGATAAAGGTTTCGATCATTGTCAGTGGTGCAGGATCGGTGGCGGTATCCGCACGGCCAATTTTACCAAACACCGTTTTCACCTCTGGGACCGTGGCAATCAACTTATCAGTTTGCTGCAACAGTTCTCTGGCTTTACCGACAGACAAACCTGGGTAAGTGGTTGGCATATACATCAGATCACCTTCATCCAGATCCGGAATAAACTCACTGCCAATTTTATTGACTGGCCATATACCGATGAAGAAAACCACAATAGCCAATACAACCGTCATCTTAGGAAAACGTAATACGGTCTTTAGTAAAGGCATATAGCCGGCAATCAGTACTCTGTTTACCGGGTTATTACGTTCAGCAATCACTTTCCCTCTGATAAAGTAACCCATCAGTACTGGCACCACGGTGATAGCCAGCGCCGCACTGGCAGCCATGGCATAGGTCTTGGTGAACGCCAGTGGACTAAACATTCGCCCCTCCTGAGCTTCCAGCGTGAATACCGGCACAAAACTCACCGTAATGATCAGCAGACTAAAAAACAGGGCCGGACCGACCTCCACCGCAGATTCAGCGACAACCTGCCACCGATTCTCCTTTGTCAGGGGGGTTCGCTCCATGTGTTTATGCATGTTCTCGATCATCACAATAGCCCCGTCAATCATGGCACCAATAGCGATGGCTATCCCCCCTAAAGACATGATGTTGGCGTTGATCCCCTGCCAATACATAACGATAAAAGCCGTCAGAATACCCAGAGGCAAACTGATGACCGCCACCAGCGACGACCTGATATGAAACAGAAAAATAGCGCATATCAGTGCCACGATAGCGAGTTCTTCAACCAGGCTTTTCCACAGACTTTCAACGGCACGGGAAATCAGTCCGGAACGGTCATAAACGGTGACGATCTCCACCCCATCAGGCAAACCAGTTTTAAGCTTTTCCAGTTTTTCCTTAACACCATCAATGGTCTTTTGTGCATTTTCACCGAAACGCATCACCACAATGCCGCCAACTGTTTCTCCTTCGCCATTGAGTTCAGCAATTCCGCGGCGCATCTGCGGGCCCAGCCCTATATCGGCTACGTCTTTAAGTAGCAAGGGGGTGCCATTGGCTTCGACGCCCAGGGGAATCGTCGCCAAATCCTCGATCCCCTGAATATAACCGGTCGCCCGCACCATATATTCTGCTTCGGCCATCTCCACCACGGAGGCACCAACTTCCTGGTTTCCCCGCTGTATGGCTGTCTGAATATGCGCCAGAGGGATGCCAAATGCGCGCAGCTTTTCCGGGTTCACCCTGACCTGATATTGCTTTACCATCCCGCCGATTGCTGAGACTTCAGACACGCCGGGGACGGTTTGCAATTCATATTTTAAAAACCAGTCCTGAAGACTACGCAACTGACTGAGATCATGCTGACCGCTGCGATCTACCAACGCATACAGGTACACCCAGCCGACCCCTGTCGCATCAGGACCCAATTGCGGTCTGGCGCTCGCGGGCAATGTCGGCGCCACCTGCGATAAGTATTCAAGCACCCTCGAACGCGCCCAGTAGGCATCAGTGTCCTCATCGAAGATCACATAGACATAAGAGTCACCAAAGAAAGAGTACCCACGCACGGTGACAGCACCCGGCACGGACAGCATCGCGGTAGTCAGTGGGTAGGTCACCTGATCTTCCACTACCTGAGGTGCCTGACCTGGATAGCTGGTCTTAATGATAACCTGCACATCCGACAAATCAGGAATCGCATCTACAGGGGTATTTTTCAGAGAAAAGAGCCCAATGCCGACCAACATCAGGGTTGCCAACAACACGAAGAAGCGATTACCGACAGACCAGCGGATAACCGATTTAATCATGATGATGCTCCTTGCTGTTGCTCTTCGTCTGGGGTTGTGACTTCACCGTGGCATCATACGCCTTCCCCCGATGCTGACTGTGATCTTCTCCATCTGAGTCAGGATCCTCTGTTTTTTCCTGTTCGGGAATATGAATGCGGGTAAGCAGATAGTCACCGCTGCTGGTTCGCGTAATCTGCACATGCAAGCGCATTCCCGGCTGCAGGCTATCCAGAGCGATACCATCTTGAGCCGTGAAGTCCATGGTCATGGCAGGCCATTGCCATTCCGGTATGGCATCATGTTGCAGCGTAACCTTACGATGATCCGGCATTAAACTATCGACGCGGGCACTGACCCAAACTGATTCGGCTTCAGCGCTTGTCTGCTCTTCCGTTGCTCCATTCTGCTGTGTATACCCGTCCATACGCTTAAAGTCCGACGTCTTGCTGGACTCCGAGTCAATCAGAAATTGCGCCGATGTCACAATGCGTTCGTTGCTATTCAAACCCGCCAGTATCTCAACCTGGTGTTGCGCAATATGACCGACCTCAACCGCCACTGATTTGAATTTCCCATCCCCCAGCGCCACAACAACGCGTGACTGTGCGCCGCTGCGAATCAGTGCCTCCCGCGGAATCAATAGCGCTTCTTCTCTGGGTTGGGTTTCAATCTCCATTTGTGCAAACATGCCGGGCTTGAGAAACTGATCAGGATTATCGAGATGCACCCTCACCTGGACGGTTCTTGTATCGGTATTTAACGATGGGTAGATATAGTCAACCTGGCCAGTCCATTCACGTGCCGGCAGATAATCAAGCCGCAGGCGCACCTTATCCCCTTCGCCTACCAGGCCGACCTGGCGCTCGAAAACTTCGCCAATCACCCAAATATGCTCCAGCTGACCGATGCTCATCATACTCATGCCAGGCTTAACGAACATACCTTCACGCACTGACAAATTATCCAGCACGCCGGACTGCGGGGCCGTAACAGTAAGAGTCTGGCTGACCTTGCGTGTTTTTCGTAACCTGTCGATGTCAGTCTGTGAAACCTGCAGTGCTGACAATCGCTCAATAGCCGCATCGATCAGAGCCGGGTTATTGCGCTTAAGTGACAGTAATAACTCTTCCTGTGCATTCACCAGCGTTGGCGAATAGAGCGCGAAAAGCGGCTCTCCCTGCGTAACCGGATCCCCTGCCGCTTTGACGAAAAGCTCTTCAATCCAGCCCTCGACTCTGGGACTGATATGCACCAACCGGTTTTCATCATATTGGACATAACCGACGGTTTTCACCAGTGGCTGCAAGTGACCTGTTTTAACTGTCGCGCTGCGTACACCAAGGTTATTTACTACCGCAGGAGATATTTTCACTATACCTGCTTCGTCATCACCATCTTCATACACCGGAACCAGATCCATCCCCATAGGCGACTTGCCCGGCTGGTCACGTTTATAATTAGGGTCCATGGGAGCCACCCAATAGAGCGGCTGCGGTGAGTTATCAGAACCCGCTGTCTCTTGCTTGCCTGAATCTGATAGTAGCCAGGCTCCGGAGGCGCCGAGCAATATCCCCACGGTAATCCCCAACAACACCTTGTGAAATGTATTCATTCTGTTTTCCTTTAAAACGATGTGGCGGGTCCCTGCGGGTTGATGGGCGCCTGGGTGAGCAGATAATTGATTTGAGCGATGGTCTTTTGTCTGTCCACGGCAATGCTAAGCCCATCGATCCTGGCGTTGAGCTCCGCTATACGGGCTCGCACTGCCTCTGAAAAATCACCATCATCATTATTGTAAGCGCTGAGCGATGCTTCGGCTTGTTCCGCCATTTGCGGCAGCAGTTGTTCGGTATAAAGGGCATGCCTTTCGCCCAGGCGCACTAGCTGCGCGATTGCCGTGTCCAATGCCGCCATCAACTGACGGCTGCGCAACCGCTTTTCAGTTTTGATCGCTTCAGTACGATTGACCGCGGCACTGACCTCCTTGTCCTGGCGGTTCTGCGTAAAAACCGGCAAGTCAAAGCTGACGCCCACTGAAAACAGGTCTGCCCTGTCAGAGCCCATGGGATCGTCATAACGATACCCATACTGAGCTGTTAATCCCCACTGAGGCTTATATTTCTGCCTGGCCAGCGCAATACTGGTGCGTGTAGCGTTAATACGTTGCTCCAATGCCTGCAACTCTGGATGATTGCGAATCCACTCATAACGTGCCTGCGCTGAAACCTGTTGTATTTCCTTTAACGACAAAGGCAGAGCAAGGGACTGCTCGGGTAACTCTGAACTGACACCCGCCCCGATGTCTTCTCCTATCCACTCCAAAAGCCGTTGCTCAGCAGTTTCACGCTGCTGACTGAGCAATGTTAACCTGTCCTGTAAGCGAGTCAGTTCCAACTGGGCTCGAATAACATCCTGTTGTCGTGCTTTGCCAATAGCCGATGAGTAGCCGGCTTCAGCCGCATCCATCAGTTGCTCAAACAGCGATCTGTCCTGTTCCAGTAAACGAATGCTCTCCTGTGCCCTGAATGCCTCCAGCCACAACTGCGTGACAGTCGCCTTCACTTTGGCCTGTCGGTCCTGTCGCAGCAACGGATGCTGCTGCGCCAATTGCAGTTTCTGCTGGCTCGCCAGCTTCAGGCTATCTCCGCGGGGCAACATTTGTGTGACGGCGGCGACCAACTGCGTCATCCCTTCCTGATTTAGATCAAAACCGTTCAACGGAAAGTTCGCGGCCATCAGACTTACCCTCGGATCAGGCAGGGTCGATGCCGCTGTCGCCTCATCATTCAGGGCTTGTTGCGTGTGCTGACTGCCACTGAGCCATGGATCGGTTTTAATAGCTGCAACAACCGCAGTATCTAAGGCTAATCGCTCAGTGTCCTGCTGAGCGTGGACGTCAGTTGCGCCTCCAGAAGCAAACAGCAACACACCCAGGTAGGTTAAAGGTCTCATGGCGTTCCCTTTTCGTATTGTTGTTCCATACTCTCAATACTGGCGTAAACCTCACTACTGCCATCATTTTTCAGTAATAAAATCTGATAAGGTCTGAACCTGTCACCCACCTCCATGCCGGGACTGCCAACCGGCATTGCCGGCACCGAAAGGCCGAGTGCTCCAGTCGGGGGGCTGGCCAGAAACTGGCGTATAAACTGTGCTGGCACATGACCCTCAAACACATACCCCTGAGAGGTCACAGCGGTATGACAGGAGCGCTCTGTGGCCGCTATCTTGTAACGCGATTTAATCACATCCAGATCCGCCGGGTGCTCTGCAGTCGCCCTGAATCCCTGAGCTTCAACATGCTCAATCCATTTCTCGCAACAGCCACAATTGGGGCTTTTATAGATCGTCAGCTGTTGCTCAGTACTGAACTGGTTTTGGTCAGCCGGTGGCGACGTCGCCGGCGTCTGATTGCTGCTGTGTTCTGACACATCGTCGCAGGCAGCAAAAAAGGGTAGCAACATTAGTATGCTCAGCGTTTTAATATGATACATATCCGTCTCCGGTAAAAGTGGTCGCGCAGCTTAATGGGGGCATGATAATCACTAGTCCTCACAGCCCATTGAATAATCCTTTCCAGTACCAATGCCGAACAAGCGAAGCGAGAATGGGATAACGGGTATACTGGTATTGGGGAAAAATTTGCGGTATGCAGTTGAAAATACGAAAAATGTCAGAACATTGTCATCGACAGTCCGTCTGGCTTTCTGTGCATCACCAGCCTTTAAAACATGATCTAATGCACTAACCCCTTCCTTGCTATTCCTGCCGTAATGCTCCCGACAAGCATAAACGGAGAACAGTCGCACCATCCATCGCCCTAAGAGAACCACCGAGATGAGCACTGTTGTAACTATTTTCATATGAAAGTTCTCCCGTTTTATCCCTGTTTCAGTATCAAAGTAGAACCCTTAGTGCGCCTCATCCGACTCCCCCCGTGCCGTAAGGATCTGATATTGAGCCTGGGACAACTCGGGAAGCCGTTGCAGGAACGCCACCATATTCCAGATTCGCTCGTCATCATGGCCTGACCCCCAGGCTGGCATGCCTGACGCTTTGATACCGTGTTTAATAATCCAGAAACGTTTTCTATTCTGTGCCTGTGCATCACCTGCATAATCAGACGGGGCGCTCAGGTCTGGCGGCTGAGGATAAAGTCCTAAGCTGAGATCGGTCTGTGTCGTACCAGGTTTAAGATGACAACCGGCGCACATATCGTTGTAGTCAGCCCCACCTGCCAATAATCTCTCAGAATTGTCGAGGTCAACAGGCACCTCAAGATCGGCAGCAGCACGGGTAACAGAACGCTCACGCAGGGTGTCCAGTGCCCAATATGTGACCGCATTGTGAGAATCGTCGGCACCCATTGGATAAAGACCGGAGTAGATAAAGCCCAGGCCAGCCAGCACGCTCACGCCAAGCACGGTGATAAGGCATTTGAAACAAGACATCTAATCTTTACTCCCGGAAAAATCTTTAGTGTTTCTTATGCTCATGCCCGGAATCTTTAGTCGATTCCTCTTTCGTCTTTTGCGTGTCTTTCTTGGCATGATCTTCATGAGAATCCTTCTCATTGTGGTGCATCATTTTCATGCATTTTTTCATCATGGCTTGCATAACCGGGTCATTCATATCCATTTCTTCATGATCCATGTTTTTCATAGCTGCACAGTCTGGCGCTTCAGCATTCTTCATATGCTCCTTGGGATCATGGGCATGAACGGATAATGCATATGGCAAGATTGCAGCAAAAACAACGAGTTGAGTTTTCATAATTAATTCCCTGTTAAAGCAAAAATGTTCCAGCAGAACAGCTCCGGTACAGCGGAACTGTAAGTCCTGAAGTCAACCACAGGATACCGCTCCTCTTCTGTCAGACAGATGACCCCAGCATTACAACAATGTAATGTTGATGTAATCTGACCGTTGGAGACACTCCTTTAAACTGGTGTCTGCCATAGCTGAGGTGTTATATGCGATTGTTATTAGTCGAAGACGAAGTCAAGACAGGGGACTATTTACAACAAGGTCTCGCGGAGGCTGGTTTTCAGGTCAGTTTGATAAGAAATGGTTTAGATGGCCATCATCTGGCCATGACTGAATCTTTCGACCTGATCATTCTCGACGTGATGTTGCCAGATGTGGACGGTTGGCGTATTTTGCAGTCGCTACGAGAAGCTGACCACCACACGCCGGTACTTTTTCTCACTGCCCGCGACAGTGTTGATGATCGTGTAAAAGGACTTGAGCTGGGGGCTGACGACTACCTGGTGAAACCTTTTGCTTTTGCTGAGTTGCTTGCCAGAGTGCGCACTTTACTCCGCCGTGGAGCGGTGCCTGTTCAGTCTGATCAGCTTACAGTTGCCGATCTCGTCGTCGATCTGCCTAAGCGGCGGGTAACACGGGCAGGTGTCAAAATAAACCTCAGTCATAAGGAGTTTTGCTTACTGGAACTGCTTGTCCGCCGCCAGGGAGAGGTACTACCGCGTTCGCTCATTGCATCTCAGGTCTGGGATATGAATTTCGATTCAGATACCAATGTCATCGATGTCGCCATTCGTCGGCTTCGGGCAAAAATTGACGAGCCATTCTCTGTCAGGCTCATCCATACGGTACGAGGTATGGGCTATAAGCTTGATATTGAAGTTGACGATGCTCATGAAGACAACTAGACCCTTATCACTCACTGCCAGGGTGATGGTCTTTGTTGCCCTTGCGATTGGAATAAGCCAGTTGATCATCGGCAAGTTGATATTGGATGCTGTTGAACGACATTTCACCGAACAGGATGCAGACGAACTGACCGTGATGAATCGGGCCATAAAACAGTCTGCATTACAGGCATTAACTCAAGCTCAGTTACCAATTGCACTGTCAAACGCGGTATCAGGCCACCATGGTGTCTATTTTCAGGTATGGAACAATAATAATCAGCTTATTTACAGCACCCCCGGTGCCGACTTCGGGCCAGTTCAGGCAAGTCTCTCACCCATCAGACAAATACATTCAGATAATCTGCAAACCTGGGAATCAAACGGCAATACTTATCGAGGCAGTGTTACTCAATTCACTAGTCTAGACAAAGAGTACAAAATAGTCGCCGCGATAGACATCGGCTTTCATTTGCAGTTTTTGCAGGGATTCCGCCGCAGCCTGTGGTTAATAATGATGCTTACCGGAGCGGCAACGTTGCTGGCAACCTGGCTGGGCGTCCATCAGGGGCATGCTCCGTTGCGAAGTCTTTCGCAAAGCATGCGTGACATTCAGGCTGACCGCCTGCATATCAGACTAAACCCTGCTACTTTGCCAAAAGAGTTACAAGAGTTAACTTCCTCCTTCAATCAGATGATTGGACGTCTGGAAGAGAGTTTCACCCGACTGTCTCATTTTTCCGCCGATATTGCCCATGAACTCAGAACCCCCCTCACGAATCTGATTACTCAGACTCAGGTAGCTCTTGGTAAGGCCCGCACGTTAAAAGAGTATCGCGAGCTGCTTTACTCTAATCTTGAAGAGCAGGAAAGGCTGGCCAAAATGGTTAACGACATGCTCTGGCTGGCTAAAAGTGATCATGGTCTGATAAGGCCGGTACAGGTTTCACTGGATCTGGCGGTTGAGATCAAAGAGCTATTTGAATTCTTCGAGGCTCTGGCGGAAGAAAAACAGATAACGCTGAGGCAAACCGGGCATGCCCCTGCAATTATGGGTGACCGGGAAATGCTTCGCAGGGCTATCTCCAACCTGATGTCTAATGCTATTCGCTATACTCCTGCCGGTAAATGGATAGAGGTTCGTCTGGACTCGCCAACAGAAAACACAATAACATTGAGTATCACGAATCCCGGACCCGGGATTAGTGAAAAACATCTTCCGAGGTTATTTGATCGTTTTTATCGCGCTGACCCGTCAAGAACCCGCCAGAGCGAGGGCGTTGGTCTGGGTCTGGCCATTGTCCGCTCTATTGCAGAGGCTCATCAAGGGCAGGTCGACGCGATTTCGGATCAAAACCAGACTACCTTTAAACTGAGCTTACCCACTCAGAACAAATCAACGGAGTAAGTAGCTCCGGGGGATTTTTTTTTGAACCAAAGCGCTGGATGGGGCCTGAAACAGCGAAACCTTGCATTCAGCCAGGGAGAGACTATATCGATATTGGACTCAGAGCAGGGGTTCGTGCTTCATAGCAAGGATTGATTATCATCACCATAACAACAGAGTCTTTAATAAAGAGGTTGAATCGCATTGAACTCTCCAATTCGGGTTTTATGAGTTTATGTAGTCATACATACCGGCAACCAGGTTAAACAAGGTGGGCAACAATTTTGTTACAGCTGCTAACTGTCATAAAACGTCAAGGTGGGGAGGATGAACCAGAATCTGATGCCCTATGGCCTATTTTTTCCAGGCAAGCAGGCGGGCCCTTTGTGGCTTATTTTCTATCTGTCGGCGCGCCAGGAGCTAATTGTCTTAAAAGGGGTTTTGTTTGATATCCGTTTTACAATCAAATATTTAAGGCTAAACTAAATGCAGTAACAACAAACAGCGGGTGTAATAAACCAACCGCTGGCTTTACTAAAAAAATTGTCAAACAAGGAAATGGTTATGTTAGGTTGGACGCTAATTTTTCTGGTTATTGCCATTATTGCTGCTGTGCTGGGTTTTACCGGTATCGCAGGGGCTGCCGCTGAGATCGCGAAAATAATATTTTTCATCTTTCTCGTGTTGTGGATTATTTCACTCATCGCCGGTGCACTGAGAGGAAGAGGTCCCCGACCGTGACAGAGCAAAAGCATTAAATCACAGCGTCTGAAGAGACCACTTTTTACTGAGGCGTTCTGAATTATGCCCTTCGCGTTATATTATATGGCTGCTGCCCTGTTGTTGGTGACTGCAGCCGTGATCACTCCCTCTCCCTATTTTAAACTGCCACTGGCCTGGGGCGGGTTATCCCTGTTTACCGTCAGTATTGCCTACTTTTTTGATATTGCGGCAATTTTCCGCAAACGTGCAGACGGTCGCATTCCTGCCTACATCCGTTGGGTTTTTGTGCCTTTTTTGCTGGGTGTGCAGGTGTATAACGCCTGGGCCCGTAAGCGGGATAAGGTGCCTGCCATCCAGCAGATTGAAGAGCAGCTCTATCTGGCCTGCCGCCTTTTTCCTTCGGATGTGGAGTATCTGAAAAAGCAACAAATCGGAGCAGTACTGGATGTCACCGCAGAGTTCGATGGCCTCGACTGGTCGTTACTTGGCGAGAAAATAACGTACCTCAATATACCGGTTCTGGACCATCGCTCTCCCACAAGGAAACAACTGCAACAGGCACTTAACTGGATTGACAACCAGCAACGCAATGGTCGCAAGGTACTGGTTCATTGTGCGCTGGGCCGCGGACGTTCGGTACTGGTGGTGGCCGCCTATCTGCTATCGCAGAATAAAACCGGCTCCGTAAAGGAGGTTCTCAGGCAGATAAAGTCCATTCGCCAGACTGCCAACCTTAATCATCACCAGTTCAAAAAACTAATGAAACTGCATAAGTCCGGCAAGCTTCGCCAGAAATCTCTGGCCTGGGTGATTGCCAACCCCGTTGCCGGAGGCGGTAAGTGGGATGAATATCAGCAGGAGTTGGTCAACAGGCTCAGTCAGCACTATCAGCTAACCATCAAAACCACCACTAAAGAGGTTGACGGCGAAACCCTGGCTCAACAAGCCGTTAAGGCAAAAGCAGATCTGGTGGTCGCCTGCGGCGGTGACGGCACTGTTACCCAGGTGGCCTCGGCACTGGTCAATACCGACATTGCCCTGGGTATTATTCCGATGGGTACCGCTAACGCCCTGTCTCAGGCTCTTTGTGGCAGTATCAGCAAAATATTGCCGCTGGATACTGCCTGCAGTGCCATTACTGAGGGCAAGACCATCAATATGGATAGTGCGAAATGTAATGGCAAACTGATGTTGTTACTCGCCGGTGTCGGCTTTGAGGAAAAAATGATTTCCTCCGCTGATCGCGATCAGAAAAACAATTCCGGGCAAATGGCTTATCTGCGCGGCCTCTGGCAGGCCATTGAACAAAACAAAATCTACTCACTGACGGTGCAATTTGATGATCAGCCTCCTGAACAAATAGATACCCAGTCACTGGTGGTGGCCAATGCAGCGCCTTTTACCTCGCTGCTGGCGCAGGGCAAAGGGCAGCCTGATATCGCCGATGGCAAGCTGGATATCACCTGGCTGACCGAGACCGAAACGCCCGAATCACACCTGTTCAGCCTGGCAGAACTGGCTTTTTCCGGGATCACGCAAGATAACTCCGATTCTCAGGTAAAGCATCGTCAGGCCAGCAGAATCAGGATTTGTGGTGATGAGCTCGAGAAGTACATTATCGACGGTGAGGTATATCAGGATCTGCCACTGGACATTCAGGTGCAACCTGCTTCGCTGCGGGTCCGCGTCCCCGAAAACCGGGGTAGCTAAGGAGTCAGATCAGGAACCTTTGAAAGCAGATATTGTCGCAGGAATTGAGCCTTAAAGTGCAGGAAAAAAACCTGAACTCAGACTACGCTTACTGTGCGTCAATAACTAAGGAGGAACAACCATGCCATTAGAGAAACATCCCCTGCAAAACGAATTCCCACAGCACCAATCCCGTATTCAGCAGCTCCATGCCAGCAACGATAATTTCGCCCGTCTGTCAGACAAGTATCATCAACTGGACAAAGAAATTTTTGAAATAGAACAGCAGAAATTGATTAACGATGAAAACTATCTTGAGCAATTGAAACTCCGGCGCCTGCAACTTAAAGATCAGCTCTACCATATGCTGGACAAAGACCTGACCTGAATCCCTTCTGATCAAAAAAAGACATGCTGACAGGATCAGCATGTCTTTTAACCACCCCTATCTGCTAAGTCAAAGACTGCACCAGCACCACAGTGGTCACATGTGCGATTCGACAATCTGCGGAAGGCGACTGATGGTGTCCGTCATCAACCAGTTGAATAGCTGAAGGGCGGACGCCAAGGGCAACAAGTTGTCGCTTTACTTCCTCAGCTCTCTCAACCAGCAATTCATGAGACTCCCGGGCTAACTTGCCGCCCTGACTGTAAAGTAATACCAGTAAGGTTTGCGGACTCTTAATTAACTTAGCCTGCTGGATCAGCTTGCGAAGTTCCCGGAAAGTAATTTTGCTGGAATAAGGCGGGAAATGGAGCACAAACTCAGTCAATTCCCGCCTTTGGATGCTGATATTCTGGCGACTCGCGACGTTATCAGCGAGGGGACCACAAGCATAGTCCCTTTGTAACACCGTCATTATTGATTCAGATAAGCTTCGAACTCTGATTTAGAGATCCGGCCGTCACCATCCTTGTCATGCTTATCAAAAGAAGCTGACAGCGGGCCTTCCGGAGCCGCTTCAGGCTTGTTCAGATAGCCATCGCCATTACGGTCAAGGGTGTCAAAAATTTCGCCAGCATTGCCCGCGGCCAGTGCCAGTGAAGAGGGAAGCAAAAACATTATCAGTGCTAACTTTTTCATCATATTCTCCTTACGTTTCCTGTTGTACCGGCATGAATGCCCGCCGGCTAACGGTGCTATGGACTAAGGGACCTGAGGCCGGGTCCCTTAGTCAAAGCGTTGTTATTGATTCAGATAGGCTTCGAACTCTGATTTAGAGATCTTGCCGTCACCATCCTTGTCATACTTATCAAAGGAGGATGACAGCGGGCCTTCTGAAGCCGCTTCAGACTTGCTCAGGTAGCCATCGCCATTCTGGTCAAGGGTGTCGAAGATTTCGCTGGCATTGCTCGCAGCCAGTGCCAGCGAAGAGGGAAGCAAAAACATTATCAGTGCTAACTTTTTCATCATATTCTCCTTACGTTTCCTGTTGTACCGGCTCGAATATCCGCCGGTTCGAGGGGCAAAGGGGCCTGAGGCTGGCCCCTTAGTCAAAGCATCATTACTGATTCAGGTAGGCTTCGAACTCTGATTTCGAGATCTGGCCGTCGCCATCTTTGTCATACTTGTCAAAGGAGGCTGACAGGGGGCCCTCTGAAGCCGCTTCAGACTTGCTCAGGTAGCCATCACCATTCTGATCCAGGGTGTCAAAGATTTCGCCGGCATTGCTCGCAGCCAGTGCCAGCGAAGAGGGAAGCAAAAACATTATCAGTGCTAATTTTTTCATCACGTTCTCCTTACGTTTACGGTTGTACTAAGCAGGAATTTTCTGCTTGTTCACACTGACTACATCAAATAGGATGCCAGAATTTTTTAATTCTTAATTATCAAAAAGTTATGCTTGTTTTATGGGGTTGGACCGGGAACGAAGCAGGGAAACTGTCGCCTGAAAGCAACAGTATTTATCATTATTTTCATAAATCCTTATAAATCATATCGTTAGGCTGTTGCCAATTACCAACTATAGATTTAGCGGGCACGCCATTGACATATGAATTTTCATATATATGATTATCCGAATATTTTATCCAACAGGTTAAGACAGATGACAGAACCGCTGGCGTTTTTTAAATGCCTGGCAGAAGACACCCGGCTGAAAAGTCTGTTGTTAATTGCTGAACAAGAAGAACTCTGTGTCTGTGAGCTCACCTGCGCGCTGGAATTAAGTCAGCCCAAGGTATCCCGGCATCTTGCCGAGCTGCGCAAATGTGGCTTGCTGTCTGATCAGCGCCGGGGCAAATGGGTTTACTATCGCCTGAACGAAGACCTTGCGCTGTGGGCCCGGCAGGTGCTGACAATGACAGCCGACGAGAACCCGCAGCTGTTACAACAGCTTTACCAACGTCTTGAACACATGCATAACAGACCACAGCCACAATGCTGTGAAACTGAGCATAAGGAGCCGGCATGAATCCTCTGAAAATCCTGTATATCTGCACCCATAATCGCTGCCGCAGTATTTTGTCTGAAGCGATAACCAACCACATGGGCAATGGCCGTATCCTGGCACGAAGTGCAGGCAGTCAGCCTTCTGGTGAAGTCCATCCGTTGTCGATTTTTTACCTTGAAGAACAGGGTATTGCTACTGACGACCTGCAGTCTCAGTCCTGGGATGAATTTGAAGATTTCGCCCCGGATTTAGTGATCACTGTGTGTGACTCTGCAGCCGGTGAGAGCTGCCCCCTGTGGTTCGGCAAGTCCCTGAAGATACACTGGGGCCTGGCAGATCCCTCGAAACTGCAAGGCAGCGAGGAAGATAAAGCCGATGCGTTCCGAAACACCATCAAAGAGATTGAACAACGCGTGCAACAGATGCTGAAGCTGGATCTCGAACACATCAGCCAGCATCAATTGCAGCAAGCGCTTACGGATTTAGGAGCACAGGCATGAGTGTACTGGATACCAGTCTGCCAAATATTGATCAGGAGCAGTTCCGGCACCCTGAAAGCGACGACTTCAGAACGTCCTTATCCACCCATAAACCGAAAATATTGCTGCTGTACGGCTCGCTCAGACAGCGCTCTTACAGCCGCCTGGTGATTGAAGAGTGTGCCAGATTGCTGGATGTGATGGGCGCTGAAACCCGCATTTTTGATCCATCCGGTTTACCCCTGCCCGACGATGCGCCTGACAGTCACCCCAAAGTTCAGGAACTGCGCGAGCTGGCTATCTGGTCTGAAGGACAAGTCTGGTGCTCACCGGAACGTCATGGTTCCATGACCGGTATTATGAAGGCCCAGATTGACTGGATCCCGTTATCAGCCGGTGCCGTGCGTCCGACTCAGGGTAAAACCCTGGCAGTGATGCAGGTCTGTGGTGGCTCTCAGTCCTTTAATGTGGTTAATCAGCTCAGAGTACTGGGCCGCTGGATGCGCATGCTCACTATTCCCAATCAGTCTTCTGTGGCTAAGGCTTTTCTGGAATTCGAAGAAGACGGTCGCATGAAGCCATCAGGCTATTACAACCGCATTGTGGATGTGATGGAAGAGCTGATGAAATTTACCCTGCTGACCCGGGATAATTCTGCCTATCTGACCGACCGCTATTCAGAGCGGGTAGAAAGCGCAGAGCAACTGATGCAGCGGGTTAATCAGAAGTCAGTGTAACTAAGTGAAGAGGTAGGGGTGAGGAAAGCTACCGCTTTCCAGCCCCGTCATTCCGCGTGTGATTAGCCGGAATCTTTTTTTAACAGCTGAGAAGTATATCGTTAGCTGCGCGGTTGGATGTAGCAGTTCCTGAATCACGTTCAGGATGACGGGGTAGGATGACAAAAGCCGGACGACCTGGCTGAATTTAAAATATAGCCCTTCGCGCCTCTGCGAGTTCAAAAGAAGAGAGCTATTGATCTCTCAGAGGCGCAGAGAACACAGAGTCCCCCCGGATTTGGCTAAGCTGCTGATAGCTGAAAACTTATAACAATCAACAAGGTAAAACAAAAATGGGACTGTTTGAACGTTATTTATCTCTGTGGGTGGCACTGTGTATTGCTGCCGGCGTGATACTGGGAAATCTTATCCCTGGTGTATTTGCTCAGATTGCGGCGCTGGAATATGCCCATGTGAACTTGGTGGTGGCGGTACTGATCTGGCTGATGATCTACCCCATTATGGTGCAGGTGGACTTCACTGCCATTAAAGACGTGGGTAAAAAGCCCAGGGGCCTGTTGCTGACGCTGGTCATTAACTGGCTGATCAAACCCTTTACCATGGCCCTGCTTGGCTGGCTGTTCTTTAAAGGCCTGTTCGCTGATTTTGTAGACCCCCAATCTGCAGGTGAATATATCGCCGGCATGATCCTGTTGGGTGTCGCCCCCTGCACCGCCATGGTATTTATCTGGAGTCAGCTGACTAAGGGTGATGCCAACTACACCCTGGTACAGGTCTCGGTCAATGATGTGATCATGATCTTCGCCTTTGCCCCCATCAGCGCCTTTTTACTCGGTCTCAGTGATATTCAGGTGCCCTGGGAAACCTTATTACTGTCGGTGGTGCTCTATGTGGTGTTACCGCTGGTCGCGGGTGCACTGACCCGTAAACGCCTGGACAAAGGCAATGATCACAGCCGTATAGAAGACTTTGTTAACCAGCTGAAGCCCTGGTCAATTATCGGGTTGCTGGCCACCGTTGTTCTGCTGTTTGGCTTTCAGGCCGGGACCATCATCAATAAGCCAATGATTATTCTGCTGATTGCCATACCGCTGCTGATCCAGACCTATGGCATTTTTGCTATCGCCTATTTCGCTGCCAAAAAGCTGAAACTGCCCCACAATGTGGCGGCACCGGCCTGTATGATTGGCACCTCCAACTTCTTTGAACTGGCCGTGGCGGTGGCCATCTCCCTGTTCGGTCTGCATTCGGGCGCGGCACTGGCGACTGTGGTAGGCGTACTGGTGGAAGTACCGGTAATGCTCTCGCTGGTATGGTTTGCCAATCGTACCCGCCACTGGTTTGACTAAAGCGATAAGCTCAAAAATAACGAGGGAATACCATGCAGATACGCTATGCCAACAAGGAAGATATCCCGGCTATCCGCGCTATTTATAATGCTGGTATCGAATCGGGTACCGGCACCTTCGAGACCCGGCCCAGACGCAACAAGGATATCGCCGGGTGGCTGAAGGTAGATAACCTCTATCCGTTGCTGGTTGCCGAATCAGAAGGTCAGGTACTGGGTTTTGCGCGACTGTATGAATACCGGCCACGGGAGTGTTATGCCGGTATTGCCGAGTTTTCCATCTATCTGGCCGATGAAGCTCAAGGCAAAGGTACAGGTACCCTATTACTGGCCGAATTGTTGACCGCCGCCGGAACCTGGGGCTTTCACAAGGTCATTTCACGGATTTTTACCTTTAATCAGGCCAGCCGCGCCCTGTGCAAAAAACTCGGGTTTCGCGAAGTGGGGATCTACGAAAAGCACGGTCAGATCAATGGCCGCTGGCTGGATGTGGTGATTGTGGAGTATCTGGTTCTGCCTTCTCGCTCAGCACCCGCTGAGATATAAACTGCTAAAGACACTGATACAGCACCTGTGCTCAGTTTCCATTAGGCCTCAGATGACTAAATGTAAATACCCACGAATTAGAATTGATAGTAGTTCTCATTTCAATTAAGATTCCGTCCGATTTTTAAAACACACATATTCGATGAAGGACTGTATCCGATGAAACACTCTGTATTGGCAACCGCCATTACCGCCGCACTGATGAGTACAACCCCTCTGGCTGAAGAATCCATGACACCATCCGGTGTCAGTCTGGCCGGAGTGGAAACCATTAAAATAATTGGCAGTAAATCTGATGCCCGTGGCCTTGCCGGCTCCAGCGCCGTTATTGACGAGCAGCAGATGCAGGTGGAAGTAACCACAGATATTCATCAGGTACTCAAGACGGTACCCGGTATTTATATTCAGGAAGAAGATGGGCATGGTTTGCGCCCAAACATTGGCATTCGCGCCGCCAACTCTGGTCGTTCGAGTAAAATCACCCTGCTCGAAGATGGCGTGATGATCGCCCCGGCCCCCTACTCTAATCCGGCCGCCTATTATTTCCCCACCACTTTCCGTATGTCTTCCGTTGAAGTATTAAAAGGTGCGCCGCTGTTGCGCTTCGGCCCACAGACCACAGGCGGTGTGGTCAACATGGTAACTACGGCGATACCTGATCAGCAAAGTGGCAAGGTGATCACTCAGTTTGGTGAAAACAGCAGCCGTGATATCCATGCCTATATCGGTGGTACCGAGGGTAATTTCGGTTATTTACTGGAAACCGTACAGCGCAGCAGCGCTGGATTTAAAGATATCGATCGCAGCAGCCGTGATACCGGCTTTGATATCGAAGACTATGTGGTCAAGCTGAAATGGACTGACGATAATCAAAGCCTGCTGGCTAAACTGCAATACTCTGAAGAGCTATCCAACGAAACCTATGCCGGTCTGACCGATGCGGATTTCAGGCGCGATGCCAACCGCCGTTATGGCCTGTCTGATATCGACCAGATGGACAACAGCCACAAAGGGTACAGCCTTAACTATAATCTGGATATCAACGACAATCTGTCTCTGAATCTGGTGGGCTATTACAATGAGTTTGCCCGCAACTGGTTTAAAGCCGGTGTTGCCGGAGGCCTGATCAACAGTGCCAACAACGGCGATACCGAGGCGCAGGCGATTCTCGATGGAGACATGGATCTGGCCGGCATCAAGTTTAAAAACAATAATCGCAGCTATGAGTCCTATGGCCTGGAAGCTAATCTTGGTATCGATTTAAACGATCACAGCATTCAGATTGGTGTCCGTGATCATCGCGATACCATGGACAGATTCCAGCCTCAGGATGTGTATGACCAGATCAACGGCAGCCTGGTATTCCAGTCTGTTATCGAGCCCACAGGCGGCGACAACCGCCTCGAAGAAGCCGATGCCCTGAGCTTATGGGTTACCGATAACTGGCAGGTCACTGACGCCCTGAAAGTCAATCTGGCCCTGCGTTATGAAGATGTAGAATCGTCGCGCCGCCAGTTTAACGACGTGGCCCGCAACGACTTAGGCAGCTTCCGCAGTAATGACAGCGATGAGTGGTTACCCGGTGCATCATTTACTTATGATCTAACCGGTGAATGGCAGGTTCTGGCGGGTGTACACAAGGGCTTCTCGCCCCTTGGCGGTGGCGCTGTGGCAGAAGAAGAGCCGGAGACCAGTATCAACTATGAAGCTGGTGTACGCTTTTCACGCAATGGCCTGTTCGCCGAAGCCATTGTCTTTTACAGCGATTTTTCAAATAAGTCTGAGCTGTGCTCAGTGGCAACCCCCTGCAGCAACGGCGCCGAGAGTGGCACATTCTCCACCGGTGATGCGGTTGTTTCCGGTTTGGAGATTCAGCTGAGCCAGACCCTGGATTTAGGCAACTACAGCATGCCGATTGATTTCAGCTACACCTACAGCAATGCTGAGATCACTAAAGACAATGCCGTGGTTGGCGTATTCGACGGTGACGAACTGGCCGGTGTACCCACTAATATGGCCAGTTTGCGCGTGGCGCTGGACAGTGGTGATAAGTGGTACCACTATGCGGTGGCCAAGTACATTGATGAGACCTGCGTAGCCCTGGGATGCAACAACAGCGATGATGCCTTTGGTAAAACAGATTCTTTGTTTGTGATGGACATTGTCAGCCGCTATCAGCTCAACAGCCAGACGACTTTGTACGTTAAGGTGGAGAACCTGCTGGATAATCAGGAAATCATCGCCCGCACTCCACAGGGTGCAAGACCCAATAAACCACAGACCGCCTCTGTGGGGGTTGAATACAGCTTCTGAGCACTTTGACACTCATCAGAGAAACAACAAGGCGGCCAACAGGCCGCCTTTGTTTTTCCCACTCCGGGCTGAATACCCTGCAAAAAAATACCGGGCCAGCCCGGTATTTTTGTTTAATAAATCATCGCCGACATTATCTTAATAACAGCAACGGAATACTGGCGCGATTCAGCATTTTCAGGGTAAAGCTGCCCAGCAGCATCTCCCGCAGGCGACCATGTCCAAATGAGCCCATCACAATCATCTGAATATCCTCTTCCTGCTGATAACTGAGCAATTGCTGTTCGGCATCACCGTGAAGCTTGGCAGTCACCACTTTTAAACCGGCTTGTTGCAAGCGCTCGCTGGCATCTTCAAGTAACTTATCGGCCTTAGCATCATCTTTAGTCACATGCACAAGATGACAATCCATGCCCTTGTACAAGGGGCTGGTGAGCAGATAATCGAGCGCTTTTTCTGCGGCCTCACTACCATCATAAGCCAACATTATGCGCTGTGGTTCGGCAAATTCCCGATTGACGATCAGAATCGGCTTGTGCAGCGCACGAATAATGCTCTCGATATGATTGCCCAGGCCATCATCAGACTGATGATCTTCACCGCGTACACCCAGTACCAGCACCCGGATATGTTCTTCCATCTCCACCAGGGTTTCGGTGAGACTGCCGTGCCGCTGACATAACTGCGCTGAATCAATACCCGCAGCTTTCACCCGTTCGTTAGCCGCTTCAAGCATGTGCTTGCCCTGCTCCAGCAAGATCTTACTGCGCTTGGCTTCCAGCTCGGTGAGTTCCTCAAGCAGATATTCACGACTACCAAGGCCGATATTACCACTCAGATCTGCCGCAGCCGGAGGTTCTCTGTGTTCAAGGTTGTGCAGCAATTTTAACGGTACGCCAACACGATTGGCTATCCAGGCGGCGTAGTCTGCCACCGCAGCACTGATGACAGAGCCGTCGATACCCGCAAGTACCAGATTTTTTTCAGATTGACTCATCAGTGTCCTCCCAGGACTTTTTCAATTTCTTCAGGCTTATCATGCACACCGAAGCGATCCACTATAGTTTCCGTGGCTTCATTCAGACCGATCAGCTCTACCTCAGCCCCTTCGCGACGGAATTTGATCACCGCCTTATCCAGTGCAGCTACCGCAGATACGTCCCAGAAATGAGCCCTGTCCAAATCGATGACTACCTTATCAACCACTTCTTTAAAATCAAAGCTGTCGGCGAACTTATCCGCCGAATTGAAAAATACCTGCCCCATCACTTTATAAGTACGGGTATTGGTTTCTTCATCCAGCTCCGAGCTCACGTACATAAAGTGGCTGACCTTGTTGGCAAAAAATACCGAGGCAAAAAGTACCCCCACCAATACGCCATAGGCCAGATTATGGGTCGCAACCGTGACAATCACCGTAGCCAGCATACCGATATTGTAGGACAAGGGATGGGATTTAAGATTACGGATGGAGTCCCAGCTAAAGGTACCGATAGACACCATGATCATCACCGCCACCAGTGCCGCCATGGGAATAATTTTTATCCAGTCCGACAGAAACACCACCATGAACAGCAGGAAGCTACCCGCCACCAGCGTCGATAATCGCCCGCGACCACCGGATTTCACATTGATAATTGACTGACCGATCATGGCACAACCGGCCATACCACCAAGCAGACCGGCCCCCACATTCGCCACGCCCTGGCCTTTGCACTCACGGTTTTTATCGCTGTCGGTATCGGTCAGATCATCCACAATAGTGGCGGTCATCAGAGACTCCAATAAACCCACTACAGCAAGAGCGGCCGAATACGGGAAAATAATCGCCAGGGTTTCAAAATTCAGCGGCACATCGGGCCACAGAAATACCGGCAAGGTATCAGGCAGTTCGCCCATATCACCCACATTGCGAATATCCAGCCCCATCATGACGGCCACTATGGTCAGGGCCACAATACACACCAGTGGCGAGGGCAGCAGTTTGCCGACAACAGGTACATAAGGAAACAGATAAATAATACCCAGTCCGGCAGCGGTCATAGCATACACATGCCAGGTCACATCAGTCAGCTCAGGCAACTGGGCCATAAAAATCAGGATGGCCAGAGCATTCACAAAGCCGGTGACCACGGAGCGGGAGACAAAAGACATCAGGCTACCGAGCTTTAAGTAACCGGCGATAATCTGTAGTACGCCGGTGAGCAAGGTCGCGGCCAGCAGATATTCAAGTCCATGCTCTTTAACCAGGGTCACCATCAACAATGCCATGGCCCCGGTGGCGGCACTGATCATGCCCGGACGTCCACCCACTATGGCTATCACCACAGCAATACAAAAGGATGCGTATAGTCCCACCTTGGGATCCACGCCAGCAATAATAGAAAAGGCAATAGCCTCGGGGATCAAAGCCAGCGCAACAACGATGCCGGCAAGCAGATCACCGCGAATGTTGCCCAGCCAGTCCTGTTTGGTTGAGTGCAGTAACATAGTCAATCCTGATGTTTAATAACGGGTTTTCGGTCTTGCTGACCGTCTAAAGCATAGCCTGAATATCAGACAATACAGTTACAACCGCCGCTGAAACCGGGCAGTAGCATTGTAGGAGGGTAAGATGTTCTAGGGTGGCGTAATCAGCACGTTGCGGCTTTTATATCTGTAATTAGAAAGCGCGGCATCATACGCAAGGCAGCCTGATATTTCAACAAGCAAGGCCCGTACCAGAATAAAGTTATCTATATTTTACAATTAATTAACAGCGCTCAGAGGGCATGATAGGTTAAAATCAGTGCAACAGAAAAATCGATACGGAGCACTATGACTGCCTACTGGCGCTTTATTCAACAACACTGGCCATTGCTGGGATTTGGTTTTATTACCATTTTCTGGGGCAACCTTGGCCAGTCGTTTTTTATCAGCTTTTTTGGTGCCAGTATTCAGCAAAGCCTGGCCATCAGTGCCGGTGACTATGGGCTGATCTATGCACTCGCGACCCTGACTTCCGGGCTGATGCTGATGGCATTGGGCGGCAAGGTGGATAAATACCCGCTGAAAAACTTCAGTTCCGCGGCGGCGCTGGGATTAATGCTCGCCTGTTCGGTAATGTGGCTGGCCAACAATGCCTTATGGCTGTGGCTGGGATTTTTTCTGTTGCGCCTTTGTGGTCAGGGGCTGCTGCCCCATATAGGCCAGACCACCATGGCACGCAGCTTTGACAAAGACAGGGGCAAAGCCATTAGCTTATCGGCTTGCGGCGTACCCCTGGGTGAAGCCATATTACCGCTGATCGTAGTGGCGTTAATTGCCTGGCTCGGCTGGCAGCAAAGCTGGCTGTGGCTGGGGTTAAGCATTCCGCTTATCTATATTCCCTTAAGCCGTAAACTGCTGAATAAAGCGGCGCTGGCCCCACCTGAGGTTAACGCGGCCAATGCCACAGGGCCCCAGTACAGTCGCCGCCATGTGCTCAAAGATCTGCGTTTCTGGCTGGTACTACCGGCGATGCTGGCCGGGCCTTTTCTGGTGACTGCTATTTTTATACAGCAAAACTATGTGCTGGAGCAAAAAGGCTGGACCACCGCTTTGCTGGCCAGCAGCTTTATCATCTATGGCGTATTGCACTGGGCCGGCTCAATCTGGTCCGGCGTACTGGTAGACAGATTCCGGGCCAGAAAGCTGGTGCCGGTTATTTCCCTGCCATTGTTACTGGCAATGCTGTTGCTGACGCTGGGCTATGGCCCCTGGTTAGCGCCGGTGTTTATGGCGATACTGGGGTTATCCATTGGCATTACCGGACCGGTGTTTAATGCCCTTTGGGCCGAGGTTTATGGCACCACCAATCTCGGCGCTATCCGCGCGCTGGCCACCTCTTTGATGATCCTCTCCACCGCCAGCTCACCCTGGCTGTTTGGCCTGTTGATTGATGCGGGCGTCACAGGAACAGCACTGTTTGCAGGTTGCAGCACCGGGGTCTTTATCGCATTGATTGGAACGCTGATTGCCTATGGCAGAAATCCGGCTCAGTGATGTTCTGCACACCGGATACAGTAAGTGGTGACCGGATTAAACAACAGGCGGCGGGGATCGATCGGCTCGTCGCATTCTAGAGCGCCGAGTGGTTAGATAACAACCACCATAGCCTGCCTGAAATTTCCCCAGTTCACTACTGGCGGCCAGACGCTCGGCGCGCATCTGCAGTAACTTTTGTTTGCATTGTTGTACTTGTTGTGGAGTCATGGGGACAGACCAACAGCAGCAATCTGTAAAATCAGACTAACAGCTTACTTTATCGCCAGTTATCAGGCAAAAGGCAGGGATCCGCGACAGGTAGTGATCCAATTCATACTGAAGTTGTTAGACTAATGGCACTGCTACCCAATTGATTCAGGAGCCTAGAATGCAAACCATTAAAACCCGCGCCGCCGTTGCCTGGGAAGCCGGTAAACCCCTCAGCATAGAAGAAGTGGAACTGATGCCACCACAAAAAGGCGAAGTACTGGTGCGTATTGTCGCCACCGGTGTTTGCCATACCGATGCCTACACCTTAAGCGGTGATGATCCTGAAGGTTTGTTCCCTGCCATTTTAGGCCATGAAGGCGCAGGAGTTGTGGAAGCCATAGGCGAAGGGGTGAAGGATATTCAGGTGGGGATCATGTTATTCCGCTGTACACCCCGGAATGTGGCGAGTGTAAATTCTGCAAATCCGGTAAAACCAACCTTTGTCAGGCGATTCGCGCTACTCAGGGCAAAGGCCTGATGCCCGATGGCACCACCCGTTTCAGTAAAGACGGCCAGCCCATTTACCACTATATGGGCACCTCCACTTTTGCTGAGCATACGGTGGTTCCGGAAATTGCACTGGCGAAAATCCCCAAAGACGCCCCGCTGGAAAAAGTCTGCCTGCTCGGCTGCGGCGTGACAACAGGTATGGGTGCCGTCACCAACGCTGCCAAGGTACAAAAAGGCGATACGGTGGCCGTATTTGGTTTAGGCGGGATTGGTCTGTCGGTGCTGATCGGAGCGCGTATGGCAGGGGCCGGCCGGATTATCGCCATCGATATCAACGAAGATAAGTTCGATATTGCCCGTCAGCTCGGCGCAACCGATACCGTTAACCCCAAAAACTACGATAAACCCATTCAGGAGGTGATCGTAGAGCTAACCGACGGTGGTGTAGACTTCTCCTTTGAGTGTATTGGTAACGTCAATGTGATGCGTTCGGCACTGGAGTGCTGTCACAAGGGCTGGGGTGAATCGGTGATTATTGGTGTGGCCGGGGCCGGGCAGGAAATCTCAACCCGTCCCTTTCAGCTGGTTACCGGCAGGGTATGGCGCGGTACCGCCTTTGGCGGCGTAAAAGGCCGCAGTCAGTTACCCGATTATGTGCAGCGCTATATGGACGGCGAATTCGAGCTGGATACCTTTATCACCCACACCATGGGCCTTGAGGATATCAACAAAGCCTTTGATTTAATGCACGAGGGCAAATCCATTCGCAGTGTGATTCATTATTGATGCGTGAGGGGTGAAGAGTTAGGTGAGATGAGTCCTGAGAGAAATAGCTCATCACAGAGCCGCGGAGATTAGGATCTGTTTAAAACTCAGCGAACCCAGCGATTCAGTCTGTAGTCTGGATGCAGCGAAGCGGAATCCGGGTTAAAAAGGCTTTCGCGGATAAGCACCCGCAATCCGCTACGCTTCTTGACGGGCTACTCTGTGGTAAATAAGGTGATTTTATGACACAACTTACTGAAATATCAGCCGTTAAATGCTTCGATGGCGTTCAGAAGCGTTTTGAGCATGACTCACAGGTGCTGAACTGCAGGATGCAGTTCTCGGTGTATTTACCGCCACAGGCAGAGAAAGAACAGTCCCTGCCCGTGCTGTACTGGCTTTCGGGGCTGACCTGCTCCGATGAGAACTTTTCTGCTAAGGCCGGGGCACAGCGGGTTGCCGCTGAGCTGGGGATCATACTGGTGATCCCTGATACCAGCCCCCGCGGTGATGGCGTGCCGGGTGCCGATGATGGCGCCTACGATCTGGGCCTGGGCGCCGGTTTTTATGTAAATGCAACCGAATCCCCCTGGCAGCGCCACTACCAGATGTATGACTATATAGCCGAAGAGCTGCCTGGTGTGATTAAGCAGCAGTTTAACATTTCAAAGTCTGCCATTAGTGGTCATTCCATGGGAGGTCATGGTGCATTGGTGCTGGCGCTTCGCAACCCGGGCCGCTTTACTTCGGTGTCGGCTTTTGCGCCTATTGTAAATCCCGTTGATTGCCCATGGGGTGAAAAGGCCTTCAGCGCCTACTTAGGGGAAAATAAACAACAATGGCAGCAATACGATGCCTGCCACTTGCTGGAAAATAAGCAGGCAGACTGGCATATTCCGATTAAAATCGACCAGGGGCTGGCGGATAATTTTCTGGAGAGCCAGCGTCTTACCCGTCCACTGGAGGAAGTTTGTGAGAAAACCGGCGTCAAAGCAGAGTTTGGCTATCACCCCGGCTATGATCACAGCTACTACTTTATCGCCAGCTTTATCGAACAACATCTGCGCTTTCATGCGAAGCATCTGAAGGCCTGATCTTGGCCGCTACGCAGTATCTGATCCCATCCGCAGCGGCTGAATTTGAATCAGAGATCAAACGCAGCCGCTTTATCTGTTATGCCGATCATGCCGACAACCGAGAGGCGGCAGAGCATTTTATCCGTTCTGTCCGTGAGCGCCACCCACAAGCCCGCCATGTGTGCTGGGCTTATATTGCCGGCGCCCCGGATACCACAGTGATGTCCATGAGTGACGATGGAGAGCCCAGCGGCACCGCAGGTATGCCCATGCTTAAGGTGCTGCAATATTCCGGCATGGGCGAGGTTGTGGTTGCCGTGGTGCGCTATTTTGGCGGTACCAAACTCGGCACCGGAGGATTGCAACGGGCCTATTCTGACGCTGTCAGTGGGGTACTTGAACTGTTATCTGTCAGAACCCATATCACCCGCACAAGGTTGCTGCTGACCTTTGATTTTGCACTGGAATCACAGGTTCGCCATATTCTCAGTCAATACGATGTTCAGGCAGATGAACCTGATTACCAGCAGCAGGTCAGTTTACAACTGGCGGTGGCGGCCCATGAAGCTGAAAAACTGATTACCATGCTGACCAATCATTCAGCCGGCGCCATACACATCAAACACCTCTGATAAGCCTTTCAGAGTAGTCACTGGTCATTGGTGATAAAAAGCCCCTGAGACTAAAGTCCTGATTGAATCACCTGCCGGGATTCCTTATACTTCGCCACCGCTGAAACCCTGTCTCGAAAACAGAATCAATTATAAAAGAGGCGCTGCAGACCAATACTCTGTGGCTATCAGCAACAACGACAGTCTTAGGATTTTCAGCGTAGGCGCAATGCTTGCCTGGTACAAGATTTTTTAACTACTCGGGACACAACAAATGAACTGTCAAAGGAGCCTTGTACTCCTGGCCACGATTTTTCTTATCCTGGTCAGCCCTGCCGCTTTTGCCGCGAGCAGCACATTGGATATTACCCTTACCACCGCCAGCCTGGCCTGCATTGTTATCTTTGTGCTGGCTTATGTACTGGTAATGCTGGAAGAAAAAATCCATCTGCGCAAATCCAAACCTGTACTGGTCGCTGCCGGTATTATCTGGACCCTTATCGCCTGGCAGTATACCGCAGTCGGTATGCCAGAACAGAGCACCGACGCCTTCCGTCATGCACTGCTCGAATTTGCCGAGCTGATGTTGTTCCTGTTGGTGGCCATGACCTATATCAACGCCCTGGAGGAGCGGCGCCTGTTTGACGGTCTGCGCGCCTGGATGGTGGAAAAAGGCTTCAGTTATAAACAGCTGTTCTGGATCAGCGGTATTCTGGCCTTTTGTATCTCCCCTGTGGCCGATAACCTCACTACCGCCCTGTTGCTCTGCGCCGTAGTGATGAAAGTAGCCGACGGTGATAAGAAATTTATCGCCATGAGCTGCGTGAATATTGTGGTAGCGGCCAATGCCGGCGGTGCCTTCAGCCCCTTTGGTGATATCACCACACTGATGGTATGGCAGGCTAATGTGGTGGAATTTACTGAATTCTTTGCGCTGTTCTTACCTGCGCTGATCAGTTATCTGGTGCCAGCCCTGGCCATGTCTTTGTTTATCGAAGACAGAAAACCCGCCAATTTCAGTGAAGAAGTGGAGCTGAAACGAGGTGCATTGCGAATTCTCACTCTTTTCCTGCTGACTATCGCTACAGCCGTAGTGCTGAAAACCACACTGCATCTTCCGCCTGTACTGGGTATGATGATGGGCCTGGGTTACTTACAGTTCTTTGGCTACTTTCTGCGCGTCACCCTGCCCGGCTCTCTTGCCCGTAAACGGGCAATGGCCGAGCGTGCCGGTGATCAGGAAAAGCTCGCACGTTTAGGCTCTGTGGTGCCCTTCGATGTATTTGGCCGGGTCGCCCGCGCCGAGTGGGACACCTTATTGTTCTTCTACGGCGTGGTGATGTGTGTGGGCGGCCTGGGCTTTATTGGCTATCTGTCGATCATGTCAGACTTCCTCTATCACGGCTGGAACCCGACTATAGCGAACGTCGTACTGGGGCTGATGTCAGCGGTGGTGGATAATATTCCGGTGATGTATGCGGTGCTGACCATGATGCCGGAAATGTCCCACGGCCAGTGGCTGCTGATCACCCTGACAGCCGGTATCGGCGGCAGTCTGTTATCCATCGGTTCCGCCGCAGGCGTGGCCCTGATGGGACAGGCCCGAGGCTACTATACCTTTGCCAGTCATCTGAAATGGACACCGGTGATCCTGCTTGGTTATGCGGCAGGGGTGCTGGTGCATCTGTATCTGAATACGCGCTTTTTCGCGTAGCCCGTATGCAGCGAAGCGGAATACGGGTTCTTGCCGTTTCATCCCGCAATCCGCTTCGCTTCTTGACGGGCTACACCGCTGTCAGCCCAATAAATTGGGCCCTACAGGGGAACGCAGATCTTTGTAGGGTCGAAAGCGGATACAGGGATGTATTGTCCCGCGAACCTAAGGACGGAATGTATTCGACTTGATTCAGAATATTTGTCGAATAAATTCCATCTCGCAGAGGCGCAAAGGCGCAGAGAAAGAACTTGCGCCATTAAACCCCCGCGTCTCAGCGCCTCTGCGAGAACCAGTATAAGTTCGTGCTTTTAGTGTTTTTCGTGGTTAAAGGCTTTTTACCCCTAACCACAGGAAAGGCAATATTCACCACTGAGTCGCGGAGGGCGCAGAGAATCATCGTGTTAATTCTCCGCGTACTCGGCGTCTCTGCGGTAAATTTTATGCAGACGGCTTCCACTACTAGAAATAGTACTCCAGACTAAACTGGATATAGTCATCCCGGCGCAGCAGATAAGTGGGCTCGTTTTGTGTATCTGAGCTGAAGAACCAGCCATCGACCCGCCACTTCCAGTTATTGCTGATACGGCTGGAAGCTTCGATAAAGCCCGAGCGGCTGCTGGTTTCATCCAGATCCTGCACATAGGCGATCAGCACTTCAGTACCATCGATATCGTTAAATACAATACGGCTGCCGACCATCAGGTCATTCTGGCCCAGACTGGTAGCCTGCTCGCCCCGTTCATCGTACTGATACTCCATCAGCCAGCCTATATCATAGGCACTGTTAAGCACCCCAACAAAGGTGTGCTCAAAGCCTGCGGTCAGGGCGTAAAAGTCTTCATCGGTGGATTTACGATGAATGGCTTCGAGTTTGTACAGAGTACCCCCTGCAATGGCCAGCATATCCAGACCGGTCTGCTGCATCTGCCCATAGTAAGGTCTCAGACTCACCCCATCCTCGCCTGGCTGAGGAACAAAATCCGGCTCTCTGTTAGTACCGTCAAAGTAGGACAAGCCGATTTCCACAGCCCCAAAATACTGAAAATAGCGCAGCGCCCAGTCCAGATTTTTTTCTTCGTCATCGGATTCGTATAGTGGATTGTCGGTGTCTATAGCGATGGGACTGCGAAAACGCCCTTCGGGTCCGGCAAAGGTGCGTTCACGAAAATAAGGTAAGGCAAAGGCACTGAGCGTTCCCCAGTCTTTGATCAGAGAGAACTGCACCATAGGCTGTCCAAGTTTGTCTTCACCGTCAATGGCTTCGACAAAATCCGTCTGGTTGATCACATCCACCAGGTGCTGTGACTCAGTCTGGCCCCAGAATACCTTACTGATACCGGCGCGCATTTCCCACTCATCCCCAATCTGCATCCATACAAACTCGCGCAGATCCCAGTGCGTGCGCTCTGAATCTCTGCTGTCATAGCGCACAAAGGGCTTGATATTGATACTGCCAGTGCCCTGATTCCAGCTGTAATACAGTTCCGGCTCGATAAACACCGAAATATCGCTGTTGTGCTGCGGCTCATACAGCGCATCCTGAAAATAGAAGCGCTGTTCAATGGCCGCTTTAAGGTAGGTCTGAGTGTCTGCCAGCGCAGTAAAGCTGGCCAGCAGACTGAGTGTAACAAGTGTCCTTTTCACGCTGCTCTGGTCCTCGCTGTTTAAGCTATTGGGTGCGTTAACGTGCACGCCTCAGGGTTGCCTGGTTAAAGTCGTTTTCTTCCAGCCCGGTACGAAACTTAAGCTCATGAGTAATCAGATCGGTGCTCTTGCGGTTCTGATTATTCACCATAGAGAGTTTCATTGGCCGCCAGTATTTATCCAGATAGAGTTCAAAATCATGCATGGTCAGGGTCTTTAATAAACTGCCCTTGCGATCGTAGTATTCAATCTTGTGGGCACGATAATGCTCCTTGTCTATCCATACTATCATTTTGGTATAGCCGGAGTGCTCATAGGCCGGGGTTTGTTCCACCACAAAGCTGTCCAGACCGTTAATCTTATCATCACGCAGAAATTTATAGCTGTATTTCTCTACCTCAAAGGAGCTTAAGTCCTCAAAGGCAAACTCGCTGCCCATAAAGGGCCCGGATTTATTCCTTGAGGAAATACGCTTAACCCGTTTCAGGGCTGGCAGATACATCCACTGGTCATCGGGCTCAATGGCATGGGAATAATTTAAAAAGGCGGTGCCTTTTACATCGGCTGGCTGATCAAAAATAGTCAGCCCTTTATCGCCATCATCCTGCATCTCCAGTGACAGCATCCGCATCTTACGCTCAATCTGCTGGCCACTGGCGGTGCGCAGGATCATACTGGCTTCAGCCTGAGAGTCGCCCCAGCCTCTGTCTCTGGCTTTACGTTCCTTGGCAATTTCCAGTCCCTTTTGTTCAGGGCTTTGCGCCTGTACCGGCAATGCCAGCAGCAGTGCCGTTAAAATCAGACCATTAATTTGTCTGATGGAGTGTATGCGAATCATCCCTTTGCTCCTTAGCTGTTTGTTGCTTATCAAATACCATTAGAAATGCTGGCAGGAACAAAAAGTCCACAGCCAGTGCCATAAGAATAATAATGCCGGTCAATAGTCCCATATCGGCATTCAGGGCAAAAGATGACAGCGACAGTACGCTGAAACCTATTACCAGCACCAGGGTCGTTACCCACAAAGCCCGGCCAACACTGGCGAAGGCAAAGCGCACCCCCTGCTCGGCGCTCTGCCCCTGGCCTCTGGCATGGCGATACTTGCTTAAAAAGTGCACTGTATCATCAACAATGATCCCCAGGGCCATACTCAGTACTACCGACAAACCGAGGTTAATATTGCCGGACAATAGTCCCCATATACCAAAGCCAATACCTGCGGGAAGCAAATTTGGGATCAGACTGATCAGCCCCATACGCCAGGAGCGCAGAGCAAACACCAGCAACCCGGAAATCAGCACCAGGGCTAATAAGGTGCCCTTGAGCATACTGTCCATATTCAGTTCACCGATATGGGCAAACATCAGTGACGGACTGGCGGCCTTAACGGTAAGCTCCGGAGCCCGCTCAGCCATCCAGTCTGTGGCACGCTTCTCGAAATCAGTAAATTCCTTGCTGCCGAGATTTTTCATGGTCGCCATCACCCGGGTAGCGGATTTATCCAGATTGACCTGGTTATTCAGATCAAGCCCGTAAGGCAGTGACATCTCATACAATAGCAGATACTGCGCGGCCAGCTCCTGACTGCCCGGCAACCGGTAATAGCTTTGATCATCGCCATGCATATTCTTGTTCAGGCGCTTGAAGGTATCAGAGATGGTATTCACATGATCCACTTCCGGTTGCTGTCTGAGCCACTGACTGAAATCTTCCACAGCCTGCAATACTTGCGGATCATTCAATGCCGAGGGCTCACCGGCATAAATGGCAAAATCCACCGTCGACATGCCGCTTAAATGCTGCTCCTGAAAGTCAGTAGACTGCCTGAACGCGGTACTGTCATCGAAATATTCGGTGGCAATATCATTGACGCTGTTGTTAAAACTGGCAGCCACTGCCAATATCGCAATCACAAAGGTGACCGGCAACAAACGTTTATGATGACGGATCACCCACTCACCAAAGGCTTCAATACCTTTTCCTTTAGTCTTTTGTTGTCTGGCGACCCGCATCGGCAGAATCATCAGCAAAGCCGGCAATAAGGTCACAGAGAAGACAAAGGCCAGCATCACGCCAAGGGCCGACACATTACCCAGATCCGCCAGTATCGGCACATTGGAGAAGTTCATGGTCAGAAAACCAATGGCGGTGGTGGCGCTGGTGATAAAAATTGGCATCAGATTTATGTCCATGGCGTAATGCAGGGCCTGAGCCTTATCTTTGCCCTGGCGCAGCGCAAACAGCATGGATGAAATCACATGTACGCAATCGGCCACCGCCAGGGTCATAATCAGAGTAGGCGCATTAACCGTCGCGGTGGAGAGAAAAATACCCGACCAGCCTGTAAGCCCCATGGTCGCAACAATAGTAGTCACGATAACCAGCAACGTGGCCAGCGTGCCGGTAAAAGAGCGCAGCAGAAACCACAGCACCAGAATGATGGCCAGAAACATAAAGGGCACCAGGGTTTCCACATCTTTTTGTGCTTCTACCGCAAAGGCTTCGTTCATAAACACAATACCGGTGTGGTAAAACTTATGCTCAGGGTAGTCAGCCTTATATTGCTCTGTTAATGCCCGTACATGATCCGCCACTTCCTTAACCACGGCGGTTTTATTCTCCTCAGGCATATGCACCGTGATATTGATCATGCTGGCCTGGCCGTCTGTGGCGATGATCTTATTCACCAGATTGGGCTCGTTAAGGGCCACGGATTTTATCCGTGCGATTTCTTCACTACTCAGAGCATCAGGCTCGAGGATAAGGTCCTCAACAATCAGATCATCCTCTTGTGCCCATGTATGCTGGAAATTGGCCAGCGAATCGACCCGGGTCGAATACGGGGTCTGCCAGGCCGCATCGGTAAGCTCGTAAATCAGTTTCAGCGTTTGAGGGTTAAAGACTTCACCCTCTGGTGGCGCCACAATGATGCTGGCGTTTTCGTTTTTGCTGAACTCCTCCTGCATCTGCTCAAAATCCAGCAACTGAGGATTATCGGGCTGAAAATAAACCTTATAATCGCCACGAAAATACAGATCCTTGGCACCATAACCAGCCGCAGCAATAAACAGTATCCCAATCAGTAACACCAGCCACGGCCGTTGCAGGATATTCTTCAACCACATTGATTTCATCGTACTTTCCTTTTTACTAAAGCCACTTCTTCGGCAAAAATTTGATCTGCGATACGCTGCCAGCTCTGCGCATAGTTATGCTCATGACTCAGGGGAGAAAAATTCATCCCGTCCAGCAGCAGATTAATATTCAGTAATATGGATTGCTCGGCGTCCAGTTGCTGCAACATTTGCGCTTCGCTGGCGGCATTAAACAGCGCATTGCTGCCAAACATCAGCGCCCAGGCAGCAAAGGTTAGCTGGCTGGCCGTTCGTTGTTCTGTTGGAGGTAATTCCCCGCTTTTCATCGCCTGCGTAAAGATTCTGTCACCCACATCACCGAGTTTCTGCTCCAGCTGTTGCTGATGTTCCAGTCGCCCGGCGCTGGCCTTTTCCATCACTGCAGGTGTCTTGGCGCTGAGCACAGAATAAAACAAGGTAGGGTTAATCAGCGCGTGCAATCGATAGGCAAAACACAGCGCCAGCAGTTTTTCTCTGTTACCGCCCTCAAACGCCAGCGCCCTTTCAAACAAGGCCAATTCCACCTGCATGCTGCGGGTACATAAGGCGCAGAGCAGATCTTCCTTGCTGGAAAAGTGGTTGTATACCGTGCCCTTCGAGTATTCGCAGGCAGCCACCAGCTTGTCCATGGTCAAAGCAGCAAAGCCATGTTGATCCATTAACTGCTCGGCCAGAGCCAATAACTCCTGTTCACGCTCAGCAAAAGCCCGCTGGCGCTTGTTCTTGAATCCCTGCAGTAAGCAGGAACTGCCATTTTGTTGGTTACAGCTAAGCCTGAAATTCATTATTTGACGATTCGTCATTTATTGACGGATCGTCATAATAGTTGAAATTTACGGCAATGCAAGAGACAAATGCAGATTTATACCGGCGGCACAGATTTGGAAAACAGATTCATCACCGCCACCCCGAGAATGATCAGGCTGATGCCTGCTATAGCCGGCCAGTCCAGTTTCTGACCGAAGAACAACCAGCCTGCTATTGATATCAGTACGATACCCACCCCAGACCAGATAGCGTACACAATGCCTACAGGAATCACTTTCAGGGTCAGTGACAGGCAATAAAACGACAGACCAAAACCTATTATCACGACAACCGAGGGCAGCAAACGGGTAAAGCCATCACTGGCCTTTAGTGATGAAGTGGCTATCACTTCGGTCAGAATTGCAATACTTAACAACAGCCATTTATTCATACAATTTCTCGATCAAAATGGATTTCAGTAACTTATAACAATAGATGTGACTCAGCAGCAACGTCACTCAAAGCGGCAGTAAAATCCGTCCATAAGCGTCAGCTTCTTTAACAGAAAATTCTTCACTCCAGTTTCATCCGGAATAATCTATTGATTAGTAAAGCGTTATCTAACTGGTTTGATCTTTGCTTTGTCGATGTTTGCATTTATGCACAACAGACACCGTTGTATTCCTGCCTTGGCAGCGTTTTGGTGATATTTCGCACTAAATGAAAATCAACAAAAAGGTGAATCGATGAAAATCACAAGATACTTGCTACTTACACTGCTTGCCGGCTCTATGGCCACGCAAGCCAATACCATTGTCTACGACGACACATTGCAATGGGGTAACCCGGGTGGTGAAAACAGTGGTGGTGGCAGCAGTGCCATTACCGACAGCAGGGCCAGAGCAGGCAATGGTTCCCTGGAATTATTCGGTGATCGTACCCGTTTTGTAGGGCTCGGAAACTTCTATGATCCGGGCTCAAACCTGATGTTGCTCAGTGATGTGCTGGATTTTGGCTTTGACTGGATGATTGCCGATGACAGCCTCTCCAATCTGCACCCCGACGCCACACCAGCACTACGCCTGCATATCTGGGACGGAGATCAGCGCAGTGAATTAATCTGGGAAGGGGCGTATAACAATGGTTATGGCAACACAGATAAAGAAACCTGGTATACCACAGGCAGTGACGATGCGTTCTGGCGTTGGGAGTCAGGCATAGGTGTAACATTATCTTCAGGTGCCCAGGTAAATCAGAGTATCAGTGACTGGATGGATGCAAGCTGGTATTCAGCTACGGCTTATATTGCCGGTATCAGTGTCGGTGTGGGGTCATCTATTGGCAGTGATTACCATGCTTTTGCAGATAATGTACGCCTCAATGACACGGTATTTAACTTTGAAGTACAGCAGGTACCGGAGCCAGCGCCTTTGCTTCTTCTGTGCGCCGGGCTGGCAACTTTAATGCTGCGAAAATCGCGCAGGTAAGCTATGCCTTGAAGAGAAGGGAGCCAGAAGCTCCCTTTTTACCTATGACTTCTCTTAGCCGTCAATAACCGGCACAATAGTCCCCTTTCGTTACTGCGCCTTCCTCCGGAATCAGTATGGCCCAACTGTATTTTTATTACTCGGCGATGAATGCCGGTAAATCCACCTCTCTGTTGCAATCCGCTTATAACTATCGTGAGCAGGGTATGCATGCTGTGCTCTTTACCGCCGCACTGGATAACCGTTTCGGTCGCGGTAAAGTGGCTTCCCGTATTGGCCTGGAAGCAGAAGCACAGTTGTATGACCAAAGCACTCACCTGCTTGAGCAAATCCACAGTCTGGACAAAAAAATACCCATTGACTGTGTGTTTGTCGACGAAGCCCAGTTCTTAACCAAAACACAGGTGCGTCAGTTAACCTTTGTCGTGGATGAGCTTGATATTCCGGTACTGGCCTATGGCCTGCGCACTGATTTTGCCGGTGAAACCTTCGAAGGCAGCCACTATTTGCTGGCCTGGGCCGACAAGCTGGTAGAGCTGAAAACCGTCTGTCATTGTGGTCGCAAGGCCAACTTCGTGGTGCGCATGGATGAATTCGGCCAGGCAATTAAACAGGGCGCACAGGTCGACGTAGGTGGTAACGATAAGTATGTATCTATGTGCCGCAATCACTTCCGCCAATTGGTATGGCAGGACTGACATTTCACTGATTGAGTTGAACACTGATCAATCTGGTTTTAGTATGCCCATATTAATAACAGATGGCACCACCTCATGGATAAGCCACAGTATCAGGAATTCCTGCAAACATTGCCTTTCCCTGCGTTGCTTGGTGAACCGGCAGAGGATAGCAACAACCATAAAGTGACCTTTGTTAATCAGGCTTTTATCGATGAATTTGGTTTTACCCTTGCACAGATACCGGACAAAGACCACTGGTGGCAGCTGGCCTACCCGGATCCGACATACCGGGCAGTAGTGGCCAGTCAGTGGGAACTGGAATGGGAGTTGGCCGAGGACAAAGGTCTGCAACAAATCAGTATGGAAGCCTGTGTTACGAATAAGGCGGGAGAAGAATATCGCTATCGGGTCATCAGTGCTGTCGGTCACAATCCGGCCGATACAGTCTATCAGGTGTTTTTTATGCGCCTTGAATAAGCATAGTGGTTGCCCCCGGGGATCATTATATCTCTCACCATCCCCCAGTTAAGTCAGCATCGTCTGTAGGAACAACCCATGAGTATTAATTTTCGTGATCGCATAGACCTGAGCAGACCCTATGGCGGCGGCACCTTTGACAGCATCCGTAAGCTGGAGCGGGCGCTGGAAAGTGACAGGGGCAGAATCATCAACTCTGCCGCCATTCGCCGCCTACAGCAAAAAACCCAGGTCTTCCCCCTTGAGCGTAATGCTGCGGTGCGCAGCCGCCTCACCCACTCACTGGAAGTGCAGCAAACCGGGCGGTTTATCGTTCGCACCCTGTTCGACAAATTGGGCGATGACGCCAAGGCCTACGGACTGGATGGACTGGAGCGGGCCATCGAGTCATTGGTCGAAATGGCCTGCCTGATGCATGATATTGGCAACCCGCCCTTTGGTCACTTTGGTGAAGCGGCCATTACCAAATGGTTTCGTCAGTATCTGCCCGAACTCCCGCTGTTCAGAAACTCAGAGTCCGGTATACAACCGCTGGCGGATAAACTGATCGCCGATTTAAGTAATTTTGAAGGCAATGCGCAGGCCATTCGTCTTATCCATTCTCTGCTGGGCCTTAATCTGACCTATATGCAAAGTGCCTGTATTCTCAAATATACCCGCCCGGCTTATCAGCCCCGGCCAGCAAAAGGCGCAGCACTGGACTATCTGCAGAAAAAACCTGGCTTCTATCTGACTGAACAGGAATTTGTCAACGCTCTGCGGGAACAACTGGGACTGGAAGAGAATGCCCGCTACCCGCTCGCTTATCTGATGGAAGCGGCAGATGATATTTCCTATTGCCTGGCTGATATTGAGGATGGTGTCGAAAAAGGCCTGCTCAGTTATCACCGGCTGGCGGAACTGTTGATCTCAACCTTTGATGATGGCAAGGGTAAAGCGGATATTCCTTGTTTTGCCAGCGAGGGTAAAAAGCCCAAAAGCTTTCGTCAGGTGATGGAGTACGTTACCCAGCGGGCAGACAAAGAGCCGATTAACAAAGCCCATGAGTTTTTCGTCTGGCTCAGGGTTAACCTTATCCACCCGCTGGTGCATCACGCTGCAGAGGGCTTTATCGCCAACATTGATGATATTTACCATGGCCGCCTGAACCGGGCCTTGCTGGAGGATGATTCTCTTTGTCACCATCTGATCGAAACCTTTAAACAGGTCGCCATCAAACATATATTCAGCGTTGAGGAAGTACAGACCCTTGAGCTGCAGGGGTACCGGATTATCTCTGAATTGCTTAATCAGTATCGCCCCCTGCTGGAACTGGATACTGAGGAGTTTAATCAGGTGATCAGCGGCGGTCACCGGGATTTGCTGATTGAATCCAGACTGGCCAGGCGTTTGCCCAATAAGCATGTCAGCGCCTATGGCGAGGCGATGAGACAACTTAAGATAACAGACCCCGGGCAACTACGGCTCTGGGAGGGCTACTACCGCTGTCGCCTGTTGCAGGATATGGTTTCGGGGATGACCGATCAGTACGCGCTGGATGAATATCGTGAGTTACTGGCGCTGAGCACCTGATGCTGCAGATATCACAACTGTCATTTATCCTGCCAGTTGCACCTGTGAGCGAAAAACACCACACCAACGCCAAAGCGTGATAATAATAGGATCCGAATAAAGCCGCATCACGTAACCCGTTTGAACAATAACCAAAGGAGAAGGATATGAATAAAATAAAAACCCTCTGTGGCTTCTGCGCCACTGTGCTAATCAGCACCTCGCCACTGACGCAGGCCAACGAATTGCAGCAGGCGGTCATAGGTGAACACCGCACCGCCTCCTATCAGGCCAGAGACGAATATCGTAACCCTCAGCAGACGCTCCGCTTTTTCGATGTAAAGCCAGATATGACAGTGGTTGAAATCTCCCCGGGCGGTGGCTGGTACACAGAAATTCTTGCCCCTTACCTAAAAGACAACGGCAAACTGATCGCAGCCCACTTTGATCCCAACTCTGATGTGGAATACTACCAGCGCTCCCATAAAAACTTTATGCAGAAAGTGGAAGCAAACCAGGATGTATACGGCAAGGTGGAAGTCAGCGTATTCCAGCCGCCACAAAAACTGGATTTCGCCCCTGCTGGCAGTGCTGACAGAGTACTGACCTTCCGTAATGTGCATAACTGGTATATGCGCGGTGCCGGTGAAGAAAATCTGAATAAGGTTTTTGCGTCTTTTTATAAAGCCCTGAAACCGGGAGGTGTCCTGGGTGTGGTAGAACACCGCCTGCCCGGAGATCGCCCTGCTGAGGATATGGAGCAAAGCGGTTATATGCACGAAGCCGTGGTCATCAAAGCGGCGGAGCATGCCGGCTTTAAACTGGCCGCCTCATCAGATATCAATGCCAATTCAAGGGATTCAGCAGATCATCCCAAAGGCGTATGGACCCTGCCCCCCAGCCTGCGCTTAGGAGAAGAAAACCGGGATCATTATCTGGCCATAGGCGAAAGCGACAGAATGACACTGAAATTTGTTAAGCCAGCACAAGAATAATCTGCTCTTAGCTTAACCACGCAGCAAGGCCGCCACTCAGGCGGCCTTTTTAATAAGTAGGGTCAGAGTAAACTTTTTAGGGTCCCCGTCAGGCAAATATTTACTCTGGAAAAAAGTTTACTCTGACCCTACTTTTCTTTGTTTTCATATTTTTTTCCATCCCAAATAAACCTTTTGCACCTTTCCCGCGACTTACCCTGAAACCCATATCAATCAGAGACAAGAATGAAAATAGCTGATACCAGTGGTCAGGATGAAGTACTGTCTTCACCATCCAGGCGCCCGTTGTATATCTGGGGAGGGCTGGGTGTGCTGCTTGTCATCGGCCTGCTGCTGTTAGTTATCCCTAAGGTGCAAAGCTACAGTACGACCGATATCAGTATCCCGGCCGAACGTTTGCGTCTGGCGACGGTAACCAGGGGCGATCTGACCCGGGATTTATCGGTGCAGGCCAGGGTTGTTGCTGCAGTCAGCCCGACACTCTACAGCCCGGCTGACGGTACCGTGACATTGATGACCGATGCCGGTGACAGCGTGTCACAAGGCCAGATACTGGCCCGGATTGACAGCCCGGAGCTGAGTAACCAGCTGGAACAACAACAATCAGGCCTGGCAAGCCAGAAAATTGAGCTGGATCGTCAGCGTATTGAGTCCAAAAAACAGCAGCTTGCCAATCAGAAAGCCGTGGACATGGCCAAAGTGGCGCTGACCGCCGCCGATCGGGAAAAGCGACGGGCCGATAAAGCCTACAGCACCAACAGCATCAGCCAGCTTGATTATGAAAAAGCGCAGGATGATCTGGAAAATGCAAAACTGATATACCAGCATGCAATACAGGACGCCGAGCTGGACAAAGAAAAACTGAATTTCGAAATCCGCACTCAGGAGCTTTTACTGGCCCGGCAGACACTGCTGGTTGAGGACCTGGAACGGCAGGTCAGTGAGTTGACGGTACGCTCACCCGTGGAGGGCATCGTTGGCAACCTGGCGGTAGCAGAAAAAAATCAGGTCAGTCGCCACCAGCCGCTGCTAAGCGTGGTGGATCTCAGCCAGTTCGAGCTGGAAGTGGCCATTCCCGAGAGTTACGCCGATGATCTCAGCATTGGTGTGCAGGCAGAAGTTAATCTTAACGGTCACACCCACGAAGCCACTCTGGTCACCATTTCGCCGGAAATTGAAAACAATCAGGTTACCGGCAGAGTGCGCTTTAGCGACAAAATGCCGCAAGGTCTGCGTCAGAACCAGCGCCTGACCACCCGCCTGCTGATGGAGAACAAAGCCGATGTGTTAATGGTACAACGGGGGCAATTCCTGGAAACGGGCAGTGGTCGCATTGCCTATCTGGTCGATGGCGAAATCGCCACAAAGCGACAAATTCAGACCGGTGCCCGCAGCCTTAATGCAGTGGAAATCCTCGACGGCCTTAATCCCGGCGACACCATTATTATCTCAGGCACCGACCAGTTCCGTGGTGCAGACACTGTGCTTATTACCCAATAAGGAAATCCCGATGTTAAAAATGCAACATATCAGTAAAGTATTCCGTACCGATCTGGTGGCCACTCATGCCCTCAGAGACTTTAATCTTGAGGTGGCCGAAGGTGAGTTTATCTCGGTAACCGGGCCCTCCGGCTCAGGAAAAACCACCTTTTTGAACATCGCCGGTTTGCTGGAGACCTTCGACCAGGGTCAGTATTTTCTGGACGATGAGGACATCAGTCACTTATCAGACAATGCCCGTAGCCGTCTGCGTAATGAAAAAATCGGCTTTATTTTTCAGAGCTTTAATCTGATCCCCGATCTTAACCTGTTCGACAATGTCGACGTACCACTGCGCTACCGCAAAATGTCTGCCTCTGAGCGTAAACGGCGTATCGAAACAAGTCTTGAGACAGTAGGGCTGGCCAGCCGCAGTAAACACCTGCCCTCACAGCTATCCGGTGGCCAGCAGCAACGGGTCGCCATCGCCAGAGCATTAGCCGGTCAGCCAAGATTTCTGCTTGCCGATGAACCCACTGGCAATCTGGATTCAGCCATGGCCGCCAGCGTGCTGGAGCTGCTCAAAGAGATTAATGCCGCCGGCACCACTATCGTGATGGTCACCCATGACCCGGTGCTGGCTGAACAAACAGACCGGCAGATTTACGTCCGCGATGGTCAGATCAGTAATATCGCCAGCACCGGTCAGTTGGCCGAAGCGCGCCTGGCCAGCGGAGCCTGATCATGATTAGCTACTATATGAAACTGGCGCTGTTGAGCCTCAGACGTAACCCGCTACTCAGTGGCCTGATGGTATTAGCCATCGGTCTGGGTGTGGGAGCCTGTATGACCATTATCACCGTCAACTATCTGATGTCAGCCGATCCCATTCCGCAAAAAAGCGGACAATTGTTCTATGTTCAGGTAGACAGCTGGGATCCCCATGACACCCGTGATGAGCGCAACCTGCCACCGGATCAGCTGACCTGGACCGATGCCACCAATCTGATGGCCGCAAAACGCGCTTACCGGCAGGCAGCCATGGCCAGTTCGGGAGGCGTGGTAGAACCGGCTGATGCGGATGCCAAACCCTTTAATGCCTCCATACGCCTGACCTATCAGGATTTTTTCAGCATGTTCGAGGTGCCATTTTTGTATGGCAGTCCCTGGTCTGCAGAGGATGATGCCAATGAACGCCAGGTAGTGGTATTGAGCAAGGCCATGAATGACAAGATTTTTGGCGGCAGTGACTCGACAGGCCAGACACTGCGTATCGCCGGTACTCTGTTTACCGTGGCCGGGGTACTGGACCACTGGCAACCGGTGCCACGTTTTTATGACCTTACCACCGGTGCCTTTAACACCACCGAAGATCTGTTTATGCCCCTGAGCCTGAAGATGCCTCTGGAACTGAATTCGAGTGGCAATGTCAACTGCTGGAAAGAGCCTGAGGAGCCAGGTTTTAAGGGCTTTTTGCTGTCTGAGTGTGTCAATTTTCAGATGTGGGTGGAACTGCCCGATGCCGACGCAAAAGCCGATTATATGGCCTTTCTGGATAATTATGTCAATGCCCAGAAAGAACTCGGTCGCTTCCCACGGCCTTTAAACAACCGACTCTCTGACGTCATGCAGTGGATGGAAATTGAGGAAGTGGTGGCTGATGATGCCCGCATTATGCTGTGGCTCAGCTTTATGTTTCTGGCCGTATGTCTGCTCAATACTATCGCCTTGTTGCTGGCTAAATTCAGTGCCAAAGCGCCGGAAATCGGTCTGCGCAGGGCAATAGGCGCATCCCGCGGGGATGTCTTTACTCAGCATCTGCTTGAAGCCGGCAGTATCGGCTTACTGGGCGGTCTGCTTGGGCTAATGCTGGCATTGCTGGGTTTGCAGGGGGTCGGCGCCCTGTACGGCGAATTTGCCGACAATCTGACCTCGCTGGATGTACCGCTGGTGTTACTGGCATTGCTGCTGGCGCTGGTCGCCAGTTTACTGGCAGGACTCTATCCCACCTGGCGCGCTTGCCAGGTTAATCCTTCACAACAACTTAAGAGTCAGTAGGAGCCATCATGCGAGATCTTGGTCCAATTCTGCGCGCCATGCTGCGCAACAAAACCGGCGCAATACTGATTGCCATTCAGATTGCGGTCACCATGACCATCATCGTCAATGCGGTGTTTATTATTCAGCAGCGCAACGAACTGATGGCCCGCGAATCCGGCCTCGATGAGGCCAACACTTTCTATCTTTCTTCTGTCGGTTTTGCCGATGACTTTAATCCGCAAAACACAACACAGGAAGATCTGCTTGCCCTGCGTGCTTTACCCGGTGTGGTGGATGCTATTCAGACCAACGCCGTCCCCATGAGCGGCAGTGGCTGGTCGATGGGATTGCAAACTCAGCCCGGCGAGGAATTTGACGGTACCGGAGTTGCCGTGTATATGGTCGATGAGCAAGGGCTTAACGCCATGGACGTGCAACTCATAGCCGGACGAAACTTCAATCAGCAGGATATCCGCTGGCGTGAGCCATCTGCAAGCACCTGGCCTGATGTGATTATCATTACCCGGGACACGGCCAGTGCCCTGTTTCCTGAGTCGGCGATTCAGGAAGTGGTCGGTAAGACCGTGTATATCAATGATGATGAGCCGATTAACATTATCGGTATTATCGACAAACTGCAGGCGCCCTGGGTAGGCTGGGGCTCTGTTGAGCGGGCCATGCTCAGCCCGGAGCGGACATTGTTTAATTCCGCCAACTACCTGATCCGCACCGAACCAGGCCAGCGGGACATGCTGATGCCAAAGATAGAGGAAATGCTGGCCAAAAGTAACAAGGGCCGTATTATCCGCGATCTGACCACCATCGAAGATACACGGGAACGCAGTTACCGTCGTCACAGCGCCATGATCAAAATTCTGCTTATTGTTGTACTGACACTCACCCTGGTCACGGCAGCCGGTATCGTCGGTTTATCCAGCTTTACGGTCAATAAACGCCGCAAGCAAATCGGTACCCGACGAGCGCTGGGTGCCACCAGAGGCGACATCCTGCGTTACTTTATGCTGGAAAACCTGCTGATCAGTTCAATCGGTATTGCACTAGGATTGTTGCTGACACTGGGTCTGAACATGGTGCTGGTGAATAACTTCGAAATGCAGCGGCTGGATTGGTATTACCTGCCCTTTGGCATGGCGGTATTATGGCTGCTTGGCCAGCTTGCTGTGCTGGGCCCGGCCAGCCGCGCCGCCGCCATCCCGCCAGCCGTGGCCACCCGCTCGGTTTAACCTGATAAAGTGGGGTCAGAGTAAACTTTCTTGGAGCTGTGCCGCTTTAAAACGCGAAAGCAGAGAAAGTTTACTCTGACCCCACTTTTTCAAAGATCAAAATCAGGCAAAGGCAGTTCAATCTGGCGAGTTTTGGTTTTACCCTGCGCCAGAAAGTACTTCATTGCAGTTAAGACCTCTGGTGAACTGGTATACAGGTTGTGCCCGGCGTTGACCACCATCACCTGAGTCAGGTTAGTCAGGCCAGCCACCGCCTCAGCTTGCCCTGCAGGGTAGGTTCGCCCGTCAAGGGTGCCGGTTAACAGCAGAACTGGCACATCGCCGACAGGATCCTGACGAAAACTGTCTCCCAAATCTAAAGGTTTATACACACCCGCAAGGTGGGGCATGGGGAAGTTTAATATTCCTCCGAGTAAAGACTGCTTAGCCTGCTCTTTAACCTGCTTCAGTCGTGCGGCTGAAATTCCAGAGGCGATATCCATCGCCGTTGGCATAATTCTCATCTTTATCGGTTCATTGTTAAGCAGATTGCGAGACAATACCCCCTGCAGCATTCTGGTATCCCCCTTATCCAGACTATGGTACAGCCCCAGCAGCATGCCCACATAACTGCCCGGGTCAGCTATGGTCATGGATGCCAGAATCTGTAAGTGCACCGGCTGAAATAAAAAGTCCATTGGCTCCCCCTGTTTGACCGGCACCTTAATCCTTATAGGCTCTGCTGAAAGTTGAGCATGTACCCGGTGCATCGTGGCAATAATATCCGGGAACTGAGCCTTTAAACCCGGCTGCTGGTCAATAACCTGCTGCAACCTGGTAAAATAATCATCGGTTCGCGCAGGTAATTTCACCGTCTGATCCAGCCCCTCTGCGCTGGCGATGATGACTTTGTCTATCTTCTCAGGAAACAGATTCAGACTGGCCAGGGCCAGATGGCTGCCGTAGGAAATCCCCCATAATGTCACTTTTTCAGCACCCAAATGCGCCCGCAGGGCATCGATATCCAGTGCATTTTGCACTGTGGTATAACCCGTAATATCCGCGCCCTGCTCTTGCCAGAAGTTCATACACTCAGAAAACGCCTGGCGATACAGCGCTGCCATACTCTGTTCATCCCAGCGCTTGTGGGTATGCATGATTTGCGAAGACTCGCACACGGGTACATCCTCTGACTTGCCTGTGCCGCGCTGATCCAGTGCAATTACATCACCATACTGGCGCAGTGACTGAAACAGGCCATAGCGGCGCCATTTCGAGGTAGCAATACCAGAGCCGCCGGGGCCGCCAGCCAGATACACGATGGGCGCGCCGGGATTATCGGTCAGGGCCGGGAAACGCACATAATGAATCTTTAGTTTTCGGCTGTCAGGACTGTTGCGATTTTCAGGTACTGAAAAATACCCCTCAAAAGCCTCGGTGCTTTGTCCGTCATTGGCAGTAAAGGTAATCGGCGACTCATTTTCCGTCTTCTTTCCGCTCTGGTCTGAAGCGGTCACATGCCCTGATAAGAGCAATAATAAAAGCAAACCCGGCAATACTGTTAATCTGTTGATCAATAACATAAGATTTTCTCCTCGTTGAACTGAGCAACAGTAAAACAGAGAAAATCGTCTGACTGGCAAGGGTTTTCGCCAGGCGGCAGTGAAAAGCATGATAAAACAGATAAGCGGTAGTCTGCTGTCAATAAGCGGTTATGGTCGAAATGGTTATAAACAAACAATCTCCTGGCGGTTTTCGATTTTCAATCAGGCTATGGTTGCTGGTACTGCTTGTGAGTATTTCCACCAGCAGCGCCGCTTTCGTGCCGTTCGAAGGTCAACAACCTGTAACCCTTTGCGATGGTGCTCATCAATGGCCGGTGGATTTTACCTCCACGGATTGCCGCACGGTGCTGCTTAAGGACGTCGATCCTCAGGGCAAAACACTGTGGGTTGAGATCCCCGTTAACCTGAGCGAACAACAGTTACAGGCGCTGACACCTCCACTGGCCTTGTTCCTGTATGCTAAAGCCAGCAGTAGAGCCTATTTTAATGATGTACTGCTTGGAGAGAATGGCAAGCCCGGCAACAAGGTCACCGAAATCCCCGGTGCAATGGACAGCCATTTTTATCTGCCCGAAGGCCTGCTCAAAATGGGCAAAAACCGGCTGGTGTTGCATCTGTCTGCGCAGCAAGGCTGGTTAACCTTAACCCGGCCTCTGCATTTTATTGGCATAGGGGGTTTTGCCGATCCACGCCAGCATTTGCAACAATACAGTGAACTTGGCCTGGTGTTGCTGGGGGTTCTGCTTACCGGATTGGTGTACTTTTCTGTGCGCAGTATCACGCCATCACAGCGCAGCAACCATCTGTTGCTGGTGTTAATGTGCCTGTTCAGTGCCGTTCAGTTGTTTGCTGAAATGTCGCGGGGCTTGTTGGGATACGCTTATCCCATACACGACATCAGGTTGCTCACCATCACCCTGATGTCATTGGGCTTTGGTGTTTGCCTGCTGGTATTTATTGCCGGTCAGTTTGCCCGTCATCATGCCCTGCACTGGATTTATGCCGGTATCCTGGTGACGCTGGGCGCATTATGGTTACTGGATAGTTTTGATGCCAGAACCACTGCCGCCACATTTTTCCCCGCCTTCTTTGCTGCTATCATCACCGTCAGATTTTGGTGGCGAACCCGCTCAGACCAGGGTGGTTTCAGCGCGCTGGCACTGAGCCTGTTTATCCTCTGTATGATACTGACCGCAGATTATTTCCATGAAACCTTATACTTTGTATTTGTATCGCTGCTGTTAGGCTATTTGTTTATTCAGCAGGCACTGGAATCCAACCGCCAGGAACTGAGGCAACAGCAGGATAATGAGCGGATTGCCAGGCTCAGCTTCAGGCTGGAACAGGGTCAACAACAAGCCAGGCCCGCCCTGCTCACCTTAAAAAGCGCAGGCAAGATAGATAAGCTCAATACAGCAGAGATCGCCTACTGCCAGGCCGCCAAAGATTACTCTGAGATCCATCTGCTCAACGGCCAGCAACACTTGTACAGCGGCACCCTGAAAAGCCTGGAGGCTGAATTGCCCAGCACCTTCTTGCGGGTGCATCGCTCTTTTCTGGTTAACCTTGAGCAGATCAGGCGCCTGTCCTCCGCCACCCCTGATAGTACTAACGCCAGTTTAATCCTGAGTAACGGCCAGACTGTGCCCGTTAGCCGTCGCCTGGTACCCGCTGTACGCAGCGCCGTTGCTGATAAGCCTGACTTTGGTGCGGATTAGCGTCGCCTGTTCAGCAGCCACTCGGTCAGATAAGCAAATAACCCCGTCAGGAAAAATACCAGGCCGAACAGTTGCATCAGATCATTAGCCGACTGATTTACCCGACGGGTCTGGGTTAGCTCATAGGTGCGCGAGCCTCCTTTTACCGGCACATTGAAGATCTCGCCCTGATAGGCAGCAGTGACCAGATAATCTTCATGCAGGCATACCAAGATGAATATCGATTAATATCAGGAATATAATTAGAAAGTAGGGTCAGAGTAAACTTTCCTTCGGTCTGAGCCTGGTTCAGAGGAGGGAAGCAGAGAAACTTTGCTCTTGCCCCACTTTGCATCAGCCGGTGGCCTGAAACTCACCGAAAAAGCGCAGGCCCAGATGCACATCTTCGATAATCCGCACCTGATTAAAGCGGCTGGCCAGACGGGTCACCTTCTCCATCCGGAAACTACGTTTTTCATCACTGGCCATGCCTTCGTACTCGGCAATCACCTGGAACAACCAGATTTCGGGATCCCACTCAAGATCATTCCGGTTCATATAATCCAGCGCACTGACAGGATTCCCCTCATCAATCACCGCAATAAAGAAGTTCTCCACGTCCTCCACCAGTTTTTTCTGTACCCTTTCGGCCAGCTGTTGCTCAGGGGCGGCAAAGGGCTCGGCGTTTTCGGTTGGTGTGACGTCCTGCTCCGGGCGCGGAATGGCACGGGCCAGTTGCGCCAGCGTGCTGCTGTCGCTGTCTCTGTCCAGAGCAATGGCGGCAGCAGCTCTGATCTCTTTAGCCTGATTCACCACCGCCGGTACCTTGCTGCGGTTGGGATAATCGCCAATCTGAAAATTCGGATGCTGGCGTAAGAAGGCGCTCATGCGACTGACCAACAGTGCCCGCTCCTGCTGCTGGCGAAACCTGGCCATCAGCAATACCAGACGCTTCTGCACTTCCAGCAAGGAGCCGGAATGTTCTGAAATACGTGCCTGCAACTGACTGACCAGCAGCTTACGCAGGCTGCCGTCACTGCCCGCCAGGGCAATCAGTTGATCAAAATCAATCAGACCAAAGCCATCAAGCAGGCGGCGAAGTTGTTTTTGCGCCAGTTCGATTTCACGAATTTTGTCATCCAGACTGGAAACAAAACCAAACTCGGTATTCAGGCGGTGCCACAGGCTTTCGATGGCATCGCCGAACTGACCGCTCATATCATGCACCCGTTCGGTCAGCAGTTGCATATGATGCTCGGCCGCGGCGTAATCCCCTTTGGCTCTTGCGGCCTGCAATGACTGTACGCGGGTGTGTATCTGATCCAGATGCTCGGCCACATCGGCATTGATCTGGCGTTTACGCTCATCCCGGGTCAGGCTGGCGATAAGTTCGCCCATTACCGGGCGCAGGCTTAAAGGGGCCTGTTCATCCGGCCGCCAAAGAATTCTGGCGTCGATAAGTTTGTTCAGCGCGGCTTCTGATAATGCCGACTCATCGATGTGACCGTTCAGATAGCCCTGCATCAGCACTTCAGAATGCTTGCCAATCAGCGCCAGCCGCTCCCGGCCAAGCTGGAACAGACTGCTGTGCTGATTCAAAACATATCTCCCTGCTCCGGGCTGTCCTCGTCCAGCGGCAGATTTTCTTCATCCTTGATAAAGCGCACCAGTTCAATCAGATGCTCTATCTTGCCGGTAACAATATAGAACTGACGGTCACGATGGGGCTGATGCAGATAGCCCAGCTCGCGTATACGCTTAAACACCTGCTTGATCTGCATATCCAGCTGGTCACTGGTGGACTTAAATACTTTGTCGGCAGAGAGCATGGCCAGGCGCTGGCGCAGCGACTGATTATCCTCTACCTTCAGGGAAAATTCCTGCAACTTGATGGTATCCCCGGCGGTCAGCGCGCCGTCCCGTCCCAGCGCCTCCTGCACCAGTTGCATCCATTCCAGCATCGGCAACAGCGACTGAATAGTTACACCGAACTGCTGGCTGAGTTGGTGCCGCGCCGGTTCGGTGAGTTCGTGGTAGGCCAGAAAAAATACGCTGCCGTCCTCGCTTTTGGCGATGCGCCGGTTCAAAGGGCGCAGAAAATGATTGAGGTCCTCTCGCAGGTTTTCGTTCTGCAGTTTATTGAAGCTGTGTTCATCGGTCACCGCACAGATAAACTCCCCTTCCAGCATGCGCTCGAGGAGCGGGCCATGTTCTATCATACGGCTTCCTCCATCTTACTGCCGGCCCTGAGGCGCTCTGCAATACGGCTGACTTTGGGTTCAATTTTCTGTAATTCCTGACGTTGTTTGTCGATCAGATAACGATGTTTAAACAGCATCAACACCTCTGATTCCGGATTAGGAAAGGCGCCAAGAATATCAATGCCGTTGCTCTGGCAGGCAGCAAAGAGTTTTTCCACATTGTGATAGGCCAGCGTGCCAATCTCATCGATCGGCCAGTGAATACGGATATCCGCCTTATTACGCAGCAAGCGGGTAAAGGCAAGCAGGAATTTGCACAAAATGAGGTAGGCCATGCCATGGCTTGACGACTCCAGCAGTTGCCTGTCGTTCTTGATCACCAGATCCGAGCCCCCTTCATTCAGGTGCAACTCCAGCCTTAGTAAGGACTCAATATTGTAACTGGCGTCATTGGGCAGCACTTCTACCACATCTGCGAGACTGTCCAGATAGTCCTGCTTAGGCATATCATCACCGGAGTCGCGCCAGTTCTGGTACGCCTGGGCGAAGCGCTTCAGCGGCTGCCAGAAGTTCAGTTCATCCACGGTAGAGAGGATCTTCACTTCAGAGCGGGCAATACCATCCAGACTCAGATCATCGGCCACCTCTTCGGTAAGGCGGCGGCTCTGGCTGGCAATCTTACGATTGATATCACTGAACACGGTAAAGAATCGGTTCAGATCCCCGCCTATGGTTTCGCCCTGCTCGATGATTTGCCGGGCACGGGAGTCAAGGATGCTCAGCAGGCGTTCCAGAATCGGCAGCTTCTCGCGGCTGTCGGCGTGTTCGTCGAGTACGGCGAAGCTTTGCTCCATCACATCGAGAAAATCCTTGCCTGCGTCTTTGCCCAACACCGATTCAAAATCATTCAATTCTTCTTTGAACTGACGCTCCAGGCGGCTTCGGCTTTCCAGCGCTTCATTGGTGCGGCTGATACGCTCCTGCTGATCCCCCAGGCTCCCCTGTGATGCCTCATCGGTAAAGGCAAACTGTAAGTGGGCCAACTGGCGGATCAATGGCTCAATTTCATTTAACAGACCGGCGCACTGACTGAGCTGCTGCTCTGTATCGCGCTGTTGTTGCTGCAAGGCGGACTTATCGCCCTGGTATCGCTGTTTAAGGTTATCACGCTGCTGATGCAGATTTTGCAATGTGGCCTTAAGCTCAGTTTCCTGCTCCAGCAGTTCAGGGCGACGTTCGCTCCAGTCTATCTGCATAAACTCTTTATACTCGCGTAATTCATCGCGGCGCGAACTGACCCGGTGGATCCGCCCCTTAAGTTCGTCAATGTCCTGTTTAAGCTTTTGCAACTGGGCCGGATCGATATCCTTGCTGGCCAGTTCTTCATTGAAGGCCTGCTCAAGCTGCTTGATCTGCGCCTTATTCTGCTCGCGGCGCTTCTCTACCTGCAGTTCCAGCTCCTGAATCTGTTCGTCCAGCACTGCCAGCTCTTCCTGCCAGCCGCTGCGAAACTCCAGTAACTGATCCTCAAAATCCTGCTGCAACTGTTTCAGGGCTTCATCCCGCTGCTGCTGTTTGCTGTTTAGCTGCTGTTTTAGCTTGTCCAGCGCCTGTTGGGCGTCTGCCCGCCTGCTATCCAGTAACGTCTTGTGCTGTTGCAACAAGCGCTGGCGGGCATCGGTGGCATAATGCACTTCCTGCTCTGCCTGCTCGAATGCCTGCTGGGCCTTGCTCAGCTGTTCGCGCAATTTTTCTGTCTGCTCATGGCATTGTTGCAACAGGGCTTCGTCCTGTTGCTGCTGCTCTCGGGCCTGTTCCAGTTGCTTTTGCGCCTGCTCCAGACGATTTTTCAGTGCCGCTTCATCTTCGGCGTATTCCGGGGAATCAATCTGACTTAAGTCCAGGCAGATACCCATTATCCCCTGCTGCTCTGTACTCAACTCTGGGGAAAGATCCTTGCGCTCCAGCAAAGGCGCGTGGATAACCTTACCCAGTTTGTGCTCCCAGCCACTGACATTATCCCGCAAAAAGGCCCGCAAACTGCCTTGCTCCGGGCTAAGTTGCTGTTCAATGCGTTGCAGACGTTCCGCCATCTGGCGATATTGACGGCGACTGTCATGCAACTGATTATCGGCCTGAAGGGTCTGCTCACGAGCCTGCTGGTGCTGCCTGTCACATTGGGTGCGTTGCTGCGCCTTTTGCTGCCAGTTGCGCTGAGCCAGCTCCAGACGCTTATCGGCCAGTTGCTGGTTCTCCTGCTCCTGGTCACTGAGCATGGGCTGTTGCACCTGCATCTGCTGAGTGGCAATAGCCAGTTGCAATTCTGATAAGGCCTGTTCAAATTCACTGCGCTGCTGTTCCCGACGCTGTTCATACTGACTGCGAAGCTGGCTTTCCTTATCCTGATGAGCCTGACGCAGGCTGTTTCGGCCTTCTTCCAGTGCCTTGATTCGACTATGGTTTTTCTGCCTGACCCGGTCGAGAGATTCAAAAAGCTTGTTCTTTTGCTGTTCCAGTTGCGCCTGCATATCCTGATGCTGATCGATCAACAGCTGATAATGCTCCTGCTGCTGCTCCAGCTCTTCACGCCAGAGAGGCAGTACTTGCGTATCTTTTTGCAACTGCTCCATATCAGAGTCCAGATAGCCGTCATAACGCCCCTGAATATGATCTAATTGTTTGGCGCAGGCGTTGCGCCCGGCGTCGGCTTCACTGATTGAACTGTTTAGGGTCGACTCCTGTTGTTCAAACTGCTCTTTTAGCTCTGCCATCTGACGTTTGAGAACATTTAGCGTTTCTGCGCTGTCGGCCTTTTGCCGTTTAAGCTGGCTATAATCCTGTTCAAGCACAGGTTTAAGCTGTTGCAACCGGGCTTCTTCCTGATTCAGCTTGTCAGCCTGAGTGCGGATCTGGGCAAAGGTTTTGTGCAGGTCTTTAAGGCGCATGGTCTGGCGCATCTGGGTGATCCATTCCCGGGCCTTGGTATTTCTGACTGTAGTGCTGGGCTGTACCAGGCCATCTTCTTCGAAAATCGCCGCCAGCATGGTACGCAGGGTATCCATTTTTCCTTCTTTGGCATGCACCGCACTGACCAGTTTTTCCATATGACGAATACGGTGGCTGGCCGCTACCAGGCTGAAATGTGCAGCCAGTTGGCGCAGACGGGTGTTGTCACGGCTATTGGCTCGCCCCACCGCGGCATCGTTCTGGATCACACTGCGATATTCACTGGTAGAATGCAATTTGCTGGAATAATCGATACCCAGTTGTTTAAGCTGCCGCAGCCACTGCTCCGGCAACATTGGCTGTACCTGGTTGTCATCCACTTCCACCAGAACCTGCTCATACTCAAAAGGTGCCCCGACAAAACGGTATTGCACGCTGTCTGCGTCTTTGCGGGTCAGTACCGCCTGACACACCTGACCGTCTTCACGCTGATATTCATAGATCAGATAGCTGTTGTTGGCGGGAAGATAAAATTCGCTGAATTTCTTGCGGGTGCGGGGTACGACTTTACCTGGCAGTTCACCGTAAAATACCGGCACCAGTCGCTGCAGGGTCGTTTTACCCGAAGCATTCGTGCCACAAACATTGGTGTGACCGTCCAGCTTCAACTCCACCACACCGGGCAGGTGGGTATGAACTAGAATAATGCGCAGTAATCCTGACATAGACGTCCTGTTTATTGTTTTTGCTTCTGTGCCAAAGGGCGCCATTTTACTGTGAAAGGAGACAGATTGGTATGTCTGGCTTATTCCACTGTGACAAGTTTTCATAAATTGTGCCATCCTTGTTCAGCTACTGAGCAAACAGTGGCAAAAATACAAAAACTCATATACAAAGCCTAAGATCTTCTTCTATGCTGAAAGTAACTCAGAACGGGTAATGAATGACAATGCAAGTGACAGACTATGCCATGGCGATCACCAACTCCTTTGTCCTGCCGGATGCCTGTATGCGGATCAAGGAATTGCTGGATGACGGCCAGTCCTCTGCTGAAGACATTGCCAATATTGTCGCGCTGGATCCTTCCCTGAGTACTAAACTGTTGCAACTGGCAAACAGCGCGTTGTACAGTTTTCCCTCTGAGATCAATACTATCAGCCGTGCCGTTAACGTGATCGGCGGAAGATCACTGTATAATCTGGTGATCACTGAAACGGCCAGTACTGCGTTTAAGGAATTTGAGAATAACGCCATCGATCTGGAACGTTTCTGGCAACAGAGTGTTTATGCCGGGCTGATTGCCCGCCAGTTAGCTCAGGAGGTTGGTCTTCGTGATGTAGAGCGCTATTTCCTGTTAGGGTTGCTGCATAACTTCGGGGAACTGGCGGTTGCTCACAGAGCACCAGAAACCGCCGCAGAATGTCAGGCCTTCGCTGAAACCCAGTTACCATGGGAGCAGCAGAAGAGAGTGCTGGGCTTCACCTACGCCGACTGCAGTGCAGAAATCCTGATGCTCTGGAATCTGCCCTCCAGCCTGTTCACCCCTATTGCTAATCAGCATAATAAAACACTGGCCATAAAACAGACTGATGTAGGTCTGCTTTACGTCGCCGTACGACTGGCGCTGGTAATAGTCTACAAAGACAGGTTCGCTGCCGAACGCCTGCTCAGTGAAGACGTGCTGAAGAGCCTTGGCATTACCGAAACGGAAATAAAACAGGCAATTAAATTTGCCCGCATTGAAGCCTACAAAATCCTGGTGCTGATGAATCCGGAATTATTTCTTATCCCCTGAATCCGCCGGAACCGGAGCAAAATACTCCGATTTGAGTTTATCCAGTTCACCCTTGCTGCGCATGCTGTTCAGTTGCTTCTGCAATCTGGTCACAAGCTGCTGTGGAACCTCAGGGTTAAGAGCCAGGTGGTTACCGCCAACACCCGGCAAAGGCAGTACAGCCTCAACCGCTAATCTGTCTTTCCCCAGGCGACTCAGCCAGTAGGGAATCACCACCTCGGAACCCATAATCAGATCGATCTTACCTTTGAGCAGCATATCGAAACCATCGGGCTTATTCGAAAAGGCAATCAGATTTTTATCATAGCTGAAGCCACGCTCCAGAAAATACTCCTCATAAACATCTCCACGGGGAATGCCGACAACATATTGCTTCACCCCGTTGAGATCAGCTACTTTCACTTCGGGTCTGGAGCCAAGACGATATAAGTAACTGTCGGCAAAGAACAGTGGTCCCACCCACTTAAACTGGTTCTCGCGCTTCTGAGTTCTGGACGTTGATACCAGGCCGCCCCGAGGATCCTTCAGGGCATTATCAAACGCCCTTAACCATGGATAAATTTCAAACTTACAGACAATTCCCGCTTCCATACAGAGATGCTTAACTAGCCGAACATTAACACCATCTATCTCACCATTGTGACGATAGTTATAGGGTGGGAAATGCTCAGTATAAATCGTTAGCCTGTCAGGCTGAGCATTGGCGGTCACTGCAATCTGAAAAGCGATCAGTATTGCGCCTAAAAATGTATAGCTGATTAACTTAATACCACACAAATTCAATACACAGACTCCTTGGGGAAACAGACCTCAGTCATCGCTATAATGGCCGGCCCTAAGCCAGACTCTTTTCAATTTCTTTGAGACTCATGGGTTTGGCATAGACATAACCCTGCCCCTGATCACAGCCCATTCTTTTCAGAATGTCACGTTGCCGCTCTGTCTCTATTCCCTCAGCCAACACTTCCAGCCCCACGGCATCAGCCATGGCGATCATCGCATTGACCAGCCCATAGGTCCTGGAGTTCTCCAGCTCCTGAACAAATACCTTGTCAATTTTCAGCAGGGCTACAGGCAAATCCTTCAGATAACCGAGCGAAGAATAACCTGTACCGAAGTCATCAATGGCAACCTTCACGCCTTGTTGCCGGAAAGCCCTGAGGTTATCAATAATGACCGGCGAATTGCCCATGGCCGCCCCTTCAGTGATCTCCAGCGCGATGCAATCCAGCGGAACCTCATGTGTGCGGGCGCATAACTGAACCAGTTTAAACAGCCCGGCATCGGCAAAATGATTTGCTGTAATATTTACCGCCACAGGTTTTGGATCATACCCTTGTTGACGCCACAGGTGGATCTGCTCAAACACCTTATTCAGCACCCAGGCATCCAATACCTTTCCCAGATTCACCCGCTCTGCAATAGCGATAAAAACATCCGGCCTGACGGTACCCAGGATGGGATCATGCCAGCGCAGCAGCGCCTCATAACCACACAGACTCATATCCTCTAACATAAACTTGGGCTGCAGAGCCAGTTCAAACAAATCCTGCTCCAGCGCCCGTTTTATGCCCTGCTCAATCTCCAGTGAGCGGGTCAGATGATGATGTATATCCTGATGGAACAAGCGGATGGACTGATTGTTGGCTTTAGCCTCAAACATGGCCGACTCAGCCTGACGGAGCAAGATACTTAACTGATCAGAGTCATCTGGATAGACGCTGATACCCAGGTTTGCCGAGGGAGCGACCTGCTCTCCGGCAAGAGAATAAGGCTTGGTCAGTTGTTCGAGTAAATCCCGCCCGTGTTCAAGTAAGTCTGTCTGGCTGTGAAGAGGCAGAATCAGCACAAAATCGTCGGCGCCGGGACGGCATAATAAGCTGTCTGGCGGAACACTCTGTTTTAGCCTTTGCGCCGCCTCCATCAGCATCAGATCGCCCACATCATGACCATATTTTTCATTGATAAGACGAAAACGCTGACAATCTGTAAAATACACCGCGTAACGCTGATTCTTTTCAGTGCTCCCGGCAAATGCCTGGGCCAGTCCTTCCTTGTTATATAACCCGGTAAGGCTGTCATACTGAGCCAGAAAGCTGGCATGATATTTGGCCTTTTCCTGCTCGGTGATATCCATACCGATAGCCTGAATTTCATGTTTGAACTCTGAACTGGCTGGCAGGGTCCGGAATGTCCAGTCAATATTGAACGGCTTGCCGTCACTGGCCTGCATGGTCATCAGTACTGAAATACTTTGTTCTTCGTGCTTATTACGCAGTTTGGACAATAACAATTCAACGTTGCTGCGCTCTGCATCCAGCACAAATTCCAGTACACTGACGCCAATCACCTCATCCTCGTTGTAGCCCAGTTGCTGACAAAAGGCATTATTGACAAAACTCAGCCGCAGACTGGTACTCAGGCGACAGATAAACTCTTTCTGGTATTGAATAATATCTTTGTAGCGCCGCTCTGCCCGGCTAAGCTGCTGCATAAGCTGCTGGTATTCAGTGAGGTCATGGCAAACGCCGACAAAGCGTGGCCCCTTGTCACTTTTTGCTTCACCGACACTCAGGTGCAGAGGGAAAGTGCTGCCGTCCTTACGCATGGCTTTAACGTCCCGGCCAATGCCGATAACTTTTGGTTGTTGTGAGCGCAGATACTCTTTATATAACCGTCATGGCGATAGGCTTGTCTGGCTGGCATCAGCATCTTTACATTCCTGCCCAGTACCTCATCACGGCGATAACCAAACAAGTGTTCCGCACCGCTGTTAAAAGCCAGGATCTGGCCCTGTTCGTCAATACAGATAATGCCGTCTACAGCAGCATCGAACAGCGCTTCCTGCAACGAAGACAGTTGTTGCTGTGATTCGAGTGCTGCACGGTAATCACTGAGATCATGACAGATACCAATAAAAATGCTTTGCCCGTCAATCTCTGTCTCACCCACCGATAAATGCAAAGGAAACTCAATGCCATCCTTGCGTTTACCCTGAACATCCCGCCCTTTGCCTATAATTGCCGCCTTACCGGTACGCTGATATTCCCGCAGATAGTCATCATGACGAACCGCCTCGGTTTCTGGCATGAGTATATTGAGGTTGGCTCCTGTGGCTTCCTCTGCGCTGTAACCAAACAGAGATTCTGCGGAAGGGGAAAAATACAGTATCCTGCCTTTTGCATCACTGATAATGATGGCATCGACTGCGGCAGAGACTATTGCTTGCTGAATGGGATCGAGTTTTAACAATGCGGTTGTCAAGGCGCCTCCTTGTGAACTGTGATGTATGGCGGCCAAATTGCCGTGCAACTTATCACAGGATTCCATAGCTATGGATGGCATACGACCATAGTGATAAATAACAAGATAGCAGACATAATTTGCTCTGACTGCCTATACTGATGAGAAAAGCACAACGCATCTTCGCCCCTATGCAACAAACTCAGGCACTAACCAAACAATCACTCCCCGAGTTAGCTGACCTTATGCGGCTGTATCTGCAGTTGGGTAAGTTCCGGCTTTCGATGATGGTCACCTTCACCACTTTGGTTGGCTACCTGTTAAACGCTGACGGAAATATATATTCCGGCGCTGTCACCTTATTGCTCTGCGGGACATCATCTATCGCCATGGGCGCAAACGGACTCAATCAGTGGTGGGAGCAGGAACGCGATGCGCTGATGCTGAGAACCCGCACCCGACCTTTGCCAAGCGGCAAGCTGTCTTCGACTCATGCGTTAACTGTGTGTCTGTTCTGGAGTGTGGCCGGTTTTATGCTGCTTCTGCAGCTAAACCTGCTTACCGCTTTACTGGCGGCTTTTGTGTGGTTCAGTTACCTGTTTCTGTATACACCACTGAAAACCCGTTCCGCTCTGGCTATTCTTGCCGGCGCCATCACCGGTGCCCTGCCACCGGTAATGGGGTGGACGGCAGCATCAGGAGAGGTTGGGCTTGCAGCCTGGGCGCTGGGTTGCATATTGTACATCTGGCAAATTCCCCACTTCCTGGCGCTGGCCGCTTTATACCAGCAGGACTATCACCGGGGTGGTTACAGAATGCTGCCGGACAACCCTGAACATGACCACGCCACCCGCAGCATCATCGTGGTTTTTTCTGCCGCCTTACTGGTTATCAGCCTGTTAGCACCGGCCTTAGGTCTGGGAGGAATGATATTCTTTGTCTGCGCACTGGCAGGCGGTGGCTGGTTGCTGATACAGGCGCTTCAGCTCCTGCGGGAATTCAGCAGACCCCGGGCGCGCAAACTCTTTGTCGCCACCATTCTCTACCTGCCGATCATAATGTGCGCACTGCTATTGGACTTATTGTTTAAAAGTTAATCTATATACTATGTTCAGACGTATAGATTTTAACATTTGCAAGTAATCACTTTCCTGACAAGCCTTTTTTAGTAGCTTTGTCAAATTATGACTATACTTGCTTTTGTTAACGATATTTTTACATTTCACTCTGTCTGCTGACAGATGAAGGAGCATAGTATGTTACGTCACTATTATATCAGCGATGATCTGGACGACCTCGAAGCCATTGAAAATGAGCTTGAGTCAAAAGGCTTCAGTAAACCTCAGATTCATGTTCTGAGTGAAAAAGACGCCGAAGTAGAAAAACATCATCTGCACGCCATAGAGGCAGTACTGAAACAGGATGTGGTCCACTCCACCGAAATTGGCGCGGTATTTGGTGCCATCGGAGCAGCCATCATCCTCGCGGTGGCCTATTTTCTGGGCTGGACAGAAACCGCCGCTGGCTGGTTACCCTTTGTTTTTCTGGCCGTTGTGGTGCTGGGTTTTTGTACCTGGGAAGGCGGTTTAATCGGCATTCAGGTGCCTAACTATCAGTTTAAACGCTTTCAGAAGCTACTTAAACAAGGTAAACATGTGCTTTTTGTGGATCTCGACGCCGAGCAGGAAGCCATCGTTAATGAAGTGGTTAAGCACCACCCCAGGCTCAAACATGCCGGTACCGGTGAGGCGACTCCCGGTTGGGTGGTCAAAGGCCAGGATAAGTTCCAGCGCTTTATGAAAACTATGCCCTGAGCGTTTGTCAGATTATAAAAAAAAGCCGGTCAGCATCAACAGACCGGCTTTTTTATGCCTGAATAGTAAGTAAATGACATCACCAGATTGAGCTGCGCAAACACGCTATTAATAGGTCCCTTTATGGGTCTATCAGGATTGTTTCCCATTGGCTAGAATCGAGATAATAGCTGCTCTCCACTATATTTGTTTCATTATCGAGCATCACTATGTAAGGCACCGCTCTGTTTTCATTGCCAAAATAGCGCCTCTGCAGGGCCATAGTACCTTCACTTGCGAGCCAAACCTTTCCTGAAAAGCCAGTCTTATCTAACATCCCAACAATACCCTCCAAGTCTCCATCCAAGGCAACAGTAAGCAGATCGATTTGTAAGGTGTTATTCTGGGAAGTTTCCTGAAGCATAGCGAGGGTTTTATAACAAGGGCGACACCAGGAAGCAAAAAAATATATCACCGTGGCGTTGCCTTCCAACTCATCAAACGAGCGGGTATCTCCATTAAGATCGGTCAACTCGACTCTTTGAATCGGATTGCCCACGACGGATGAAAATGAGGGAGCGAAAAAACCCAAATAATGTGCTCCAAACAGCGTGACAATCAACAAAAAAATCAACACGCCTACTATCCATTTTCTCAAATCAAGCCCCAGAGCCTCGTCGATACATATAAGGTTTTATCTACGGAAGAGCTCCGCGATTAACTGCTAAATACTACCTTGCTCTGGATTTTTAGCATTTTTATGGCGTCTGCACCACCACTGTCTGATTGTTTGCCAGTTGGAAAAGTAGCAGCGTTAACATTGAGACTATCGGTGAACCAGGCCTTTGGAAAGCCGTGGCGGATTTATCTGCGACGACCTTATGAGAAAAGGGACTTCGAAGATAAGCGTACAGGGACGTATTCACAGCGTGTCTGCGCGAGGCAACCCGCCACGGCTTTTAAACCACCCAAGAAATCCCATATCTCATAAACCGGAGATAGCCAGCTCAAAGGATTGATTTCCCCTCTGAGCTGGCGTCGTATGAAGGTTAACTCTCCTGTTGCGCCAGTTTGCGCAGTACAAAGTGCAGAATGCCGCCATGCTGGTAATACTGGAACTCATTCGGCGTATCGATACGAACCCTGGCTTCAAAGCGGACTTCGTCGCCATTGGCTTTTTTGGCCGTTACGGTCACGCGCTTAGTGTTTTTGTCTACTGCCGGCACAGTGAAATATTCACTGCCATCCAGCTCCAGTGAGTCAGCACTCTGGCCGTCAACAAATTCCAGCGGCAGTATGCCCATTCCCACTAAGTTTGAACGGTGAATACGTTCATAACTCTGGGCAATGACCAGTTTTACACCCAGTAATGCCGGGCCTTTGGCGGCCCAGTCGCGGGAGGAACCTGTGCCGTATTCCTTGCCTGCCAGCACCACCAGAGCCGTACCCTGTTGTTTGTACTTCATGGCGGCGGCATAAATAGACATTTGCTTATCATCCGGGAAGTAATGGGTGGCACTGCCTTCTGTACCCGGTGCCAGCAGGTTTTGCAGGCGCACATTGGCAAAGGTGCCTCGCATCATCACTTCATGGTTACCACGGCGCGAACCATAGGAGTTAAAGTCCTTAGGCTCTACGCCCTGTTGTTGCAGATATTCGCCAGCCGGGCTGTCTGGCTTAATGGCACCGGCAGGAGAAATATGGTCGGTGGTAATACTGTTACCAACCCTGACCAGACAACGGGCATCTTTTATCTCCGGTACTGCATCAGGCTCAGCCCTGAGGCCTTCAAAGAAAGGCGGCTTGCGCACATAACTGGAATCGGGCCACTGATAACGATCGGATTTATCCACATCCAGATTTCGCCAGCTGGCATCCCCCTCAAACACATCGGCATAACGATCGGTAAAGTCTTTCGCATGGATATTGGCATGAATACTTTGCTGAATTTCTTCGCTGCTGGGCCAGATATCCTTAAGATAAATATCGTTACCTTTGGCATCCTGGCCCAGTGGCTCATTGTAAAAATCGATATTCATACTACCGGCAAGGGCATAGGCCACCACCAGTGGTGGCGAAGCCAGATAGTTGGTACGTACATCCTGATGAATACGCCCTTCGAAGTTGCGGTTACCGGAAAGTACCGAAGAAACCAGCAGATTGGCCTCTTTTACCGCTGCACCTATGGGTTCAGGCAGTGGACCGGCATTGCCGATACAGGTGGTACAGCCATAGCCAACCAGATAAAAGCCCAGGGCTTCGAGATCATCCATCAATCCGGCTTGTTGAAGATAGCCGGTTACCACCTGAGAGCCGGGTGCCAGGCTGGTTTTAACCCAGGGCTTGGTTTTCAGCCCCAGCTCCCGGGCGTTTCTCGCCAGCAAGCCTGCCGCCATCAATACAGCAGGATTGGAGGTATTGGTACAACTGGTTATGGCTGCAATAACCACATCGCCATGGGTAAGATTAAAGGTTTCACCACGATAACTGACCTCAACCTTGCCCGCTTCGCTGGCATCTTCATGGCCGACGGCGGTGCTGCCCCCTTCATCCTCAAATTTGGCGATGAGCTGTTGCTGCTTTTCCTGATGTTCGGTCACCAGTTTGGCAAATTCCACTTTAGTATCAGTAAGGTTAATTCTGTCCTGCGGTCGCTTAGGCCCGGCAATAGAGGGCACAAGAGAAGACAGATCCAGCTCCAGCAAATCGGAATACTCTGCTTCCGGGGTATTCTCATCATGCCACATGCCCATTTTCTGCATATAGCTGCGCACCAGCTCAACCTGTTCATCACTGCGGCCGGTCAGGCGCATATAGTTAAGGGTTTCTTCATCAACAGGGAAAATGCCGCAGGTAGCACCGTATTCAGGTGCCATATTGGCGATGGTGGCCCGATCTGCAAGGCTGAGCTGACTCAGGCCCGGACCGAAAAACTCGACAAATTTACCTACCACACCGAGTTTGCGTAACTGCTCTGTTACTGTCAGTACCAGATCCGTGGCGGTAATGCCTTCCGGCATGGCGCCGCTGAGTTTTACGCCAACCACCTGCGGGATCAGCATGCTGATGGGCTGACCTAACATCGCCGCTTCCGCTTCGATACCGCCAACGCCCCAGCCCAGAATACCGAGGCCATTAATCATAGTGGTATGAGAATCTGTACCTACCAGCGTATCGGGATAGAGTACACCGTCTCTTTCAAAGGTCACTCTGGCCAGGTATTCCAGATTTACCTGGTGCACGATGCCGGTGCCGGGTGGCACCACGCGGAAATTATCAAAGGCCTGCTGACCCCAGCGCAGAAACTGGTAGCGCTCTTTATTGCGCTGCATTTCTATCTCTGTGTTTCGGGTGAAAGAATCAGCCGCACCATATTCATCCACCATCACCGAGTGGTCAATTACCAGCTCCACCGGCGACAATGGGTTAATTTTATCAGCCTGCTTGCCAAGATCCTGCATGGCGTCACGCATGGCAGCCAGATCCACAATAGCCGGTACACCAGTAAAGTCCTGCAACAGCACCCGCGCCGGAACAAAAGCAATTTCTTTATCCGGTTCGGCTTTTGGCTGCCAGTTCACCAGCGCCTCGATATCCTCATCAGTAACAAAGTCCTGATCGGCGTGGCGAAGCATGTTCTCCAGCAGAATTTTCAGGCTGTAAGGCAACCGCCCAGGGCTGAACTTGTCAGACAGCGCATTGAAAGGGTAATACCGATATGACTGCCCCTGATGCTCTAGCGTTGCCGGTTTTGCGTAAGCTGATGACATATTGTCTCCTTGGTTCCATGGTGAACTGTTACTCTGAGTATAGTCATAGTAGAGCGCCATACAGTTTAAATAAACAACACCAGCGAGAGTTCAAAACACGTGCAGGCAAGGCAATTTTTTGAAGGTTTAGTGGGCCTAAATCAAAAAAATTTGCCGCCGGATGCGCGCTTTTTCAGGCAGCTCTGATGTTCGTTTTTTAAACTATATGGCACTCTATCATGTACTAGACTTATGACCGAGTACTTGTGTATGAGATTAGGATAAATCACGATAATTCAAGCAATAGGGAGTCTATATGCAAAAATACCGAACTGAAAAAGACAGCCTGGGGGAGATCAACGTACCCGCCGACGCCCTCTATCAGGCCCAGACCCAAAGGGCTCTGAATAATTTTCAGATCAGTGGCCACACCTTTGCTCAGAGTTTTTACGCCGCCCTGGCGCAGATAAAGCTGGCCGCCGCTCTGGCCAATCAGAAATCCGGGAAATTAACCAGTACTCAGGCTGAAGCTATCCGCCACGCGGCGTCATCAGTTATCGCAGGGGAGCATTCCAGCCAGTTCAGGGTAGATATCTTTCAGACCGGCTCAGGTACCAGCACCAATATGAATATGAACGAAGTGCTGGCCACCCTTGCCAGTCGCCACGCCGGGGAGCCTGTTCATGCCAATGATCATGTTAATTGCAGCCAGAGCAGTAATGATGTGATCCCTTCGGCGCTGCAGCTTAGCGCCGCCAGTGAACTGCATGAGAAATTACTGCCTGCAGTCACCCGGATGCTGCATAGCATTACCGATAAAACCCATCAGGTTGGCGGCATCGTAAAAACCGGACGTACTCATCTTATGGATGCCCTGCCTCTGACCATGACCCAGGAGCTCGAATGCTGGCATTTCCAGCTACAGGAAAACCATACTGCTTTACAAAGCAGCATAACCGAACTCTGTGCTCTGCCTATCGGCGGTACCGCCATAGGCACTGGCCTTAACTGTCCGGCCGGTTTTGACACGCAAGTCTGTGAACATCTCAGCGAGGCGACCGGGTTGCCTGTGACCGCCTGTGCCAACAAGTTCTCCCGTATTGCCAGTCAGGATGTGTCAGTGCGTCTGAGCGGGAAATTAAATGCTCTGGCCGTCACCTTGATGAAAATTTGCAATGACTTACGCTGGATGAATTCCGGTCCTTTATCGGGACTGGCAGAGATCCGACTTGAATCCCTGCAACCTGGTTCGTCAATTATGCCCGGTAAAGTTAACCCTGTGATCCCCGAGGCGATTGCGATGGTGTGTGCAAAAGTCATGGGACTGCATCAGACGGTCAGTATCGCCGGTCAGTCCGGTAATTTTCAGTTGAACGTCATGCTGCCGCTGATTGCTGACGCCTTGCTGGAAAGCCTTAGCCTGCTCAGTCAAAGTCAGTGGGCACTGGCCGGGTGTATCGAAAGCTTTGAGGTCAACACCGAACAACTACAGCAAGCACTGGAGAAAAATCCGATTCTGGTCACCGCTCTGAACGAAAAAATAGGTTACGAGCAAGCCGCAAAGATTGCCAAGCTGGCCTATCAGCAGGGCAAGCCCATTCTAGAGGTTGCTATGGAGCATACCGAACTGAATGAAGACGAACTTAAAACCCTGCTGGATCCGAAGAAAATGACCTGACCAGTATTAATAGGGCCTGTCCCGGTACCATTTAGTGATCACATGCTTAACACCGACAGTGATCTTATGGGCATGGTGCAGAGTCTGAGGATTAACACTGCCATCTGTCAGCAAATTGTTCCAGATTAGCGCCATGCCGGTTACCGGCCTGAAGGTTTTGTCCAGACGCACAAACTCGGTCTCTCCCCCTTCACAATCCTGGTTCAGATAAATCATAAAGGTCCAGCTTCGCTGCCCGCGACGGCCGCCATGGTGCTCATACTCCACAGAGCCCGGCTCAAAATAGTCCGTATGGGCTTTAAACTCCTGTCCGGGCTGGTAACGCTGAGCCTGTATCGGCTCGCCCCAGGCCGGGTCAATACCCATCGCCCCGGCAATGCGCTGATTGACAATGCCCACCAGCGGATGGTCACGGCGCTCCAGATCGGCGCTGCTGGATGTGCGAAAGGCTTTATCGGCTGTTGGTGAAGCCAGTTCCGATGGCCGCACTTTGGCGTCGGTAAGCGCAACCAGCTGTTCACACTCGTCACCATCAAGAAACTGTGGCCAGCAATATAGCTGTGTTGGCTGCACAGCTTGTATCTGCGGGCCTGCTTCGAGTCGGGTCAGCGCAATCCGGCTCAGCTGTTGATAGAAATCAGCATCCCATTGCCAGCTGAAATCTTTACTGAGATTATTGCCCAGCAATCGTCTACAGGGTTCAAAAGCAAACCCCTTGTCGAGCATAATCTGCAGAATCCTGTCAGCGTCCACACCCTGCATCAGATTCTGTAGCACCCAGTTTTTCCACTGCTGCGGGATACTCTGCATTCTATAGCTATCCATCCGGATAAAGGTTTACTCAATCATTCTCAGCTGCTGACCTTTAAGGCGATGAGGGATGGGAATAAAACCATCGCGACTGACCAGGTCCTGCCCCTGTGAAGACAGCACAAAGCGCAGGAACTCCTGCACCAGAGGCGGCAGGGGCTGTTCAGGCTGCTTGTTTACCACGATATATAAAAACCGTGACAACGGGTATTCACCACTGGCGATCTTTTCCATGCTCGGCTCTACATACTGCATGCCATCCCGGGCCACAGGCAGAGCCCGCACACCGGCTGTCTTGTAACCAAAACCCGCATAGCCCAGGGCACCATCAGAATAGGCTACAGACTGCACCACTGAGGCCGACCCTGGCTGCTCATTGACGGTTTTCAGAAAATCCCCCTGACACAAGGCTTTTTCCTTGAACAATCCATAGGTGCCGGACACCGAGTTACGACTGAAAAGCTTAATTCTTTTACCTTGCCATTCCCCCTCAAGCCCTACCTGATGCCAGAATCGCAATGGCTGTGGCCCGCCACAAAATCGGGTAGCAGAAAAGATGCTGTCTATCTGCTGCAGGTTCAGCCCCTGCACCGGATTGTGCAGATCCACAAACAGAGCGATGGCATCCACCGCCACAATCAGTACCGTGGGCTGATAACCATGGGTTTTGCTGAAATAGGCGATTTCACTCTCTTTAAGCTGACGACTCATGGGGCCGATATTAGCGGTGCCTTCGGTCAGTGCTGCCGGCGCGGTAGACGAACCGGATGCCTGGATCTGGAAGGTCACATGAGGATAAATACGCTTAAATTCTTCTGCCCAGAAGGTCATCAGATTGCCCAGCGTATCTGAGCCCACCGAAGTGATATTACCGGCCACACCCGGCTTTTTACTGTAATCTTCAGCCACCGCTGCAGGCAGTGTAAAAAACAGGATAAATACCAGCAAACTACGCAGAAGCATCACTTTTCACCACTGTCAGTTCAGTTGAGAAGCGAAACGAGAAGCGGCTGCCCTTGCCCACTTCGCTGGCAATTTCGAGCCTGGAATTGTGGTGGGTCAGTACATGCTTAACGATAGCCAGACCCAATCCGGAGCCACCGGTTTTACGGGAGCGGGCCTTGTCCACCCGATAGAACCTTTCTGTCAGTCGGGAAAGGTGCTTTTCCGCAATCCCTTCGCCGTTATCCTGTACAAAAAATTCTGCGCACTTGCCCACCAGCTGCCAGCCCACCAGAATATCTCCCTTGGCTGGCGTGTAATGAACCGCATTGAAAATCAGGTTAGAAAAGGCGCTGCGTAATTCGGTTTCAATACCAAAGACCTGCAGATTCTTTTCAACCTCAAAGCGGATGTTGTGGCCCTTGACTTTATTCAGGGCCCCGGCCTCACTTTCAATGGCACTAAGCATTTGCGGTACATCCACCATCTTCTCATACACCCTCTCGGCACTGGCTTCGATACGGGAGAGGATCAACAACTGTTCAATCAGATTCTGCATGCGACGACTCTGGGATGTCATCTCGGCAAAGGCCTTTTGCATAAATTCCGCAGGGTAGTCGGCTTCATCGGTATTGAACATCTCAAGATAACCGTTCAGCACTGTCAGTGGCGTACGTAGTTCATGAGACACATTGGCGACAAAATCCTTGCGCATCTCTTCCAGTTGGGTCACCCGGGTGACATCTCTGGCAACCAGTAACAGGTGTTTGTCGCCATAAGGCATAATCCGGTATTCGAGGATCTTGTCAATATTGGTGGGCGAAGTGATCTCAATCGGATGGTTAAATTTACCCTGATGAAAAAACTCAATAAATTGTGGATGACGGATCAGATTATCGATACGTCTGCCGGCGTCTTCCGGCCAGCTTAACCCCAGCTCGATACGGGCCAGGCGGTTACACCAGGCTATACAGGCATTGGCATCGACCACCACTGCCGCATCAGGCAAGGCTTCAGCCCCTTCCCGGAAACGTTTGACCAGATTGCCCAGTTCTTTGCGTTTATTACGGTTACGGCGCTGTAAGTAATAGATCCCCTCATAAATATGCTCCCACACGCCCCGGGTCTTAGGCGGGGTCATCTTCTTACTGTGCCACAACCAGCGATTCAGCCGGTACAGGTTCCAGTAATGCATCAGCAGCAGTAACAAAGCCCCGACAGCGATAGCTTCGGTCAACACATCGAAATACAGCCCTATTACGCAAACCAGCGTAAAATAAAGGGCCAGTCTGCCGAGGGTTTTAAGCCATGAAAAAGGATAATACATTCAGGTCCGTCAGACTTTGGTGGAAAACCGGTACCCGGCACCACGTACTGTCTGGATCATATCGTCATGCTGGTGACGGGAAATCGCCTTACGCAGACGCCTGATATGCACATCCACTGTTCGGTCTTCTACGTACACATTAGTGCCCCATACGTTGTCCAGCAACTGCTCGCGGCTATACACCCGCTCGCTGTGAGTCATAAAAAAGTGCAACAACTTGAATTCAGTCGGCCCCATGTCCAGGGGCTCTTCATTGGCGGTTACCCGGTGAGAAACCGGATCCAGCATTAATCCATTGTACTCAATAGGCTCATCACCGGAAGTGGGCGTTACCCGGCGAATGACCGCCTTGATTCTGGCCACCAGTTCCTTGGGTGAAAAAGGCTTAGTGACGTAATCATCGGCACCGGCTTCCAGGCCTCTGACTTTATCGTCTTCTTCTCCCCTTGCAGTGAGCATAATAATGGGGATTTCCCGGGTATGCTCATGTTGCTTAAGTTTCTTCGCCAGTTGCACGCCACTGCCGCCCGGTAACATCCAGTCGAGCAGGATTAAATCCGGATATGGCTCCCTGACCATATCCTGAGCAATGTCATAGTCCTGAGCTTCCATCACCTCAAATCCCGACTGCTCAAGCACAAACTTGATCATTTCACGGATGGGTGTCTCATCCTCCACCACTAATATTTTCTTCGACATACGGGTTACCTTTCTCATATAGACGCCCGCATTATTATTAGGATCTGTGACACTTTTATTAAACTCACCCGTTGATTGCTAAAATCGTCACCGCTCAATCTGTATTAAGCTGTTGTGAGACATCATAATTTCAGCAGCGGCTAATTGCCAGCTAGTCTTGTTTAATACAAGGTTTGCGCATATTCTTGACCTATTACAGGGTTCGGGAATCGGGGACAGTATTAATGTCAAAGGTTAAAACAGGGTTGTCAAAAAAGCTTTTGACTCGTGTGCTCTCTGTTTATTTTGTGCTGACACTGATCGTTACCGTAGGACAGATTTTTACCGAATATCTGAACGCCAAAAGCCATATCGAAAGTGAACTGCAAACCCTGAAAAATACCTTCAGCACCAGCCTGACCCGGGCAATCTGGGAGCTCAATACACCCCAGGCAAAATCTATCGCCGAAGGATTAATGGAGCTGCCCATCGTCGACGGCGTACAGATCCGGGATGAGAATGCCAATTATATTTCCGATATCGGCCGCACCAGCAGTCAGCCCATGGAGCCTGTTACCACCGGGGTTATGCGCGATCATCCGGGCGGTACCTTCGGTTACAGCTTCCCGTTAATCTTTGAATTTTCAGGACGCACCTCTCAGGTGGGTGATGTCACCCTGTATTCAAGCTTCGAGATTATTTTCGGACGCATTGAAGTGGGTATTTTCTTTCTTATCGGCAATGCCTTTATTAAAACCGCCTTTCTGATCTTCCTGTTTTTAAATGCATTTCGCCGCATGCTGACTGAACCCTTGTCTGAACTGACCGAGCAAATCAGTCACTTTGATACCAGTCGCCTTGAGCAATCCAAGCTGCACGTGCGCCTTGAAGATGAAAATGAACTAAAGGTGCTTCAGGATGCATACAATCATCTGATCGATGATCTTATCCACTTCCAGGACAGGCTGAATCAGACCCAGCAGGAACTGCGGGACGCTAACCAGAAACTTGATGAACAGAATATCTCGCTGGAACAGGAAGTGGCCCGTAAGACGGCCTCTCTGAGTAAGATCATGCTGGATCTGGAACAACAAAAAGATGAACTGCTGCATAACCAGAAAGAACTTCGCAGTGAAAATGAAAGCCGCCGCAAAATAGAAGAAGAACTGCGCAAACGTAACGATGAACTGGCAGAGTCAATGCAAACCCTGCAGATGGCCAAAGACCAATTGGTAGAATCGGAGCGGATGGCATCCCTGGGTGGATTGGTGGCAGGTATTGCCCACGATGTAAATACACCACTGGGAGTGGGCGTCACTGCTGCAAGCTTCCTGGAAGAGCGGCTTAAAGGTCTTCAGCAGGCTTTTGACGACAAAACCCTGACCTCCAAGACCATGGCCAGCTTCCTTAACGAAGGACAGCAAACGGCTACCCTGCTACTGACCAATCTAAACAGAGCCTCAGAGCTGATCGCCAGTTTCAAACAAGTAGCCGTGGATCAGACCAGTGAAGCGGAACGGGATGTGGATTTAAAGGAATACATCCAGGAAATCATCCAGTCGCTTGCACCTAATTTCAAAAAGACCCGCCACAAGATTGAACTGAACTGCCCTGAAGGGCTTGAGGTGCGCTGTGCACCGGGTGTTATCGCCCAGATCATTACTAATATGATTATGAACTCATTGATCCATGGCTTTGAGAATAAAAATGCCGGCACTATCAGGATCAATGTCAGTGAACAGGATGGCGAGATCATGATCGACTATCAGGACGATGGTAAAGGGTTGCCACCTCAGTTACTGAACAAGTTATTTGAAGCCTTTTTCACTACCCGCCGGGGTCGCGGAGGCAGTGGCCTGGGCACACATATCATGTATAACCTGGTGACCCAGACCCTCAAAGGTCAGATCCAGGCCAGTTCAGAAGAAGGCAAGGGCCTGCGCTATCAGATCCAGTTTCCTGCAAAACGTGAAGATTAATACCAATCGGATTAATGATACCGCAATGATTTAATCACATTGGTCTGATGCCATAGACGCAAGGTCATGGTACCCTTCGCGCCCTGTTAGCTTATCCAATAATGCCGAGTATGTGGTTCAAAAATCTTAAAGTTTATACCCTCACCCAAACCTTAAACATTTCTGCAGAAGAGCTCGAAGATCAGCTGGCTCAAAGCAGTTTCCGCCCTTGTGGCAACCAGGACATGGCGAGCATGGGCTGGGCTCCGCCCTTTAAACAGGGCTCCAGCCTTGTCCATGCCGGTGACGGAAAGTTACTCATAAGCCTGAAGAAACAAGAGAGAATACTGCCTGCGGCTGTGGTCAATGCTGAGCTTGAAGAGCGGGTAGAGAAGATCGAACAGGAAACCGGCAGTCCGGTGGGTAAAAAAACCAAGCAGGATCTGAAACAGGAAATCATTCACCAGTTGCTGCCCAAGTCCTTCACCCGGGACAGTTACACCCTGGGTTTTATCAGCTTAAAAGATAACCTGGTGATCGTGGATGCAGCCAATGACGGCAAAGCGGAAGCGTTTCTGGCGCATCTGCGCAAATCTATAGGTTCACTGCCTGTTGTGCCCCTGGCCAGACGCAGTATCAGCGCCGACCTTACCGACTGGCTGAAAAATGATTCTCTGCCTGAAGATATTACCTTACTGGAAGAGGCCGAGTTCAAATCTCCCGATGAAGACGGTGCCATTATAAAATGTAAACATCAGGCGCTGGATGCCGAAGAAGTTCAGCTGCACTTGTCTTCCGGCAAACTGGTTCAGAAGCTTGCCATAGAATGGGATGAAACCCTCAGCACCCTGCTACAGGAAGATTTCAGTATCAAAAGACTGAAGTTCTCCGATGTCATCAGGGAGCAAAATGAGGATATTCCGAAAGACCAGCAACTGGCCCGGCTGGATGCTGATTTCTGTTTGATGGCGGCAGAAGCTGTACGCCTGGTCAAAGCGCTGGATCAGGCGCTGAAACTGTCAGAGCAGGACTAGCCCTTGTGCAGTCAGTCATCCACAGTGTGGATGGCTGACTGTAATTGCTTCGCCACCAGAAAATGGGATCAATCAAATACGCTTCTGGCGCTGGCCCGTCTGTTGATGAACTCTTCAGACTCAAGCAGACTGAGATCTTCAATCAGCCCCTTGCGCTGACTTAAATTCAATACCGCGTCTTTGAGGCTGTCCATCTGCCCGCTGACCACGACACCAAGGCGGACAAAATCCAGATATGATACCTGAGCCGTCTGATATTCAAGATTTCGCCAGTTCTCTGTCAGTTCGATCAGTTCATCGTTAAAGCTCCAGGCCCTCAATATCACGCCTCCAATCCGCCCGGAAAGCTTCTCCACCGCCACATTCAGAAATGTGGGATTAGCAAACACATCATCATGGCGCTCTGCCTCGGTAAATATCGGCAGCACACCGATGTTATGCACCAGTGCCGCCAGGGTCATGCTGTCCATATTCAGCTTGCTCTGCTTATTTTCTTTTTTGTAGAGTTGCAGCAACGCGATAGCACTTGCCACCACATCCACCGTACACTCCCACACCCGGTTAATGTGTTCACGCACTATCTCATTTTTTGATACGAAAAGTTGCTCCATGGCGAGAGCCGTGGCGGTGTTCTTAATCTGTCTGAGACCGATTCTGGTTACCGCCTGGTTCAGGCTTTCTACTTTAACCGAGCGGCTCAGATAGGCGCTGTTGGCAATACGCATCATGCGGGCACTGAGGGCAGGATCCTGGCCAAGCACCTCAGCCATCTTCTGCAGACTGACATCCGGATCATCGGCTGCCCGACGCACTTTCAATGCAATAGCCGGGAGGGTAGGTAAAACCAGCGTATCATTATTGATTTTTTCTACCAGGATGGTCAGCAACGCATTTTCAGTAGACATATCAGGGCCTTAAACAGGTGAAAATAAGCTATGAATATCAGCATAAGTAGCTGCGACTATACAGGATAATTCTGAATCCTGGCTATTATTCAATGTCTTGCAAGACTGAGCATAGCAAATTATCAATAATACGTATTTGCGCTATCATGCTGGTACTATTAATCGCCATAACCGCTACTTATACCGATTGGTATTGGCTAAACAACAATATAAAAAGGCAGCTTATGAGACTACCACATTATGCTTTTACAACATTGCTTGCTTTGACATTGGTTGCTGGCTGCTCTGAGCCTGCAACAGAGCAGACAAACGAAATGTCACAGCAAAAAGATCATATTCAACAGACATTGCTGATTGATGAGTCGAGACTGGATATTTACCATCCGGTGAGCCTCACTGCCGATCTGTCTTCTTTAACGGATAACCAGCGTGAAATGCTCGGGGTACTGATTGATGCCTCAGAAATTATGGATGACTTGTTCTGGCAACAGGCCTTTGATGGCGACAAGCAAGAATTTCTGTCCTCTATTCAGGATGAGAAAATAAGACAGTTTGCCGATATCAATTATGGTCCCTGGGACAGATTGAATGCAGATAAGCCCTTTCTTGCTGGTTTTGAGGAAAAATCTGCCGGTGCAGAGTTTTATCCAAAGGATATGACCAAAGCCGAGTTTGAAGAGGCTGATTTTACCGACAAGACCGGTCTGTATTCCATGGTGGTCAGGGATGAATCCGGTACTCTGGCCAGCATTCCTTATTCTGAGTATTTTAAGGACTCCCTGACGCAGGCCGCAGCTCTTCTGCGCCAGGCGGCAGATCTTGCCGAACACCAGCCTTTTGCTGACTATCTGAGACTGCGGGCCGATGCACTGCTGACTGATGAATATCAGCCGTCAGATATGGCCTGGATGGAGATGAAATCCAACCCTGTTGAACTGGTCTACGGCCCTATAGAAACCTATGAAGATCAGTTGTTTGGCTATCGGGCTGCTTTCGAATCTTATGTACTGCTTAAAGATCTCGCCTGGAGCGAAAGGCTCGCCCGTTACGCCGGATTTTTACCTGAATTACAGCAGGGGTTGCCGGTTGAGGATGCCTACAAGCAGGAAATGCCCGGCGCCAATGCAGACCTTAACGCCTATGATGTACTCTATTACGCCGGTCATTCCAATGCCGGCAGTAAGACCATTGCCATCAACCTGCCCAATGACGAGGAAGTTCAGTTACAAAAAGGCACCCGCCGACTGCAACTGAAAAATGCCATGCGCGCCAAGTTTGATCATATCCTGCTACCCATCGCCGAGATTTTGATCACGCCGGTGCAGCGCAAACATATTACCTTTGATGCCTTTTTCGCTAACACCATGTTCCATGAAGTCGCCCATGGCCTCGGCATTAAAAACACTCTCAATGACAAAGGCACGGTGCGCCAGGCCCTTAAGGAACACGCCTCGGCCTTAGAAGAAGGCAAGGCCGATGTGCTGGGCCTGTATATGGTCAGCCAGTTACTGGAAAAAGGTGAAATCACGGAAGGGACGCTGGAAGATTATTACGTCACCTTTATGGCCGGAATATTCCGCTCTGTGCGCTTTGGTGCTTCCAGCGCCCATGGTAAGGCGAATATGATCCGCTTTAATTTCTTCAATGAATTTGGCGCCTTCAGTCGTGATGAAAATGGCTTTTACCAGGTCAATATGGACAAGATGCAGGAAGCGGTGGATGCCTTATCTGAATTGATCCTGACCCTGCAGGGTGACGGGGATTACGAGGGTGTGGATAAGCTGGTGCAGGAAAAAGGCCTGATTAAAACCCAGCTGGCAGAGGATCTGGCCCGCTTAACTCAGGCTGAGATCCCGGTAGATATCACCTTCAAGCAGGGTAAAGCCGTACTGGGACTGTAATCGTCGATTCACGAAAGACCAATTCACCACAGAGGCACGGAGAACACAGAGATGAGAAAACAGTTTTAAACCTCTGTGTTCTCTGTGCCTCAGTGGTTAATTACAAATCAGCAGGTCACAATTTCGTGAGTTTAGTGTTTTTCGTGGTCCAAAGGCCTTTAACCACGAAGGACGCGAAGAGCACGAAGACGGCAACAGAAGAACACCTTAAAACCTCTGTGTCTCAGCGCCTCTGCGAGATCGAATTTTTCCTGTGATTTAGTAGCCCGTTATGTAGCTCAGCACAATCCGGGGCATCCCCGCAATACGCTGCGCTCCTTGCGGGCTACGCCTGACAGCTTTAAGGGGTTTTCAGGGTCTCCTGATACGGAGGCCAGCCCATGGGTTTACCGGCCAGTACGTGCAGATGCAGATGATAAACGGTCTGGCCGCCATAAGGATTGCAGTTCATCACCGCTCTGTAACCTTCTTCGGCAAAGCCCATCTGTTTTGCCAGTTTGGCAGCCACCAGATACAAGTGCCCGACCACTTCGCGGTCTTCTTCCTCAATATCGTTGATGGTGGCAATAGGCTTTTTAGGGATCACCAGAAAATGCACCGGTGCCTGCGGATTAATATCAGCAAAAGCCAGCGCCTGTTCATCTTCATACAGTATATCTGCCGGAATTTCCCTGTTAATAATCTTACTGAATAAGGTGTCGCTCATATCCCAATCCTCTTTTACAAAACCCGTCAGCCTCAGAGTAACACAAAGCCTAATAAAACCAGACCCAGCGCCAGGCGGTAAATCACAAAGGGCAACATCCCCAGACGCCCAATCCAGGTCAGAAACAGACTGATACAGATATAAGCGCTGAAAAAGGAAAATACCACGCCGTAAAACATGGCCTGCCAGTCCACCTGTGTCTGAGCTTCAAGCAAGTCCAGCGTCACCAGTAAACCCGCTCCGAGTATAGTGGGAATAGACAACAAAAATGAAAAGCGCGCGGCACTTTGCCTGTCCAATCCGGCCATCAAACCCGCGGTCATAGTAATGCCTGAACGTGAGGTGCCAGGGATAATTGCTAAAGCCTGCGCCAGGCCCACAAACAGCGCACTTTTCCAGGTCAGCTGGTAAATATGTTTATTCTGCTTCGCTTTTACATCGGCATACCAGAGCAATAAGCCAAAAACCAGGGTAGTAATGGCTATAACCAGCGCAGAACGGGCATAGGTTTCTATCAGTCCTTTGGCCAGAAAACCCGCAATGACGGCGGGAATGGTGGCCATAATGACCCACCAGGCCAGGCGGCTGTTATCAGTCTGCCTGCCACTGATCAAAGAACCGGTCCAGGCAACGATCATCGAAGCGATATCGCGACGAAAATAAATTATCACTGCCAGCAAACTGCCGAGGTGTACTGCCACATCGAACGCCAGCCCCTGATTTTTCCAGCCAAGCAAAGCCGAGGGCAGTATCAGGTGAGCAGAACTGGATATAGGCAGAAATTCGGTGATGCCCTGGATCAGGGCCAGGATAATAATTTCAATCAGGCTCATTCGGGAGTCCAGCTAAAAGGGATTGTCCATAGTTGTTGTTTGTTTTTATCAAAATCCTGCCATAACTGCGCATAGGATTGTTGTACCAGCGGGTGTCGCCGTTCCGGAGCTATTTCTGCCAGCGGCCAGAGTACAAAAGCATTGTAGAGAATTTCTCCACGGGGTAATTGCACCAGTTCGTCAGTGACAAGGTCATCATAAAGCAACAAGTCCAGATCCAGAGTCCGCGGTGAGAATTTCTTGCCCCCTCGCACCCTGCCGTTGTCGGCTTCGATCTGTTTTAGTAAATGAGCGACCTCGGGCATGGTTTTGGTAGTGATGGCACCAATCACCATGTTATAAAACGGCTTACCATCGAAACCCACAGCTTCACTTTCAAAAAGACTGGATAGCTGCAATTCACCAAAACTCTGATGCAAGGCCTGTAAACCCGCGCGGGTATGTTTTTCCCTGTCAACATTACTGCCAAGACTGATATAAATCTGTGCCATCAGCCTTTTCGCCTGCTGATTCGGATCGCCACATTTTCAGCATCAGGCAGAATATCAGGCTTACTCAGCTTAAGGGTCGCCCCCTGCAGTGCAAACTCTGCAAACAGGGCATCGAGCATGGCACCGGCGAGAGCTTCGAGTAAGAAAAATTCACTGTTCAGGGCAACCTGCTTGAGTGTCTCTGCCACCCTGGCATAGTCGATAGTGTCGCTGACATCGTCGGAGGCAACAGCCGGGGCGAGATCCACTTCCAGTACCAGATCCACCAGCAAGGGGCGTCGGGCGGTTCTCTCCCAGTCGTATACACCTATCAGAGACTGGACCTGCAGCCCCTCTATTATCACGTTATCCATTCAGCACTCGGTTCAGACATCGGGCCTGTTAGTAGTAGATCCATCACAGGGTTGGTGACATTCTCAGTCCTGGGCAAGACAATGCGTTACAATGCTCAGGACGCGGCAAATTCTAAGCCATGCAACAGTAAAGGGAAACCGCCGCGCCCAGGTTTTTTATTCATGGAATAGTCACAATGACAGCACTGACGCTTTTAATGATGGTTCTCGCTTACCTGGCCGGCTCAGTATCCAGCGCCGTGTTAGTGAGCCGGTTGTTCGGCTTGCCCGATCCCCGCACCCAGGGCTCGGGCAACCCCGGGGCGACCAACGTTTATCGGTTGGGTGGACGTATTGCCGCCTTCCTGACCCTGTTTCTGGATGTGCTTAAAGGCACTATTCCGGTCTGGATCAGCTATTTTCTGGGCATCGAAGCCATCTTCCTCGGACTGGTGGCCATCGCCGCCTGCCTCGGACATATTTTCCCGCTGTACTTTGGTTTTAAGGGCGGTAAAGGGGTATCTACGGCACTGGGTGCCATGCTGCCTATAGGCCTGGACTTGTCCGGACTGTTGATTATCACCTGGATTGTCACTGTATTTATCAGCGGCTATTCATCACTGGCCGCCCTGATTACAGTCAGTCTGGCTCCGTTGTATACCTGGTTTATCAAGCCTCAGTATACCCTTGCGGTGGCAATGTTATCGCTGTTGATCATCCTTCGTCACCGCGGCAATATTATCCGTCTGCTCAAAGGCAAAGAAAGCCGCATCTGGGATAAAGGCAAAGCCAACGAATAGAGAAGAAAAGTTATCAGCCCTCAGTTATCAGTGGTCAGCAACAGCGTCTTCAGCAAGACAGGGGCAGTTTTGGTTTCTGCTGAAGACTGATCACTCTTTTACTTTGCGCCTTAGCGAGATCTTCAACTTATTTTCCATTTATCTCGCAGAGTCGCAGAGGACGCAGAGATTCAGGTGACTTTCCATCTTCGTTTTCTCCGCGCTCTCGGCGACTCTGCGGTGAAAATCTCTGTTTGCTTGTGCCTTTACTACGGACAGTCATGCCCGAGCGCTTTTGTCGGGCATCCAGTAACTTTGAGAAGCCATAAAAGTGGCTAATTATCTATGCGGATTAGTATTAAACTGCGGGCAGGGATTCCAGTGGCCAGCGTGGTTTGGCCCGAGCATCCAGTCCTTCGTGCTGACCGGCCAACAGCCTTTGCATACCGGCGTAGGCAATCATCGCGCCATTATCGGTGCAAAATTCCGCCCGCGGATAAAATACCTCCCCCTTTAGTTTCTTCATCATCAACTCAAGTTTGTGACGCAACGACTGGTTAGCGCTGACGCCACCGGCGATCACCAGACGATGCAGGCCTGTCTGTTCCAGTGCGCGACGACATTTTATCGCCAGAGTCTCGACTACTGCAGTTTCAAATGCCAACGCGATATCTGCTTTGGTTTGCTCGTCATCACCCTGATCACGAATGGTATTGGCAGCAAAAGTTTTCAGACCACTGAAACTGAAATCCAGTCCGGGTCTGTCTGTCATCGGCCGCGGAAAACGAAAGCGATCGGGCGTACCTTGCTGCGCCAGTTTCGCCAGTAAAGGACCGCCCGGATAGTCCAGCCCTAACAGCTTGGCGGTCTTGTCAAATGCCTCTCCGGCGGCATCATCCACCGACTCACCAAGCATTTCATAGCGCCCAATCCCCTTCACATTCACCAGCATGGTATGGCCACCAGAGACTAACAGGGCCACGAACGGAAATGCCGGTGCCGGCTCATCCAGCATAGGCGCCAGCAGATGCCCTTCCATATGATGCACCCCTACTGCTGGCACTCCCCAGGCATAGGCCAGACTGCGGCCAACGGATGAACCCACTAACAGTGCCCCCACCAGTCCGGGCCCCTGAGTAAAAGCCACACCGTCAATCTGACTGGCATCGGTGTCCGCATCCTGCATGGCTTTTTGCACCAGTGGAACAACCTTGCGGACATGATCCCTTGAAGCCAGCTCAGGCACCACTCCGCCATAATCGGCATGCAGTTTTACCTGGCTGTACAATTCATGAGACAATAACCCTGACTTATCATCGTATATGGCAATGCCGGTTTCATCACAGGACGTTTCAATACCCAGTATTCGCATGCGTTGCACTCGTGGTTCAAGATGGCCGGATCTTACCCCCGACAGAGAAATTTCTCCATCTAAAAGCCATACGGGACTTTACATTAGCCGCGGATATGATTAAAATTCCGCACCATTTTTAACCATGCCGGTTAATTTTCGAGCTGGTAATAAGCATTTATTTTTGAGGTGAGATTTTAATGCCAATTGTTAAAGTTAAAGAAAACGAGCCGTTTGATGTTGCTCTGCGCCGTTTCAAGCGTTCATGTGAAAAGGCAGGAGTATTGTCAGAGGTTCGCCGTCGTGAATTTTTCGAGAAGCCGACCTGGGAACGCAAGCGCAAGAAAGCCGCTGCTAAAAAGCGTCACCTGAAAAAACTGGCTCGCGAAAACGCACGTCGCATCAAGCTTTACTAAGATCTCACAAAAGGGCGCGGCATCGCGCCTTTTTTCTGCTCTGTGATAATACGTTGTCAACACGCTGAACACCCTGATATGTGCTGATAACACAGTGTAAACAAGTGAATCCTTTGCAATGAGTTTGATAGATACCCTGAAAGACAATCAGAAGCAGGCGATGCGGGACAAGGACAAGTTGCGCCTTGGTACCATTCGTATGGCCCTGGCTGAGATTAAGCAACGGGAAATTGACGGCCGCACTGAACTGAATGAGAGTGATGTCATTGCTATTCTGACCAAAATGGTTAAGCAGCGCAAAGATGCTCAGCAACAGTTTGAACAGGCAGGTCGTCAGGATCTGGCCGAAAAGGAAGCCGCAGAAGTGGTTATCCTGCAGGACTTTCTGCCGCAACCTCTTTCCCCGGCAGAGCTCGACGAGCTTATCGCACAGGCGATGAGTGAAACCGGTGCTGCCGGAATGCAGGATATGGGCAAAGTCATGGGCTGGCTCAAGCCTAAGGTCCAGGGCCGCACTGACATGGGCCAGTTAAGCGGTCTGATTAAGTCCCGTCTGAACTGAGCCTTGCACCAGAATGACAGTACATGGCCGGTTTACGCTGGCTGTGGCATACACTATTCTGAATTCAGGTGCAGTTGATTCAATCTCTTTTCGGTAAAGCGGAGTAATGGATGGCAGGGTTGATCCCCCGTGATTTTATCGATGATTTGCTGGCGCGTACCGACATCGTCGAGCTGGTCGACAGCCGGGTACGGCTGAAGAAGGCCGGACGCAACTATCAGGCCTGCTGCCCCTTTCATAGCGAAAAGACCCCCTCCTTTACCGTCAGTCAGGACAAGCAGTTTTATCATTGCTTCGGCTGCGGTGCCCATGGCAATGCCATTTCCTTTTTAATGGAATATGACCGCCTTGAATTTCCTGATGCTATAGAAGAACTGGCCCGCTATCAGGGCGTGGAAGTGCCCAGGGAACAAAGTCCGAATCCACAACAGAGCCAGCAGAACCGGCAGCAAAAAGAAGATGATTATGAACTGATGGAAAAAATCTCTCGTTTTTTCTGCCATCAGCTTAAGCATCATGCCGACGGACCTAAAGCGGTGAATTACCTGAAACAACGTGGCCTGTCAGGAGAGGTGGTTAAATCTTTCGGTATCGGCTATGCCCCCGACAGTTGGGACAGTCTGCTCAGCCAGTTTGGCAACACCCCACAGCGGCGTCAGCAGATGCTGGATTTGCGCGTACTGAATGACAATGAACAAGGTCGCACTTACGATTTTTTCCGCGATCGTATTATCTTTCCTATTCGTGATCGCCGTGGTCGCGTCGTCGGTTTCGGAGGCCGGGTATTAGGTGACGGCACTCCCAAGTACCTGAACTCACCGGAAACCCGCATCTACCATAAAGGCAGTGAGCTTTACGGTTATTATCAGGCCCGCCAGGCCCATCGCCGCTTAGACAGGCTGATGGTGGTGGAGGGCTATATGGATGTGGTGGCTCTGGCGCAGTTTGGTATCGACTATGCCGTTGCCGCACTGGGCACCGCCACGACCGAGGAACAGGTCCAACTGTTGTTTCGCGCTGCACCGCAAATTGTTTGCTGTTACGACGGCGATCGTGCCGGTCGTGATGCAGCCTGGCGCGCACTGGAAAATGCTTTGGGCCATCTCAAGGATGGTGTGGAAATGCGTTTTCTGTTCTTGCCCGACGGAGAAGATCCCGATTCCATGGTGCGTGCTCAGGGGAAAGAAGCCTTTGAGCAACAACTTGACCAGGCCGTGCCCCTGTCGAAATTTTTCTTTGATAACCTGCTTTCCCGGCATCATGTTTCCAGCACCGAAGGCAAAGCCGCTCTGAAGGCCGAGGCCATGCCCCTGATCGAAAGAATTGCCGGAGAACATCAGCGCGCCATGCTCGAACAGGAACTCAGCCGGTTCACCGGTGAACAGACCCAGCATCAGCATCGTACTGATATCAGTATGGCCAACAAGGGAAGCCGGGTTCAGCAGTCAGACTACAGTTCGCCCGGGAAGAGCCGGCTTTCACCGGTACGCATCATGCTCAGATTGTTGCTGGAACAACCGGGACTGGCAAAACAATGTGAAGAAGTAAATCCACAGCTGTTGGAGGGGATGGAGATACCAGGCCTGACGCTGCTGAACGAAGTATTTGAATATTGCCTCGCTCATCCCCATAAACAGACCATGCAGGTGGTGGAATATTTCCGCCAGCATCCCCAGGCCAGTCATCTGTCCCGTTTGCTGGTGCTGGATTATCCGGTGGATGAAGAAAACCGGCTGAAACTTTATCACGACAGCTTTGCCAAACTATTAGACTGGTATTGTCAGAATCGTATTGAGGCATTGATATCAAAATCGCGGCTTGGCAACCTCACCAAGGAAGAAAAGCTGGAATTGAACAACCTGATGAAAGCAACCTGAACACGTCTGCGATGATGTGTTGGTTAATAATCGGGCTAGCGGCCACTATGGTGATTCTGCTATACTGGCTAATTCTCTGCGCGTCGGTTCAGAGCAGATTTAAACCCTTATTTGAGAAGTGGAAGGTATATGGCGTCGAACAAGCAGTCTCAGATTAAACTCCTAATCGCAAAAGGTAAAGAGCAAGGTTATCTGACCTTCTCGGAAGTCAACGACCACCTCCCACAGGATATTGTTGATTCGGATCAGATCGAAGACATTATCCGCATGATTAATGATATGGGAATTCAGGTGTTCGAAGCAGCTCCCGATTCCGATGAGTTACTGATGCAGGAAACCACGGCCGACGAAGATGCGGCTGAAGCTGCAGCCCAGGCTCTGGCAACAGTGGAGAGCGAGATAGGCCGGACCACAGATCCGGTGCGCATGTACATGCGTGAAATGGGCACTGTGGAACTGTTGACCCGTGAGGGCGAGATTGATATCGCCAAGCGTATCGAAGAAGGCATCAACCAGGTCCAGTGTTCTGTAGCCGAATATCCTGAAGCCATCACTTACCTGCTCGATCAATGGGACCAATACGAAGCCGAAGAAATTCGTCTCAGTGATATCGTACTGGGTTTTATCGACCCCAACGAGACAGACGTGGCACCCACGGCCACCCATGTGGGCTCAGAATTGTCTGAAGAAGAGCTCGATGATGAAGACGATGATGATGACGACGACGAGGACGATGAAGAGACCGATACTGGTGTGGATCCTGAAGAAGCCCGTGAACGCTTCACTGCCCTGAGAGAACAGTATTACAAAACCCGTGATGCCATCGCCAGCAAAGGCCGGGCCCATAAGGTCGCCAAGGCCGAAATTGCTAACTTAAGCGATATTTTCAAAGAATTCCGCCTGGTGCCCAAGCAATTTGATCGTATGGTCAAAAACATGCGTGGCATGATGGACAGAGTGCGGGTTCAGGAACGCATCATCATGAAGCATTGTGTGATGCATGCCAAAATGCCGAAGAAAGACTTTATCCGTGCCTTCGCCGGTAATGAAACTGATGGCACCTGGCTGGAAAAGGTGCTGGCGTCTAACAAGCCCTATGTACCTAAATTGCTCGAGTACAAAGAAGAACTTGAGCGCAGCATCGGCAAAATGAACCAGGTGGAAGTGGAAACCGGGCTGGATATTGTTGATATTAAAGATATCAACCGCCGCATGAGCATCGGTGAAGCCAAAGCCCGTCGTGCCAAGAAAGAAATGGTCGAGGCGAACCTGCGTCTGGTGATCTCCATTGCTAAAAAGTACACCAACCGTGGCCTGCAATTCCTGGATCTGATTCAGGAAGGTAATATCGGCCTGATGAAAGCGGTGGACAAGTTCGAATACCGTCGCGGCTACAAGTTCTCAACCTACGCCACCTGGTGGATACGTCAGGCTATTACCCGTTCGATTGCGGATCAGGCCCGTACCATACGTATCCCGGTGCACATGATTGAGACCATCAATAAGCTCAACCGGATCTCCCGCCAGATGTTGCAGGAAATGGGCCGTGAACCCTTACCCGAAGAACTGGCCGAACGTATGTTAATGCCGGAAGACAAGATCCGCAAAGTGCTGAAGATTGCCAAAGAGCCAATCTCCATGGAAACGCCCATTGGAGATGATGAAGATTCACATCTGGGTGACTTTATTGAGGACGGTACTATTATCCAGCCGCTGGACTCTGCCACCTCGGGCAATCTGAAAAACGCCACTCAGGAAGTGCTGGCAGGGCTGACTGCCCGGGAAGCCAAGGTACTGAGAATGCGTTTCGGTATCGACATGAATACCGACCACACGCTGGAAGAGGTAGGCAAGCAGTTTGACGTTACCCGTGAACGGATTCGTCAGATTGAAGCCAAGGCGCTGCGCAAATTGCGCCATCCCAGCCGTTCGGAGCAGTTACGCAGCTTCCTGGACGAGTAATAATGAGTACCCTTTAAGGCGCCTGTTGGCGCCTTAATTCTATCAGGAAAGATGTCGAGTAATGCAAGACTGTACCCCCCAGGCATTACGGCAGCAATTTCGCCAACGTCGCCGTCAGTTGTCCGCTGAAGAACAGCAGCAAGCCAGTGCCGCCGTGCTCAAACAATGCCTGAATCAACCTGAATTCAATGATGCCAGAACAGTGGCCTGTTATCTGGCCGAAGACGGTGAGCTGGATCCCACGCCCATTATCGAATATTGCTGGCAGCAGGGAAAACAGGTATGTCTGCCGGTATTACACCCTTTTTGCAAAGGCCATCTGCTGTTTGTACGCTATTGCTCCCATAGCCTGATGAGCCCGAATCGCTTTAATATCCCGGAACCCGCACTGGAATGTGCCCATATCGTGCCGCTGGCAAAACTGGATATCATTTTTACTCCGCTGGTGGCGTTTGACGCACAGGGCCACCGACTGGGGATGGGAGGGGGCTTTTATGATCGCACCCTGGCCCCCTGTACCGGAACAATCCACAAACTCCGGATTACAATACGGCTGTCATTGGTCTGGCCCATAACTGCCAGCAGGCAGAGACGCTGGTTGCACAGCCCTGGGATTTACCGATGCAGAAGATCATTACTCCTTCAACAACCTTTATCATCAGGAATAAGGACTAACAATGGACCAGAATCAGCTTAAGCAAGCCGCAGCATTAGCAGCCCTGGAGTATGTGCAGCAAGACAGCATTGTCGGTGTAGGCACCGGCTCTACGGTAGCCTTTTTTATTGAGGGGCTGGCACAGATCCGCGACAACATCCGGGGTGCCGTATCCAGCTCTGAAGACTCCACGGCTAAGCTTAAGGCGGCAGGCATTGAGGTATTCGACCTGAATGCGGTGGACGAGCTGGATATCTATGTTGATGGCGCCGATGAAATTACCGCTCACAAGCACATGATCAAAGGCGGTGGCGGTGCGTTAACAAGGGAAAAAATCATCGCCGCTGTGGCCAGAAAATTTATCTGCATCGTAGATAAAAGCAAGCAGGTAGATGTACTTGGCGACTTTCCGTTGCCGGTGGAAGTTATTCCTATGGCCCGCTCTTATGTGGCCCGGGAACTGGTCAAAATGGGAGGCCAACCTGTCTGGCGAGAGGGTGTGGTCACCGATAACGGCAACGTTATTCTGGATGTTCATAACCTGACGATCCTCAACCCCGTTGAACTGGAGAGTCAGATAAATCAATTGGCCGGAGTGGTCTGTAACGGGTTATTTGCCCGACGCGGCGCCGATGTTGTGGTCGTGGGCACCGAACAGGGCCCACAGATCAGCGAATAAGGTTCTTTGCTAGTCATACGAAAGCAAGAGTTTACCGCAGAGCCGCAGAGAACGCAGAGGTCTTACCCTTTATATTCTATGCAACCTCTGCGTCTCAGCGCCTCTGCGAGAGGCCATTTTGTGTTCTTGGGCTTAGTGTTTTTCGTGGTTGAAAGCTGTTTACCACAAAACTCAGAGGGTACGAGGTTCAAATTTATCTGCCCTGTAATCTCCGTGTTCTCTTTGTCTCCGTGGTTCAATTTTCACCTGATCAAATAAAGCTTTTACCCTTAGACTAAATCTGGTAATTTAGACGTCCAGACGCCCATACATTGATACGGGTAAGACTCCCTGTTATTCGTCATATGGAAACATTCATGAGCAAAGTGTCACTGCCAAAAGACAAAATCCGCATCCTGTTGCTGGAAGGTGTTCACCAGAGTGCCCTGGAGACCCTCAAGGCTAATGGTTACACCAATATTGAATACCTTAAGACTTCATTGCCCGAGCCGGAGTTAATCGAGAAGGTTCGCGATGTGCATTTTGTCGGCGTACGTTCACGGACGCAGATCACTGCCGATGTGGTTGAAGCGGCGCAAAAACTGGTTGCCATTGGCTGTTTCTGTATCGGTACCAATCAGGTGGATTTAAACGCCACCAGGCTGCGCGGAATTCCGGTCTTCAATGCGCCGTTTTCCAATACCCGCTCTGTGGCAGAGCTGGTATTAGGCGAAATCCTGCTGCTGCTGCGGGGTATCCCGCTGAAAAACGCCAAAGCACATCGTGGCGAATGGGATAAAAGCGCCTCAGGTTCCTACGAGGCGAGGGGTAAAACCCTGGGGATTATCGGTTATGGGCATATCGGCACGCAACTGGGTATTCTGGCCGAGCATCTGGGCATGCAGGTGCAGTTTTACGATATTGAAGACAAGCTGGTGTTGGGTAATGCCAGACAGATCAAGAGCCTTAATCAGTTGCTCAAAAGCTCTGATGTGATCACCCTGCATGTACCTGAGACGCCGCAGACCACCAATATGATTGGCCATGCCGAGCTGGACACCATGAAGCATGGTGCGATTCTGATCAACGCCTCACGGGGCACCGTAGTGGATATCGATGCACTGGCAGAGAATCTGGGTAACAACAAGTTATCCGGTGCCGCTATCGATGTATTCCCGGTAGAACCCAAATCTAATCATGAAGAGTTCGTTTCACCACTTCGTGAGTTTGACAATGTGCTGCTGACCCCTCATGTGGGTGGCAGCACCCAGGAAGCGCAGGAAAATATCGGCATTGAGGTTGCAGGCAAACTGGCCAAATACAGTGACAACGGTTCTACCCTGTCTGCAGTCAACTTCCCGGAAGTGTCGCTGCCGGAGCAGTATGGCCGCTCCAGACTGCTGCATATTCACCGCAATATTCCCGGTGTACTGACCCAGATAAACCAGGCCTTTGCCGAGATGAATATCAACATTGCCGCCCAGTACCTGCAAACCTCACCTGAAATAGGTTATGTGGTCATTGATGTGGACTCCGAAGATGCCGATGAAGCCTTTCAGCGGCTGCTGAGTATAGACGGAACCATTAAGACCCGTATTCTGCACTGAGGCGAATTGATACAAAGAGGGGCCTATCGCCCCTTTACCGATCCGACAATACAGGTATAGTAGAGGTCTATCAGTTGTTGCCGGTAATCCAATGCTCCGCATTTTCAGTCTGCTAATCGGTCTTTTTTGCCTGCCAGTCCAGGCACTTGAAGTGCTTGTTTCTGTGCACACCCAGGATAATCAGCCCATGCCTGGTGCTGTGATTTACCTCACTTCTGAACAACCACTGCCGCCGGTTGCTGAGGGCGCAGTGGCAGAAATGGATCAGATCAAAAAACAGTTTTCTCCGCATATTCTGGTAGTACAAAAAGGGACTGAGGTCAGTTTTCCCAATTCCGATTCGATACAGCATCATGTTTACTCCTTCTCACCGGCCAAGACCTTTCAGTTACAGTTATATAAAGATCAGAGTCCTGAACCACTGCCCTTTGATCAGCAAGGTAAAGTGGAACTGGGCTGCAATGTACATGACTGGATGCTCGGATATATCTATGTAGTCGATACCCCTTACTTTGGTCAGACTGACGAGCAAGGCCAGCTTAAGCTGAATGTGCCGGCCGGTGACTATAGCTTATATGTTCGCCATCCGAGAATTCAGGAGCCCTCCGCCAATCTGGATCAGCCCCTGACACTTTCTGCTGATCAAAAGCTAAAGGTTCAGCTTGAACAACCTTTGCTGCCGGGTCTGGATGATTTTGAAGAGGATACCGATGAATTTATCGGTTATGAATAGTGAGTTTATGGTCTCCTCAGCCATGCAGTCCGGGGGGACTGAATGACCATCAAAGTACTCTCCAAACTCACCAGTCGCTCTTTGCGCAGTCGCATGCTGCTGGTTTTTCTGCTGTTACTGGCATTAATTGTTATCGTCACCCTGGTCACCGTGCAAAAAGCCACATATCAACACAGTACCGGTCAGGTCAGAGATCACGCCAGAACATCCGCCATTGTCGTTCAGGATAAAATCCGCAATCGCTCAAATCAGTTACACTCTGCTCTGGATACACTGGCCAAGGACTTTAATACCAAACAGCTTATCGCCGGTGGCAGGCAGGATCCGGAATCGCTGCTATCGGCGCTGAATAACCATCAACGGCGAATTGATGCGGATCTCAGTTGGGTACTTGACGGTGAGGGCAGATTACTGACTGCAACATCGGATGCCGCTGCCGGGGTGCTGGAGATCAATGTGGAGGAGAGCACAAGTATTCTCTGGCACAATATCAACGACCATCATTATCTGCTACAGGCTGTACCGGTCAGATTTGTCGAGTCATCTCCTAAAATCAATGCCTGGCTGGTCGCAGCCGTGGATACCCGCAAACTGATTACTCAGGAACTGGTGACACTGACAGATATGCAAATCAGTTTATTTACTCCGGCTCCGGATAATCAGCTGATCGCATCGACATTTTCCACTGCTGTTGCTGATGCGCTGCAAACTCAGAGCTTGACCTGGTCGGAGAATTTGCAGCAGATACTGCTACCCGTTGAAGGGCAGGAGCAGGAGTTTATTTACGCCTCCGCTGAGATAGGAACCAGCCCTGCAGGAGCACTCAATTTATTACTGGCAACGGTCGCGGATAAGGCCTATCTGTCATACAACAGCCTGATAGGACAGCTGATATTAATCCTCGCCGTCGCCGCATTGCTGGCGCTGACTGCCGCGGTTATCATTTCCAATGGTATTACCCGGCCACTCACGCGATTGGTGAACGTCACCAACAAGATCCGCAAAGGCCAGTATGTAGACGATGTACCACAATCCACTACCCTGGAAATATCGTCCTTATCCACCGCCATTGGCGAAATGCAACAAGGCATCAGGCAGCGTGAGCTGGAAATCCAGCAACTGGCCTACTTTGACTCACTTACCGGCCTGCCCAACCGCAATCAGTTTAACCAACAGTTGCAACAGTTACTGGAAAAGCAGCATCAACCCGTGGTGGTCTTGATGATGGATGTGGACAGGTTCAAAGACATCAACGATACCCTGGGCCATGTTATCGGTGATCAGCTGCTGGCGAAAATTGCCTCGCGATTATCACACATTGAGCTGGACAATCTGTTTGTCGCCAGACTGGGAGGGGACGAATTCGGACTGATATGGTTTGGCGATGACTCGAACACCCCCAAGAGCCTCGCGAATAAGGTGGTGGAAGCCTTTAATCTGCCTTTTGATATTGAGCAATTACGTCTGGATCTCGATCTCAGCATCGGTGTCGCGGTGTATCCTGAGCATGGTGATGATCCCAGTGCCCTGATCCAATGTGCCGACATTGCCATGTACAGTTGTAAGGGTCATCACCGGGCTTTTGCGGTATACCGGCCTGAGCTGAATAAATACTCGGTGCAGCGCCTGAGCCTGATGTCTGAGCTGCGCTCTGCTCTCAGCGAAGGCCAGCTAAGCCTTTATTACCAGCCAAAAGTGTTGCTGGCTGATGGCAGAGTAAGTGGTGCAGAGTGCCTGATTCGCTGGATCCATCCCGTACACGGCTTTATTCCGCCGGATCAGTTTATTCCGCTGGCGGAGCAAACCGGCGCTATCCGGGATGTGACCCGCTGGGCCCTGACCGAGGCCATGCGGCAGCAACAGCAATGGTCAGAAGCAGGCCTGGAACTCAATATGGCAGTGAACATCTCGCCTTTAGATCTGGTAGATATGCAACTGCCGGAAATGGTTGCCAGCCTGTTTTCTGAATTCTCCGCCAACAAAGGCGGACTGACTCTGGAGGTCACTGAGAGTGCCGTGATGAGTGATCCGGATATGGCCATCAGGGCACTGGACAAACTTAAAGCAATGGGCGTCATTCTCTCGATTGACGACTTCGGTACCGGCTATTCTTCAATGGCTCAGCTGAAGAAGATGCCTGTACATGAGCTTAAAATCGACAAAGCTTTTGTGCTGGATCTGGCCACCAACAGTGAAGATCAGGTGATGGTCAACACCCTGCTTGGCCTGGCCAGACACCTGGGGCTGAAAACTGTGGCAGAAGGCGTAGAGGATGCCACCAGTCTGGCCTTTCTGAAACAGGCAGGGTGTCACAAGGCACAGGGGTTCTATATGAGCAAGCCTTTGCCTGCCGCTCAGTTCAGTGACTGGCTGAAGCAGTATCAAAGCCAGGCATCATGAAGCGGATTTTATCAGTCATATTACTGGGTCTGTACAGCAGCCTGAGCTTTGGAGCAGAAATCTCAGCACGGATTCAGCTCAACGTGATTGATGCTGACAGTCAACTAAGCTGGCAGCGCCAGGGCACGGGTATTCTCAGAGAGGATCATTCCGATGTTAATCTGCAGCAGGGGCTGATCAAAGTCCAACAGGCTCTGCTACCGGGCCTGGAAGCAGAAGCCGTGATAAACCTGCATCAGGACGGTGAGCGCCATCTGGGTTTAACCCAGGCAAAACTGCAATACAAACCGCTCTCCGCCAGCCCCTATAAGTTTCGTGCGCGGGCCGGCTTTTTTTACCCTGAGATGTCGTTTGAAAACCCCGATACCGGCTGGCTGTCACCCTATACCTACACTCAGAGTGCTATTAACAGCTGGCTCGGAGAAGAGTTAAGGCTGGCTGGCCTGGAAATGGGGCTGTACAGCCCTGGCAGACAGCGGCGCAGCCCCTGGTCCTGGGAGATTTATGCCGGCGCTTTCAGAGGCAATGATCCTCTTGGTACCTTACTCAGCTGGCGGGGCTGGGCGATGCACGACCGTCAGTCACTGCATCATGATCGAATCCAGTTTGCGCCCTACCCTGCAGTGACCGACAGGATTGACCATCCGGCCTGGGTTGAACCTTTTCATGAAATAGACGGGCGCACCGGCTTTTATATTGGCGGTCATCTGGATTACTTCAAAAAAACACGGCTACGCTATTACTATTATGACAATAATGCCGACCCGCTGGCCGTGAACCACCAGCGTTTATACGCCTGGCATACCCGCTTTCACTCTTTGGCCTTCTCTCACCAGCTTAACTCCGATACCCGGCTGTTGGGCCAGTGGATGGATGGCACTACCGAGATGGGTAGACGCTGGGTCTATGCCGAATTCGATGCCTGGTATCTGATGCTCAGTCACAGAACGGGCAGGCACCGGTTCAGTCTTCGCTATGACCATTTCACCGTGACAGAGGATGATATCTGGCCCTGGGATTACAACCACAGTGACGGTGAGGGCCTGACAGTGAACTGGCGATACCACCTGAACAAAAACTGGCAATTGGGCCTTGAGCACCACATTAACAGCAACACTGCGGTAAACCGTATGACGCTGAGCCAGGCTGTGAGCGTTGATCAGCAGCAAAGTCTGGCAGTACTGGAGTTCAGATGGCACTGAGCTAAACCTGTTAAACCGAACAAGGCCTATCAGCTAATTATGTTGCTGCCTTTTATGCCCGCCTGCTTTGTCCTGATACAGCTTAATACTGATACTGGTCAGGTTGCTGACATTAAAAATACTGCCAAATACACTGCCTACCGACAGCGCATAAGCCAACCCCAGGCCCTCAGCCAGGATAAACCACTGCCGGATACGATGCGTGCGTTGCAGTAAAATAGAGCCAAGAGTAAAGATTAGCGCCGAGGCATAGGCCAGTATAATTCGCCAGTCATGCTGCAATACCCACCATTCATAGGCAAAAAACAGCACATGAATCAGCACGAAAACAGACACCAGCATCAGCGAACGATGCCACAGAGCAATAATGTTTCTTACCGATGCCAGCGCACAGCCAATACCTGCCGCCATGGCGCCGAGTAAGAAGAAATGCGTACTGAGACAAGCCAGCCCCAAAGCAGAAATGAACCGGTAGTGATTAACCTTATTCTGACGGTAACCGACAAAGTTGATAATCAATGCCAGTGCCCCGAATCCCTCAGCCAGCATGGACTCCAACTGCATTGTTCAGCAGAAAGCTTTGACGATATGGCCCACAGCAGAATGCCTGACAGAGAGGCGAAGGTTGTCTCTGACCAAATCGGCCGGGTATCCGAACAGCCCGAACTTGTTGCCTCTGCTATGGCTGATAATCACCACATGTTCAGGTGGCTCAGGCAAATCGGCCTGAAAAGGATCCAGCACAGGGATTTCATAGGGCTCAATACGAATAATGCCCATGCGTCGTCCATTGCGATAAAAAGAACGTTCAAATACCGGTCGTTGCAGTATGGCATAGACCGCAAACTTAGGGATCTGAACACATCGTCCACGCCACTCAAATTCAACCAGTTGCAGGTAATTAACAAGCTGTGCAATATTTTCAGGCAAACGGGTTGTACGCATTGTCTTTCCCCCTTAACTGAGACTATAGCAGCTCCTGAAAAGATATGGCTGATGTGTTACGCCCGGGCGGTCAGAAATTCAGATAGAAGTGCTGGCACAACTTTCGGTAAGCTTGCGTGTAGTGGCCAGCCTGCTGCTGAATGATCAGATTTTGTGTGTTTACCTGATGCGGCGCTGTTCTGCTAAATTCCAGCAACACCCGGCTGACCGACTTATCCGGTTGTGAGCGCACCTCCATTCGCCGGCTGACATACAATCCTTCCTCACGGGCCATAGTCACAAGCCCCTCCACCAGCTGTTGTGGCAACACGCAACAAAAACGCCCTTGTTCAGTCAATAGTCCTGAAACGGCCTGCACAAGTTCCTGATGAGACAACTCTGCAGTCAGCCTGGCAGCTTGCCTGGCCGGCTCAAGTGAGTGCTGATGAGGAAAGTAAGGCGGATTAGAGATGATCAGGTCATACCCTGGCCTTTTGGGCATCGCCTGCAAAGGCAAACACTCAAAAACGAGTTTGTCTGCCCAGGGACTATTGACGGCATTCTCACGGGCCTGAACAATGGCTTGTGGATCCCTGTCAACACCACAGATCCGGCTGTCGGCGCTGCTGGTCTGGGCCATCATCAATGCCAGTAAACCACTGCCGGTACCTATATCCAGAATCCGCCGGGCCTGTCCGGGTTCAGTCCAGCTGCCCAGCATGATGCTGTCCGTTCCCACTTTCATAGCACAGCGATCATGGGCAACAAAAAACTGCTTAAACTCAAAGCCCTTAGCACGCCCCTGGGGAGTTGGCTTAGTCAAACCGCTGCAGCTCCATCATTTTTCCGGCAACTTCAGTTGCTGATACAGGACGGTACTTACTAAAACGCCCAATCAATACAGGAGAGAGCCATTGCATCAGGCGAATCGCTAACTGCTCTGAAACACGTGAATCATCCCTGTTTCCGACTAACAATGACGGCCTTACCGCAGAGGCACTGTTGAGACCGGGGATACGAAAAACAGCATTTTCCAGTTCCCCCTTGGTACGCAGATAGAAACTGGCACTTCTGGCGTTGGCACCCACCGAGGAAATCCATACCAGACTGCGCACATGCTGACTGCGGGCCAGCTGAGCAGCAATATGTACGTATTCGAAATCCACCTTACGAAATTCGCTCTTGCTGCCGGCAGATTTGAGCGTGGTACCGAGACAAATATACAGATGATCGACACAAAAATAGCCTTCGTAGGCCTGAAGGTTATCAAAATCGATGACCACCGGGTGATGTATGTTTGCCTGGCTGGACATGGGCCTGCGCACCAGACAGGTTACACTCTTATAACGAGGGTCTTTAACCAGCATTTGTGTCAGGGCTTTGCCCACCAATCCGCTGGCACCAAGCACAAGAGCAGAATAACCTTGGGTACGCTTCTGAGGCGAACCGCTAAGCTGAATGCTCATTGATTAACCGGTTGGACCACTGAAACCGAAGACCACTGATTGCGGACAAAGTCGGTAAGCTGATCAATTTCCATTGGTCGGGCAGTGAGATAACCCTGCACCTCGTGGCAACCACAGAACCTGATTTGTTCCAGTTGTTCCTGAGTTTCGACCCCCTCAGCCACGACACTGATCTCCAGAGTCCGGGCCATGGTGGCTACCGCCTCGACAATGGCCCGGACTCTTGGCTGATCCAGCAAGTCATGAATAAAGTCCCGATCGATCTTAATTTCATCTATTGGCAGATTCTTCAGCATCGCCAGCGAAGAATATCCGGTACCGAAATCATCAATGGAAAACTTCAGCCCCAGTTCCCGCAACCGGGTCAGCAAGCGCACACTGGCTGACAGGTCAGACAGCGCTGCGGTTTCGGTAATCTCCAGTTGCAGATAGGGATAGAGTTGTGGCGACTGGTGAAGCATCGTCAGTAAACTGGACATCAGCTTCTCACTGTTAAACTCCTGGGCAGAGATATTCACCGACACGCGCCTTATCGTATCTCCGAGCATACCGGACTCTACCAGCTCTTTATTGGCCTGACGGACTACAAAAGCGGTAATTCCGGAAATCAGGTTATTGCTCTCAGCCAACGGAATAAACACATCAGGCCCCACAGCGCCACGTTTCGGACACTGCCAGCGCACCAGCACCTCACAACCTGTCAGACCACCATCGGCAATGGAAAACTGAGGCTGATACACCAGCGAAAGCTGATCATTGGCAATAACCTGACGCAGATCCCTGACTAACGCCTGCCTTTCCTGCTCAGACTCAGACAATGCCTGATTAAACTGGCGGATCATACCCTGACCACTACGCTTCGCCTCCTTGAGGGCGCTTTGGGCAGCGAACAGCAGTTCCTGCGCAGTCTGTCCATCTCGGGGAAACAAGGCAACGCCAATGCTGCAACTGAGCTTCAGTTCAAACTCACGCACCACGTCGGCGAACAACAGGTGCAGAGCAACAGCCTGCTGTTCAATATCAGTTTGATGACGCTCAGCCACTATAGCCAATGCAAACTGGTCGGTGCCAAGACGGGCGATTAAATCCTCTGCATGATACTGGCGCTTCAGCGCTGCCGCCAGTCGCCTCAACAGCGCATCTCCGCCTGCATAGCCGAGGCGGTTGTTTGCTTCCTTAAAACCATCAATATCCAGGCACACCAACATCACCTGCTGATTGTTGCTATGACTACTTACCAGTAAGTCCTGCAGATAATGGGTAAAAAGATAGGGTCTGAACAATCCGGTGAGTGGATCGCGCTGATTGATCCGTTCAATATATGACAAAGCTTTGGCGACAATCACATACAATAACAGGGCTGTCAGGCCCACATAGAACCAGCCCTTGAAGGTCTGAAGTTTGTTGATTAGCTCAGGATCGTCAACCATCCGCTCCAGAGCCAAATCGGAAAACAGGATCCAGCCAGAGCCGATAACAAGGTAGATCAATGCAATCAATGCGGCCGGACGAGTAGCTCTTTTCATTCTTATTCCTTGTCCGGGACAGCCTTTACCAGACCGTCCAACAGCACAATACGCTAAAGGTTTTTAATAAAAAGGTCTATATGAAAATAATACCAGAACAACTTAACTACACAGATTAGCGATTAGCCGGAGACGGCACAAGGAAGAGGACTATCAAGCTCCAGCACAGAACTCAAAGGTATTGGCTTACTCAGGGCAAAGCCCTGACCGTAATCAATGCCCAGCGCCGTCAGTGCACGGCAACTTTCCTGATCAGAAACAAATTCAGCAATGGTAAGCTTGCCCATACTGCTGGCAATTTCATGAATGGCTTTGACGGTGGCGTAATCACTGCGATCACGGCACATATTTCTGACGAAGGAGCCGTCAATTTTCACATAGTCCACGGCCATATTCTTCAGATAAGTGAATGAGCTCATGCCCGCCCCAAAGTCATCCAGCGCAAAACGACATCCCATCTCCCGCAAGGTGTCGATAAAATGGTTGGCGGAGCCAAGGTTAGTGACTGCGGCGGTTTCGGTTATCTCGAAACAGATTTTCTCCGGCGGAATGTTGGCATAGCGCAGGCGACTGACTATCTTGTCCAGAAACTCCTCATTTCCCAGTGTCATACCGGAAAGGTTGATGGCACATTTGCTCAGCACATCCAGATGTTGCGGGTGTTGCTCTAGAAAATCCATGGTGTTTGAGAAGACCCATTCGTCGATCTTATTCATCAGCCCATAGCGCTCGGCAATGGGGATAAAGATTCCGGGGTTGAGCAGTTCGCCCTGTTGATTCTGCATACGTACCAGAATTTCATAATGCATCCCTTCAGCAGCCTGATTAAAGGGCACTATCGGCTGGCAATAGAGCACAAAACTATTGTGCTGTAGCGCCTTTTGAATAGCATTGACCCACTCCAGTTCTTTTTGCTGGTAGTTTAACTGCTGATCACTGGCATCGAACACATGATAGCGGTTGCGTCCGGTATTCTTGGCACTGTAACAGGCGTGATCTGCTGCCTTAATCAGTTCAACACTGTTGGCCATATCGGCACGGATCTCTACCACCCCGATACTGGCTCCGATATGAAAGAGTTTATCTCCCCAGGTGAAACGAAAACTGCGAATGGCCTGCAGCATTTCCGTCAGGCGGGGTTTAACCTGCTCAACCGACAAGGATGCATACACCAGGCAGAATTCATCCCCTCCAACACGGGCCAGAATATCCTGTTCTTCAATGCCCCCGCTCAGCAGACTGGCCACCTGGCGCAATAATTCATCACCGGCCTGATGGCCACAGGAATCATTAACCAACTTGAACTGATCCATGTCGATATAACACAGAGTAGCACTGCTGTGGTGCTGTTTGACCTGTTCCAGTAAGGAATTGAGCTGGCGATCGAAGGCGTACCTGTTGTACAGGCCGGTCAGTTGATCATGATTAGCCTGATAATAGACCTGCTGCTGCAGTGCCAAATCAGCGGTGACATCGCGGCCGATTCCTTCTACCGCAATCAGTCGGCCATCTTGGTCAAAGACCGGGGAATCCCTGTACTCTATCTGCCGCACCTCGCCGCTGGCGGTATAGTAATCCACCACATAAGGTTCCGGGCGCTGCCCTGAAGCCAGTTGACGGCGGATTTTCTGCTCGTTGTCCGGCGCTCGTTTGACACATTGACGATAATTATGGCGAAAATATTCAGCACTGTAACCGAGAATATCCTCCACACTGTGGCTGACGAAACTCACCGTGCCACCTGGCTCATGAGAGTAAACAAAGTGGCCACTGAGTCCCTCAACCAGGCGCCTGAATTTCTCTTCACTGTCTTTCAGTGCCTGCTCACTGAGGCGCCGCGCCGTAATGTCTCTGACTGTCACAGCAACACCGTCCCCGGCTTTCACTATCTGAATTTTCAGCCACTGAGCCTTAACCAAAGGATTATCACAGGCAATATATTGTTCATGGGCGCGCCCGCTCTGACAGACGCGGATACAGATCCTGAGTAACGGCCGGGCATCTAATGCAGCCAGCTGTTGGCTCAGTGTCTTGTTTTGCAGACCGTTATCGCCGGTAACAAAGAGCCGCAGCGCCATATGATTGGCCTCGGCAAGGCTGAAATCACTGATCTGTTGCTTTGTGCGGATCACCCTGAATACCAGAATGGCATCCAGAGAGGCTTCACTGGCGGCCTTATAACGCTGCTGCGACTGGCTCAGTTTAAAGGCACTGCGCAATTGGCGATGCACAAAAATACTGATGGTAAGCGACATTATCAGACCGATGATTAGAACCACATAACCAATATGTAATGTGCCCCTGTTACTCTGTAGCTTCAGTAGCCATTGGCGCCCGGCAAAGGTTACTGGCTGGGTTATCACGGTTTCGCTGGATATCAGCTCACCGTTGACCATCAACAGTTGTTCACCATCGAACAACTGGAAGTTAAAATCAGAGCCCACCAGTTCCCCTATCATCACCGCCAGTGTCGCCTTAATATCGAAGCTGGCCATGATATAGCCATGCTGCAGATCATAAGGATTGATGGGACGCAGGATCAGGGCATAGTATTGCTCCGGACTGGCCTGATATAAACGGCTGGTAAATTCGGTGTTAACTCGGGCAGGCAGTTGTTCTGTCAGTTCCACAAGTATCTGTTGCATTGGTGCTGCGGCGGTCTGGTGTTTGCTGCTCCAGCGAATACCGAGTTTATCATCCAGCCACAGAATATCATCGAACCCCGGTAATATATGGCGGGTCGTTTGGGCACGGGCATTAAACCAATCGATAACATTAGGATAATTTTCAGGCCAGGTAATCATCAGGTCTTCAAGTGCCCGACGTCTGTCAGCTGAGAAAACTTCAATACTGTTACTGACCTGTTGAGCAACCACCCTGGCTTTGGACGCCATTCGTTGACGCTCCTGGGTCTCCAGGTACAGACTGACCAGTGCAAAAAGCAGACTTAACAACAAAAACAGAATAAGGGGCAAGCCACTGACTCTCCCCGGGGCTTTGAACCACATCATCACAGCCTGGAATTACCGCTTAAGAGCGATGATTCTATCCTGCAAAGATGACAGGATTATGACTTCAATTGCGAAATCGTATCGGCACTGTGATGATACCGGCTAGGGTACAGCTATCCCTCTTGCGGCTTCAAGCAGGGCAAACCAGTGCTGACGATCCAGTTTTATATCTATGGCGGCCGCCTGCCTTGTGATACGTCGCGTATTGCCACTGCCAAGGAGTGGCATCGCCTGACAAGGCAGGGCCATTACAAAAGCCAGTAAAATCTGGTCAAGTTCGGCATCATACTGGCGGGCAATTTGTGAGGCTTTCTCCCGCAGTGCCTTGTACTGAAAATCATGGAATATTTCGCCACCGCCAAGACACGACCAGGCCATAGGTTTGACCCGCTGTTGCTGGAGATAGTCCAGATTACCATCGAACAGATAGTCGCTGTGGATCAGGCTGATTTCCAGTTGATTGGTCACCAGTGGATAGTCGAGCCGGGATTGCAACAAAGCAAACTGCGCCACAGTGAAATTCGACACGCCAAAATGACGCACCTTACCCGCCGCTTTCAAAGCATCAAAAGCCTGCGCCACATCATCGGCGTCCATCAACGGATCGGGTCTGTGCAACAACAAGACATCCAGATAGTCACAGTGCAATTCCCGTAGCGAACGCTCGACCGCGCGGATGATATAATCCCCACTGCTGTTGTAATGCATCTCGCTGACGTCAGGCTGCGCTTCACAGGGAAACAGAATGCCACACTTAGACACCACTTCAATCTGCTCCCGCAGATGCGGAGCCTGTTTCAGCATTTTTCCGAACAGGCCCTCCTCAGTAAAGGCGCCGTATACGTCAGCATGATCCGTAGTGGTGATCCCAAGCTCCAGCCCGTGTTCAACGAATGCCTGCAACTCAGATACTGACATCTGCCATTCATTGAGGCGCCAGTAGCCCTGGATACAGCGTGAAAAGCTTAAGTCGTCTTTTACCAGTTCAATACGTTGCATCGACTTTCCTGTTATTTATGCCCGGTTATCCGGGGGGATTTTGCGATACATCCAGGCCAGGTGAACGTGTTCAGGGCCTGACCAGTTTCCAGCCCACAAATACCGTTGCCACTACAGCCAGTACATAACAATAAAAAACATAGGGTATCAGGGCCACCGGCGAGATAGCAAAACTGGCACCGAGCAGCAAAGCCTGGGCGCCATAGGGGATCAGACCCTGCACAATACAGGAAAAAATATCCAGCAGACTGGCGCTGCGTTTAGGCTCAATATCAGCGTGGCTGGCAAGTTGTCTGGCCGCTTCGCCAGCCACGATGATAGATACGGTATTATTCGCCACACATAAATTAGTCAGGCTGCTGAGCAACGCAATGGCAAAACCATGACTGGCCTTATCATCGGGAGAAAGCTTTTGTGCCAGTGCCGTAATGCGCCCCACCAGATATTCCAGCCCTCCCTGACGACGCATCAGCTCTGATAATCCACCAATCAGTAATGACAGGATAAAGATCTCCTGCATCTGACCAAATCCGGTATAGATATCCTGTCCAATGCCGCTGATATCGTAATCGGCCTGCCACAGTCCCATTAGGGCGCTGCTGATAATACCGACGGTGAGTACCGCAAACACATTCAGTCCGGCCACCGCCAGTATCAGAATCAACAGGTAGGGTATCGCCAGCCAGGCATTGCCTTCACTCTCCGGTAAAGCGTCTGCAACAGGGGTAAAGAATATCAGTATTGCCAGGGTAACAATGGCAGCAGGCAACGCCAGACGCAGGTTTTCAAGGAACTTATCCCGCATCTGACAGCCCTGGGTGCGGGTGGCGGCAATGGTGGTATCGGAGATGATCGACAAATTGTCACCAAATATGGCACCGCTCATTAACACGCCGGCCATAAGTGCCGGTTCAATACCGGTAGCCCCGGCCATGCCCAGTCCAATGGGTGCCATGGCGGCCAGCGTGCCCATCGAGGTCCCCATGGCCGTGGATACAAAAGCGCCCAGAATAAATAACCCGGGTAACAGCAACTGCGCCGGGATCACACTCAGACCCAGGGCAACAGTGGCATCGACGCCACCTGTGATGCTGGCAACAGAAGAAAAGGCACCAGCCATCAGATAGATCAGGCACATGGTAATGATATTGGGATGGCCTACCCCGCGCACAAAACCCTCAATAGTATGATTGAGAGATTCGCGGGAGAGCCACACCGCCAGTAAAATCGCCGGCAATACGGCTACCGGAGCGGGCAACTGATAAAACGCATAATCGACCTGCTGGCTCTGATAATAAAATCCGGCACCGAGGAATAACGCCAGAAAAACCACCAGGGGTAGCAGGGCATACTTACCCCGGGAAAGTGTAGGATTTGACAAGTTTTCACCACAAAGACGTTTAGACGGCTAAAATAGTACCTTCAGGGCATGTTCTGAACAAGCACTGATTTATCACAATCCCGCCGCCTGCAACATCATCTGTCGTTTGGCCAGGGGTAACTGATTGGTGGCAGATAACCCGATACTGCGCAGCACTTTTTTAAGCGGATGGTTGCCCGAGAACAGACTTCTGAAACCCTGCATGGCGGCGATCATTTTTACGGCTTCAGCCTTGCGGGCCCGCTCGTAGGGTCGCAATGTGCTTATCTGGCCGATGTCCTTTTTGGCTGCCACCAGTTCCAGTAGCGTCGCAGACAATAAACTGATATCCATCAGGCCGAGATTGGCGCCCTGCCCTGCCAGCGGATGAATGCTGTGGGCAGCATCGCCGGCCAGCACCACGCGATGTTTAAGCCATTGCCTGGCATAGCGCATCGTCAGTGGAAAAGCCTGCCTTGTACTTTGCAGTTCGCACAGGCCAAGACGGCCTTCGAAGGCCGCATACAATGCTCTGGCGAACTGCTCCGGCTCCTGTTCCATCAGCTGTGTTGCCAGCTCAGTATCCTGAGACCAGACAATGGAGCAAAGATGGGGGTCACTCATGGGTAAAAACGCCAGTGGGCCCCTGGGCGTAAACACCTGTCTGGCACATTGCTGATGAGTCTGTTCGGTGCGTACATTTGCAACGATGGCACTCTGTTGATAATCCGCGAAGCTCAGGGCCATAGCCGACAGCTTCCTGATTTGCGAATGAATGCCGTCAGTTCCCACCACCAGTTTACCGGCAATTTGTGCACCGCTTGCCAGTTCCACCACCGCCTGGCTTTCTTCAACCTTCAGCGTCTTAATCGGCGAAGACACCTGCAGCTGGATATTGGCTGCATCAAGTAATTTTTCCCACAGGGCGTTAATCAGCAACTGGTTTTCAACAATATGACCAAGGTGAGGTTGATACAGGCTCTGATGATCAAACTCTATAGCGCCGAAACTGTCCTGCTCCCAGACCTGCATATGGGTATAGGGCTGCACACGCTGACTGTCCAGCTGTTGCCAGATATCCAGTTGCCGGAACAGATTCTCGCTGGCCTGATTGATAGCACTGACCCTGAGTTCCGGTGTCTTGCTGAGTGATTTAAAGGGCAGTTTTTCATCCACCAGCACGAGTTTCAAGGGGCTGTCAGCCAGAGCCACAGCCAGCGTCAGCCCGGCCAGACCGCCACCAACGATAATCACATCAGTCTGCTCCATTGCGTCCTCCATAGCCCATGGCGGATTGCGCCAGTCTGAATCGCAGCGGCGGACACATATCGAGCAAACCCAACCCCAGATTGCGACCCATAGTCAGCGGCCAGTGTCTGTTGCTGAAAAAACGTACCAGTGCATCAGTGCGGTTGATCACCTGCTGCTGATCCTGTTCACGTTGCCTGCCATAAGCCTGCAGCAGTGTCGGTTCGCCCAAGTCAGCATTTTGTTTATTAGCCTGCAACAACAAATTAGCCAGACACTCAGCATCCCGCAAACCAAGATTAAAACCCTGCCCGGCTATAGGATGCAAGGTATGTGCAGCGTTGCCTATTACCACTGCCCGATGTGCAATTGTTCTGTCCAGGCGCACCAGCGCCAGCGGATAGCTGTCGCGACGACCGACGCCACAAAAACGTCCGGCGCTGTAGCCAAATGCCTGTTGCAGCTGTTGTAAAAATGCCGCATCGGCCATTTGCTCTAACTGTCCCAGGCGCTCAACCGCAACACTCCAGACCAGGCCAAAGCCCTTGTCGCGGTTTGGCAGCAATGCCAGTGGACCTTGTGCAGTGAAACGCTCGTAAGCACGGCTTTCATGGGGCTGATCCGTTTGTACATTGGCCACTATTGCCACCTGGCGGTAATCATCTATCTGCGGTTCAGGCCCCAGCATATTTGCGGTGGCTGATTTGCCGCCTTCGGCCACGATCAGTAACTGCGCCGATAACTGCCCCCCGGAGGTCAGTGAAACCTCAATATGCTGTTGATGCTGGCGCAGACCGGCGATACTGTCAGGACAATGCCATTTAATATCCGGACTGTCTTTAACCGGCTCATACAGCATGGTTCCGAGCTGTTGCTGTGAAATGACGTAGCCAAGGGCCCCGACACCCTGTTGCCGGTGGTCCAGCAAGCATTGGCCTGTATGACCCTGATCAGAGACTTTAATCTGTTTAATCGGTGTGCTGTTATGTTGCAGCTTTGTTTGCAGCCCGAGATGATTCAGATAACTGGCAGACTGATGGGACAAAGCAATAGAGCGGCTGTCAAATCCCGGGTGCGGAGATTGCAGGGGATCCCGGGCATAGGCCCTGGCCTCCACGACCGCAATCTTCAATCCTGACGTTGCCAGCGACAACGCCAGCAAACAGCCAACGGTGCCGCCCCCGGCAATAATCAGATCGTATTTCTGTGTCTTTGCCATCAGCTCCTTGCCATCAACTGCTCAATCTGCCGGATTTGCTTGGGTGCACCCGCAGTAAGATTTTCATGACCGTCTGAGGTCACCAGCAAATTGTCCTCAATACGTATGCCTGTACCATGCCACTTCGGATCCACATCGGCCTCAGCAGAAATATAGATGCCAGGCTCAACAGTCAGCACCATGCCCGGCTGCAAAGGCCGGTCTTCACCCTCGACCTTATACTCTCCCACATCATGTACATCCAGCCCCAGCCAGTGACCGAGTCCGTGCATAAAGTACTGCCGATAGGTCTTGTCCGCCAGATTGGCTTCCAGACTGCCCTGTAAAATACCCAGTTCCAGCAGCCCCCTGGTGATCACCAATACAGCCTCTTCCATGGCCCTGATCAGCGTGCTGCCGGGTTTAATCTGTTCAAAAGCCGCCAGTTGCGCGTCCAGTACCAGTTGGTAGAGCCGAGCTTGTGGTTCAGTAAAACGGCCACTGACAGGAAAGGTTCGGGTAATATCCGCCGCATAGCCCATTAGTTCAGCACCGGCGTCAATCAACACCAGATTGCCCTCTTTGAGCTCATCCTGATTCTCCGTGTAGTGCAAAATACAGGCATTGTCGCCACTGCCAACAATAGTGCCATAGGCCGGATGTCTGGCTCCCTGCAGGGCAAATTCATGATGCAGTTCTGCTTCCAGCTGATATTCATAGCGACCAGCACGGGCAAACCCCATAGCACGGATATGACCATCCACGGAAATTTCAGCAGCCCGGCGCATCAGACTGATCTCTGCCGCGGATTTTATCAGCCGCATTTCATGCAGATAGTCACGAATATCGATAAGGGTACCGGGAGGACGCTGGCCCTTTTTACCCGCAGCGCGCATTTGCTCAAGACAGCCAAACACCAACGCATCAATATGTTCATAGCCACCCTGAGCGAAATACAATTGGCGGCTTTGTGCAAGTGCAGAGGGCAGCGCCGTCTCCAGTTGTTCGAGAGCGAAGCATTTGTCCAGACCGAGTCTGATTCTGGCCTGCTCCGGGCCCATTCTTCTGCCATGCCAGATCTCGGCCTGGGGATCTTTAGCCAGACAAAACAATACCGTCTCTACCCGCCCCTGCTGTTTACTGATCAACAACACCGCATCGGGCTCGTTAAAGCCGGTAAGGTAGTAAAAATCACTGTCCTGCCTGAACGGATATTGGGTATCGCGACTGCGGGTAACTTCTCTGGCAGCCGGAATAAGACACAAGGAATTGTCCTGCATATACGCCGCCAGGGCCTGGCGCCTTGCCTGATATTCACTGAGTTCGATCATATTAGTCAATGCAGGGTTTTAGAGGGAGTGGCAGCGCGACTTGCAACGCGACCTTGCTCGTTAAAACACAACATGGCAGATACACGCACATATTCCATCACCTCAAACAAGGCCTGCTCTGAATCTTCACCCTCAGACATTTTTTCATCCATACGACTGATCTCGGCAAAGTCTTCCAGCGCTTCTTTTACATCTTCGGAACATCCCGTGAGGTCATTCTGGTGCAGGCCGAAGCCGAGCAAAAATCCCTGCACCCACTTTACCAGAGCCATACCTCTGTCATTGATCGGAGCTGCATCGTCAGGCAAACAAAGTGTCAGGGTGAAGTCCGAAGCCATTAACTGATCTTTGGTCTGCTGATAGAGGTTCATGATTTGCTGTCTGACATCATCCGGCAGTTTCTCACCCTGATTAACAAAATCGGCCAGGGCGCTGAGCCAATCTTCGCTCTGAACAGGCATGCCACCAGCCAGCATACCTGTAATAATACCCTGAATTTCCGCCCCATCACTGCTGATAGCGGCTTGCTGCAAGGTACTGCCTAGCTGTTCGAATACTTTACTTAAATCGGCCAAAACGAAGTTACTCTTGGGCTGTCGATGGGCTTATGGTAACCCTAACATCAGATAAGCTCAAAGCCTTATCCACCGGGGAAAAAACGGTGACGGTTCAGAAGACTGGCAGTTATATCAATCCAAATTGATATTAAGCTGGTTTTCAGCCAACGGACATGTCTATAATGTTGTCATCGCGCTTTGAGATAATCATAAGCTGCACAAAATAATCACAATAAGACCATTCTGGTCTGCAGGCTGGCTGTTATAGCCGCTATCTCACTTAAATTACACAGCAAGAGCCCGGTAATGATAACAGGGTCTTGTTACGATCAATGTCTCCTGGGATGTACGCCAGTTCAGTAATGTCCCTGGCCGATGCTAATCTCCAAGGGGGTTGAATTACATTGCTATTGCGCAAGCTCGGCCTGAACCGAGAAGCCTGCGGCAGTGATGAAGCCCCCGCCCTGAACTTTTCGGTTCTAGGGCTCAATCTGAGCAGCGGCATTTTGGGAGACACCTTTTTCAGCCTTTGTGCCCGTCATAGTGAAAGCGCCCGGCTCAAAACAGGTTATCGCTATCCTGCTTGTCACCGGTTTTGTCGTCTTGCGCCATCTTGTGTACATATTTGACAAAGATCTCACTCAAAAAACGCTCCGAGTCAAAGCCCAGCCGCCGTGCTACATCTGTGACCCTAACATCGCTGCGCATCAGTATTTTCTTGGCATATTCAAGCCGGTAATGATAGACAAAAGCACGAAAATTACGTTTGAGTAAGGTGCGCGTGGCAATCGCGAGTAAAGTAGGATCCACATCAGCGGCGCGGGCAAATTCTTTCAGCCGTAATCCGATTTTCTTATAAGCCTTAAGCTTAAGCATAACGTTCTCAGCCCGGGTCAGGGCATCATGTAACTGCTGCTCAGAATAATCTGGCTCTGACAGCCTGGCATAATCCAGCGGAGAAGGGGCGTAACGGCGTTTCTCCATCAGAATCAGACTCAGGCCGATAAACATCAGGTAATAACAAAACTGCATAATCTGTAACCAACTGCCCAGTGGCAACAGGTTAAACGCAACCAGCAGAATGATTACCACGGCGCAAAAGGCCAGCGTAATCAAGCCCCCAAAAGCCTTGATGGTCGCCGAGAAGCGATAGAGGTGAGTATCCACCACCTGATCACTGAGGAACAACTGATAGTCTGCGAGCCGTTTTTCCACCACGAAAGCCTGCCACAGGATACCCCCTGACACAGCAACATATAACCGTACAGATACCAGTGTTGTGTCAGGTCGCCAACCGGTGCCTCTGCCAATAACCCCGACTTATAATCCAGTGAATAAAACAAAAAGGGTATGGATGCCAGTACTGCAATGCCACCAGGCAAGAGTATCATTTTTGCGGAGTAACGGGCTGGATCCAGTAGCAGACGGGTAATAGCAACAGATAACAGAGAGGTTAACAACAGGGGAAGACTGATGAACACGGCCACCAAAAAGTGCCAGTTCGCAGAAATCTCAAAAGCGCTCAGCGTCTGCTCTGTGAGCAGTAAAGGACTCAGCATTACCACCGCCAACAATTCCCGGCCATGGGGAAAGCGGTCAAATCGCGCCCACACCAGCATCAGCGGTATCAGCCATAATGCCAGCATAGCCAATACCAATATCTGATAGGGGGTCAGGTTGACCATAAAGACCTCGGCTGCCAAAAACGGACTGTGCTAAGCGGGTTCCCTTTGCTGTGATTGTTGTCGACTTTGCTCCATCACCTGCACGAGACGGGAAATTTTCTCTTCTCCCCAGGCTTTAAGGCTGTCCTTTTGCTCTACATCGGCCTGCTCCAGTTCACACATGAGCAAATTGAGCAATTTCAGTTCATCGATGCCGTCGAGAATATCCAGCCAGGGCGCACGGTATTGTTCGCGCTTATCATCACCAAAGAGATCGGCCAGAAACAGACTGTTAAACAGGGCCTGATCCAGGCTGGATTCTGCGGATAAATAGTGCTGCAGATTAAACGTCTTGTCACGGGGCATACTCTGACTGATATGAAACCAGTTTTGCGCCAGCCATCCCCTGGCATGCTCGATCACCGGTGATTGCCAGGCGGTGTCGTGCTGCCGCCAGGGTTTTTGTACTAACAAAGCTGTCAGGGCCAGCTGCAGGCTGGCATTTTCCTTGTTACAGATAAGCTCAACGGGCCGATACTCCCGTAATATTCCCTCATATCGCCCATGCAAATAACTGAGAAAATCCTGGTGCTTCATTAAGCGCTTACGAAAAGGCCCTTTACGGGAACGGAGCGATTTAATTTCCAGCAGCGCATCCACCCAGTACCAGTCATCAAGTTGCTTCATCAGGCGTTGTGGCAAATCGAGCAAATCGGAGCACTGCAGCATGGGCAGATACAGATTCAGCGCCTGAGATACCATATGGATACCGGTGCGGATCCCCTTCAGGGCTTTGGGCTTCTGAGTTTCCAGATAGCACTGTTCATGCCATTGCCAATAATTAAGCCCTGTATCTAAGGCCCGGCAAAAAGCTTCTTCCACTGTGCTATCAGCACTCAGGCTGACAAAACCCGGCAACGGCTCAGGCTGCAGTTCCTGTCCCGAAGCAAGCTGATAGCCTCTGGCCGCCTTACTCATGACACCGGCCCTTAAGGGCAGCTTTTGGATAAGCTTGCCTGCCAACTCAAACAAATAGCTGACGTCACCGGATTTCAGCTCGATTTCAATTTCATTGATTGCGCTCTGGTGTCCCTGTGCACTGATCTCGCCCTGGTCATAAACCAGCTCCAGTTCGGTGCCCTGGCCCATAATGAGATGAAAAATGCGGCGCTGAAAATGAGTGGTGAAGATCACATCCAGTTGCTGCTGCAACTCGGCCACCCTGGCTCCCTCTGGCCAGATTTGCTGATCAAACAGGCTGAGGTCCGGTTGCGGCTGATCGAGATCGATATTGTATTCCGGGCGCTGTTGTAAACTGCCCTGCTGAACGCCAGCCGTTTTTATGGTTTGTTCGTACCGACCATCCTGACCACGCACCCGCAGACCCATATTCATGCTGCGAAAGGCCTTGTCCTGAGTATCATAATATTGGTTAAACAAAGAGACCTGCGACGACTCACAATTCACGTTAAGTTCTGGCAGCAGTTGTTCTTCTATTACCGCCGCCACATCGACTTCGGCACACACCAGCAGTTTTAATTCAGTTTCCATCGTTTATCTGGACTTTGTAACAGGTCACAAACATTAACCCTAAGCTCAGCTCTTGGCAATTCCCCGTCTGATATGATGCGCAGTTGTATCACTTGCCTTTCCTCGCCACTCGCCATACCATCTAAAAAAATCATCGAGACCAATTGCACCCATGACAAAATTTTTTTTACAGCTTGTGGGCCTGAGCCTGCTCGCCGGGCTGATGCTCAGTCAGGCCAACGCACAGGACAATCAGACTGAATCGGCCAGTGATACCACCGTTTATATTTCCGATGATCTTTATACCTTTATCCATGCGGGCCCTGGTCGTAATTACCGTATTCTGGGCTCTGTAGTTGCCGGCACAGCAGTCACTCTGTTGCAACGTAATGACGAAGAAGGCTTTGTAGAAATTATCGACGACAAAGAGCGAACAGGATGGGTAGACAACAGATTTATCAGCGATACCCCCTCGGTACGTGAGTCCGTTCCGCAGTTAGAACAGTCATTGCAACAAGCTCAGGCAGATTTAGAGCAAACACAACAGCAAAACGATTTACTCAATCAACAGATCCTCGATCTGAGTTCCCGCAACGAGCAATTGCAAACCAGGTTGCAGGAAATTCAGCAACAGCACGGTGAGCTTCAGCAGCAACTGGCCAATATCGACAACAAAATACAAATAGAATGGCTGACCCGCGGAGGCATTATTGCCTTAGGCGGACTAATTCTTGGTGTCATACTGATGCTAATTCCGAGAAAGCGCCGCCGCAACGATAACTGGATGTAACCTGAGCGCTGCCTTAATCCCAGCCTTAGCCCGGGCTTTGTAAACCAGGCTTAACACTTATCTGACTCTTCTTCCCTGACCCGGTCTTTACCGGGTCTTTTTTAATCCCCATGCTGGATTTAAGCAAGCCAGAAAATGGCATTTTGACTTCAGTTACCCGCACCTTCGCCGCATATTCGCGATGATGTCCCGGGGTAACAATTGCCTTGCGTTGAGCATGGCAAAAAAGGAGTTGTATTTTGTATACAATCGGTTTTTTGACCGATATACTCCGCGAAAATTAGGTAGGTGTCTGTATTTTTATATCCGGCATCTGGTTGATATGGGCGCTGCCCGCATTAATAGGTTTGATCATGTTTAGAGCCAGTGAAATATTCAACGACGACTATCAGCTTCCTTCTCTTGCCGAGCTTCCCGGCATCATCAGCGACAACTATATGGTCGATGAAAATGTTTACCTTAAGGAGCTGATCAGGCTTATCCCCCAGGATCAGCAGACTCTGGATGAAATCAGGCAGGAAGCCTCGAAACTGGTGGAAGAAGTGCGTAAGGAAGCGGCCAGTGGAGACAGCATCGATGCCTTTTTGCAGGAATACAGTCTGGATACCCACGAAGGAGTGATCCTGATGTGTCTGGCAGAAGCCCTGTTACGTATTCCTGATGCGGCCACCGCCGACGCCCTTATCAAAGACAAATTGTCAGGGGCAGACTGGCGCAGTCATCTCAAACAAAGCGAATCATTGCTGGTCAATGCCTCCACCTGGGGTCTGATGCTTACCGGTAAACTCTTCCATCTGGATAACAGAGGCAGCGCCAACAGCGACAAGGTGCTGGATAAACTGGTCTCCCGCCTGGGTGAGCCCGTTGTACGCAAAGCCATGTATGCCGCCATGAGCATTATGGGCCGCCAGTTTGTATTGGGCAGAAATATCAGCGAAGCGCTCAAGTACAGCCGTAAACAACGCAAAGAGGGTTATACCCACTCTTACGATATGCTCGGCGAAGCAGCGCTTACCCGCAGCGACGCTGACAAGTATTTCGACGCCTACGCCGAAGCCATTGAGGCTATTGGCCAGGAAAAGTTCGACAAGCAGCACCCGGCACCACCGACCATATCCATCAAACTCTCAGCTCTGCACCCTCGTTATGAGTCGGCGAATGAAGAGCGGGTGATGTCAGAATTGAGTGAGTCGGTGATCAAGCTGGTAGAGCTGGCCCGCAGTAAAAGTGTCGGCGTAAGCATTGACGCTGAAGAAGCGGATCGTCTGGAATTATCCCTCAAACTGTTTGAGAAGGTCTACCGCAGCCCTGCCGCTAAAGGCTGGGGCAACCTGGGACTTGTCGTGCAAACCTATTCCAAACGGGCACTGCCTGTTTTGATCTGGATCTCTCAGTTAGCCAGGGAACAGGGTGATTTGATCCCCGTGCGTCTGGTCAAAGGCGCTTACTGGGATACAGAAATTAAGCTTTGTCAGCAAATGGGAACCGACAGTTATCCGGTATTTACCCGCAAAGCCAGCACAGACGCAAGTTATCTGGCCTGTGCCCGTTTTCTGCTCAGTGAGCACACGCTTGGCGCTATCTACCCACAGTTTGCCACTCACAATGCCCACACCGTTATCGCCATTAAACGCATGGCCGCCGGCCGGGATTTTGAATTCCAGCGTCTGCATGGCATGGGTGAAGAGTTATATGACTGCATTCTGGATGAGAAATCCAATATCAATGTGCGTATATACGCACCAGTAGGTGCACATAAAGATCTGTTGCCCTACCTGGTCAGACGCTTGCTGGAAAACGGCGCTAACAGCTCTTTTGTGCACAAACTGGTAGACCCCGATACACCGGTAGAATCGCTGGTTAACCATCCACTGGACTATCTGAAAAATTTACCGACGCTGTCTAATGATCAGATCCCCCTGCCCGGGAATATTTACCTGCACAGGGAAAATTCCCGTGGCCTGAATCTGAATATTCAGTCTCAGTACCAGCCCTTTATGGAAAAAGTCACGGCCTTTAAAGATCACCAGTGGCACGGCGGTCCTGTCGTCAATGGCGAGACCCTGACTACCGGCCAGGTCAATCAGGTTGTATCACCACAGGATCTGTCCCATCAGGTTGGGCATGTTTACTGGGCCGATGCAGAAGGTATCGAGCAGGCTATTGCCACCGCCCATAATGCCTTTCCCAACTGGAGCCGCACCTCAGTGGAAATGCGCGCCAGTGCACTGGAGGAATTCGCAGATCTGATGGAGGAGCATCGTCACGAGCTGATTGCCCTGTGTACGCTTGAAGGTGGCAAGTTGCTGCAGGATGGTATCGACGAAGTACGAGAGGCCGTGGATTTCTGCCGCTATTACGCTCAGGAAGCAAGAAAGCTGTATGCCTACGAAGGGCCATTAATGGGTCCAACCGGTGAGCTGAATGAGCTTTTTGTGCAGGCCCGTGGTGTATTTGCCTGTATCAGTCCGTGGAACTTTCCACTGGCTATCTTTACAGGCCAGGTCGTGGCCGCTCTGGTAACCGGTAATACCGTGATCGCCAAACCGGCCGAACAAACCAGTCTGGTCGCCTATCGGGCAGTACAACTGATGCTCGAAGCCGGCATTCCCGGTGATGCAATACAGCTGTTGCCAGGCACTGGCGCAGAGGTCGGCAGTAAATTGTCCAGCGACGAGCGTATCTGCGGAATCTGTTTTACCGGCAGCACTGTGACGGCCAAAGCCATCAACAGGGCTCTGGCAGAGCGCGACGGTGCCATTGCCACACTGATCGCAGAAACCGGTGGCCAGAATGCCATGATAGTGGATAGCACCGCGTTACCGGAACAGGTGGTACAGGATGTGGTTCATTCTGCCTTTACCAGTGCGGGTCAGCGCTGCAGCGCTTTGCGTGTACTGTATATTCAGGAAGATAATGCCGAGCGGGTATTAGATCTGCTTCAGGGCGCCATGCAGGAATTAAGTGTCGGGGATCCTATCCAGTATAAAACCGATGTTGGCCCGGTAATTGATGAAAAGGCTCAGCAGGGCCTTAAGGATCATATCGCTGCTATCAGTGAAAAAGGTAAAGTTCTGGGCAGGGCTCCGATGCCACAAGAAACCGAAAAAGGCACCTTTGTACAGCCTGTCGCCGTTGAAATCAGTAACATCAATGAGCTCGACAAGGAACACTTTGGCCCTGTGCTACATGTGGTGAAGTACAAAGCCAAAGAGCTGAATAAAGTGATTAACGATATTAATGGTACAGGCTTTGGCCTGACATTAGGGATTCACAGCCGTAATGAGTCTATGGCCGCCTATATTGCCGATATGGTGAATGTTGGCAATGTGTATATCAACCGCAACCAGATAGGTGCCGTGGTTGGCGTACAACCCTTTGGTGGTCAGGGCTTGTCAGGCACAGGGCCGAAGGCCGGGGGGCCTCACTATCTGTATCGCTTTATCACAGAAAAAACCCGCACCAACAACATTACCGCGATTGGCGGTAATGCCAGCCTGCTGAGCCTGGGAGACTAATCAGGCGGCCATGGCAGATTCCGCTGCCATGGCCGGTACTTAGCCCGGTAAAAAAATCAGATAAATGGTAAAGATGCATTTACCTGTAGCCCAAGTTAGGATAAAAAGACGCCGCAGATCTTATACCTGATAGAGGATTCACTCATGTTATTGCCGTTGCTCGCTGTCATCGCCGGACTTGTGCTACTGGTATACAGTGCCGATAAGTTTGTTGAGGGTGCATCAGCAACCGCAAAACATGCTGGTATGCCTTCCTTGCTGATCGGTATTGTGATCATTGGCTTTGGTACCTCTGCGCCAGAAATGGTGGTTTCCGCCATGGCCGCAGCTGATGGTAATCCCAGCCTGGCGCTGGGTAACGCCTATGGCTCAAACATTACCAACATTGCCCTGATCCTGGGTATTACCGCGCTGATTTCCCCCATCGCAGTGCAATCCCAGATTATCCGCAAGGAGCTGCCCCTGCTGTTGGCTGTTACCCTGTTGGCTGGCTGGCAATTGTATGATGGATTTCTATCGGGTCTCGATGCTGTGGTCCTGCTGCTGGTGCTCTTTGCCCTGATGGGTTGGTCTGTCAGGCAAGGGCTGTCGCAAAGACAGGATATCTTATCAGCCGAAGTAGACAGTGAACTGGCCATCCGTCCGATGCCCCTGAGAAACGCGATTTTGTGGCTGGTAGTCGGTCTGATTCTGCTGGTGATCAGTTCCCGTATTCTGGTTTGGGGGGCGGTCAGCATTGCTCAGACTCTTGGTGTCAGTGACCTGATTATCGGTCTGACCATTGTTGCCATCGGTACCTCCTTACCCGAACTGGCCTCATCCGTGATGGCGGCGAAAAAGGGCGAGCATGATCTCGCTCTGGGTAATATTCTCGGCTCAAATTTATTCAATACCCTGGCGGTCGTGGGTATCGCGGCAGGGATCCATCCGCTGCAGGTTGAACCAGATGTATTGCAACGGGACTGGCTGCTGATGCTTGGACTCACAGTCGGTCTGCTGATTATGGGTATCGGTCTCAAAGGACAGGGCCGCATCAATCGATTTGAAGGCTTGCTGCTGTTGCTTGTTTACATAGGCTATACAGGCTATCTGGGGTATAGCGTAATCTTCCCGCAACTCTGATGGGGGTGGCATGTTAAAACTGTTCAGATTTGAAAAAGGCATTATCGGCGAAATTGCCGCCGAAGAAGGCAAGCTCCATCATGCCCTCGGCCAGGCCCATTGGGTGGATGCTCAGGAACCCGAAGAGATTGAAAGGGAAGGCTTACAAAATCTGATGCGACTGGATTTGCCGATCTCCGACGAGATGGAGGAGATCGAAGCCTCGGCCCGTTATTTTGTCGATCAGGCCGGTATACATGTGCATTCCATGTTTCTGACCCAGAGTGAAGGTCGCCATGCTACCAGTTCAGTGGCCTGTATCTTACAGCCTAACCGCCTGATTACGATACGGGATACTGAGCTGGCTGATTTTCGCCTGTTGCGCATGCGTGCGCGTCGCGGACAGGTGGAAAGCCACTCCCCTGCCGAGTTACTGGTCACTCTGCTGGAGCAGAAAGTGGAAAACCTGGCAGATAATCTGGAAGATATTCATCGCAATCTGGAAAACACCAGCTATCTGGTGCTTGAAGAAGAGAATTCCGATCTCGAGGAAGCCATTGCCCAGTTGGCCAAATCAGAGGACAGTAATGGCAAAATACGCCTGTGTCTGATGGATACTCAAAGGGCAATTTCGTTTCTGCTGCGTCACTTGCGAAGCTACCCTGAGTTGCAGGAATCCTGCAGAGAAATCATGCGTGACATCGATACGCTGATGTCCCACACCACTTTCCTGTTCGATAAAATTAACTTTCTGATGGACTCCACCCAGGGCTTTATCAATATCGAACAGAACCAGATCATCAAAATTTTCTCTATAGCTGCGGTGGTATTCCTGCCCCCTACTTTGGTGGCCAGTATGTACGGCATGAACTTTGTCAATATGCCGGAGTTACAGTGGATGCTGGGCTATCCCTGGGCCCTGGGGCTGATGGTGATCTCCGGCATTACCCCGTATTTATTTTTTAAATACAAAGGCTGGCTGTGAAATGAGTGGCTTGCGCCACTCTCTCATCAATAAAAACATTGCGGCAAATCCTGCAGTCGGCATAATTGCAGTGAGAAAGAGTCGAGCAAAGGTGGTGGCAGATGAAATGGATAAGCCTGGTGTTAATAACACTGCTGTGCCTGCTGCAGTACCGTCTCTGGTTTGGCAAGAACAGCATTCCTGATTATTGGCAGATGCAGCAGGAAACGCAGCAGATGAGGGAGCAAAATGCTAATCTTGCACAACGCAATAGTCTGCTTAAAGCCGATATCGAAGATCTCAAGATAGGTATGGATGCCATTGAAGAACGTGCCCGCAATGAATTAGGCATGATAAAAGAAGGCGAAACCTTCTACCGAATCTTACCTCCTGAGCAACAACCCTAGGATATGATGCCTCCCAGTTCAGACGCATTTTGCGCAGTAGTGCCAGCCGCCGGAATCGGCAAACGGATGCAGTCCGACATCCCCAAACAATATTTATCCCTGGCCGGTAAAACCATACTCGAGCATTGCCTGCTCAACCTGATCGCACATCCGCGCATTCAGCACATTATTCTGGCGTTGCATCCACAAGACCCCTGGTTCAACAAACTCGGGATCGCCTCAGTTCCCTGGCTGACAGTGATAAATGGTGGTAAAGAGCGCGCCGACTCGGTCCTTAATGGCCTGCAGCAAGCCCGGATGTCTGAATGGGTGTTGGTACACGATGCGGCCCGGCCTTGCTTACCCCATACCGATATCGACAAACTGCTGGCGCTCGCCGGGGGGAATGAGGGTGGCATTCTGGCAACGCCCGTGCGTGACACCATGAAGCGCGCCGATGAACAGGGGCTGGTGCTGCGGACCGAAGAACGCGAGCACCTCTGGCACGCATTAACGCCACAGTTTTTTCCCCGCGCACAATTACAGCATGCTCTGAGCAATGCGCTGGCTCAGAACATCAGTATTACGGATGAGGCCTCAGCCATAGAATGGGCCGGGGGCAAGGTGAGGCTGGTACAGGGCGATCCCTGCAACATAAAAATCACTCATCCGGAAGATCTGGCGCTGGCGGAATTTTATCTACAGCGAATGAAGAAGACCCGGGGGAACATGAAATGAATATTCGCATAGGACATGGTTTTGATGTGCATCGGTTCGGGGGCACCGGCCCCATTATCATCGGCGGGGTCAGCATAGATTATGTGCAGGGACTGCTTGCACACTCAGATGGTGATGTGGCCTTACATGCCATCTGTGATGCATTGCTTGGCGCGCTGGCCCTGGGTGATATTGGTAAGCATTTCCCGGATACCGATGCAGAATATGCCGATGCCGACAGCCGGACACTGCTGCGCCATGTGTTCTCATTGGTGAAACAAAAGGGCTTTAAGCTGGGCAATCTGGATATGACACTGATAGCGGAATCCCCGAAAATGTCCCCGCACATTGATGCCATGCGCGAAAACATCGCAGCCGACCTCGATGCCCATATCAGCCAAATCAATGCCAAGGCCACCACCACAGAGAAACTCGGTTTTACCGGCCGCAAAGAAGGTATTGGCTGCCACGCTGTCGTATTATTAGTACCTCAACATAGGGCGGATTAATTGATTCTCGATACCCAACACTGGGCTTATCTCTGGGGTAAGCCGCAGGCCAGCGGACTGCTTAAACAGCAGCCGGAAGATTTTATTGTCAAAGAAGTGCTCGGATTCGAGCCTTGTGGTGAAGGTGAGCACATCTATGTATGGCTGCGTAAATCCGGGCTGAATACGGCTTATGTGGCCGAACAACTGGCGCGTTTCGCCGGTGTCCATCCCCGGGCCGTGACCTTTTCCGGTCGCAAAGACAAATATGCGATCACGGAGCAATGGTTCGGTGTACATATGCCCGGTAAGTATGACCCTGACTGGAAAGACTTTTCCCTGCCCGGCGCTCAGATTCTGGAAACAAAAAGACATAATAAGAAATTACGGACAGGCATTCATAAGGGCAACAAATTTGAACTGGTGCTAAGAGATCTGAAACACAGCGATGCCCTGGAACAAAGGCTGGAAAAGCTCAGTCAGGGCGTACCCAACTATTTTGGTCCCCAGCGCTTTGGCATCAACAACGGCAATCTTCACCTTGGTTTACGCATGCTTCAGGGTGAGAGCATACGTAATCGTCAGAAACGCGCCATGGCCATATCGGCGCTGCGCGCCTGGTTGTTCAATCAAACCCTCAGTGAACGAATTCGGCTTGGCCACTTTGATAAGATCCTGACAGGAGATATCATGGTGCTGTCTGGCTCTAACAGTTATTTCTGTGCCGAGGCGGTGGATGAGGAGCTGGGCAACAGATTACGCAGCGGCGATATCTTACTCTCTGCGCCTCTTTGGGGTCAGGGGTTACCGGACAGCCGGGCCGACGCGCTGCAGTTTGAGCAGCAGGTTGCCGGACAATATGAAATGCTGAGCAAAGGCCTTGAAGCGTTAGGACTCAAGCAGGACAGGCGTGCCATTAATCTGCTGCCGGACCATCTCCAGTGGCAGATAGCAGAAGATACCCTGAGACTGACATTCAGCTTACCACCTGGTGGCTTCGCTACCGCGCTGGTAAGGGAAGTGCTAACAGCAGAAGAACAAACAAAAGGGACAGAACATGCGCATACTACTGAGCAATGACGACGGCGTACATGCCGAAGGGCTTGCAAGCCTCTACCTCGCTCTGTCTGAACAACATGATGTCACCGTTATTGCCCCGGATCGCAATTGCAGCGGTGCCAGTAACGCCCTCTCGCTGCAACAACCATTGCGTATACAGAAAATGAAAAGCGGCTTTTATGCCGTCAACGGCACGCCTTCTGATTGTGTTCATCTGGGCATCAACAGTTTTCTGGACGAGGATCCTGAGCTGGTCGTGTCTGGTATCAATCATGGTGCCAATTTAGGCGATGATGTGATCTATTCCGGTACGGTAGCCGCTGCCACAGAGGGCCGTTATATGGGCCTGCCGGCTATTGCTGTTTCACTGTGCAACTATCAGGCGGGCATTTTGAAACCGCCGCAAAAGTCGTCTGTGAGCTGATCCAACGCATGGCAACTCATGCCCTGCCGGCCGATCAGATCCTCAATGTGAATGTTCCTGATCTGCCACATAACCAGTTACAGGGTGTGCAGGTGACACGGCAGGGACGGCGTCACCGTGCAGAATCTATGGTTCGCAGCCAGGATCCCTGGGGCCGTGAAATCTATTGGTATGGTAAGGTCGGCCAGGAACAGGACGCCGGTCCCGGCACAGACTTCAATGCCATTGCCAATGGCTATTGCTCCGTGACCCCGCTAAGTGTTGATATGACGGCCTATCAGAGCCTCGATGATATGCAGAGCTGGATAGAAAAACCTTAAAATCATAACAAGAAAACAGAAAAATAATGAGCCATACACAACGTTCCCATTCGCGCAAAGGCGAGACTCTGGCCCTGTTACTGCAACAGGAAGGGATCCGTAATCCTCAGGTTTTAAAAGCCATTGCCGCCACTCCCAGAGAACTGTTTCTGCCCGACGCACTTAAGCACAAAGCTTATCAGAATACGGCCCTGCCCATAGGCCAGGGACAAACCATCTCACAACCTTATATTGTCGCCAGAATGACAGAATTGCTGCTGGCTGCACCGAATCAGGCTAACACCATTCTGGAAATTGGTACCGGCTCCGGCTATCAGACCGCCATTCTGGCGCAGTTATTTGGCAAGGTTTTCAGTGTTGAACGCATCAAAGCGTTGCAATATCAGGCCAAGAGGCGAATGCAATCACTGGATCTGCACAATATCGCCATGAAACATGGTGACGGCTGGCAGGGCTGGGCCAGTAAAGGGCCCTTCGATGCCATTATCGTTACTGCTGCAGCCAGCTATGTTCCGGAAAAACTACTGGAGCAACTTACTGACGGTGGCCGACTGATCATCCCGGTGGGTGACAACAGCCAGCAACTCTATGCCATTACCCGCCATGGTGATGAGTTTGATCAACAGAAGGTCGAAGCTGTGCGCTTTGTTCCTCTGGTACCCGGGAATATTGTGTGAAGATTTTTGAGTATTGCTACGACAAGGCCATGTTATGGGCCAGGCACAGACATGCTCCGGCTTATCTCAGTGGCATGACCTTTGCTGAATCCGTGTTTTTTCCTATCCCACCGGACGTGATGCTTGCACCCATGGCCCTGGCCCGGCCGGACAAAGCCTGGTTTTATGCACTGATTACCACGCTGGCATCGGTGGCTGGCGGCATAGCTGGCTATCTGCTTGGATGGCTGGCCTATGATTCATTGCTACAACCCCTGATAGAACAGATGGGTTATACCGGCAAAGTGGAAAGGGCCATTGCATGGTTTGAACTTTACGGTGTCTGGGTTGTATTTCTGGCCGGGTTTTCCCCTATTCCCTACAAGGTATTCACCCTCAGCGCCGGATTTCTGCAAATGGCGTTTCTGCCTTTTGTTATCGCCTCGACTGTCGGCCGGGCTATGCGCTTTTATCTGGTCGCTGCGCTGATGCGATGGGGCGGAGCACCTATGGAAGCCAAATTGCGTCAATACGTTGAGGCCATCGGCTGGGCGACGGTGATACTGGCAGTATTGCTGTATCTGTTTTTGAGGTAGCCATGCACAGCAGGGCTGTCGGATTGTTGCTATTAGTGATGCTGTTGAGCGCCTGCGGCTCACGTACTGCCCCTGCACCGGTAATGGAGCTCAGCCAGCCCAAATCCTTCCGCCAGTTCCAGCAGAATAAAACCTATACTGTGCAACGGGGCGATACCTTGTTTTCTATTGCCTGGTATTCAGGTAATGATTATCGGGATCTGGCCCGTATCAATGATCTCCGCGCCCCTTACAGAATCTATCCTGGACAGCAATTAGACCTGATCGAGCCTGTTAAAAAGACGGCTAAACCGATAGAACGCCAGACTGGTCAGACCTCAAAAATAAACACAAATCAGACAGTTGACCCTCCGAAAAAGCAGGCGTATGGTAAATCTGAAGCTGCTCAAAAGAGTAGCAGTCAGACTCCCGGGCAGACATTTCCTGCGCAAGTGAGTCAATGGCTGTGGCCCGCTGAAGGAAAGCTGGTCGGGCGCTTCTCACTGAAGGAACAGGGAAACAAAGGAATAGATATTGCCAATGTACGTGGTACGCCCGTTCTGGCGTCAGCGGCTGGTAAAGTTGTGTACACTGGCAATGCGTTAAGGGGGTTCGGTAATCTGGTTATTATTAAACATACAGATGCCTACCTCACGGCCTATGCCCACAATCAGGACATCCTGGTAAAAGAACAGGACTGGATTGAGGCGGGCCAGCAAATAGCAAAAATGGGAGACAGTGGTACATCGCAGGTTATGCTTCATTTTGAAGTGCGCTACAAAGGCAAATCTGTGGATCCGCTTAGGTTTCTGCCCAGAAGATAATAACAATAAAGAATAATAATAAACGAAAGGAGAACTATTAAACCACCCCACAACCTGCTGGAGATGCTGTCATGGGTCAAAAGAAATTGAAAGATGTCGACCTGACTGAAGAAGTAGAAGACGTTATCGAATCTGAAATCGAAGATAGCGATAACGATGTAGATCCAATGGAAGAAATCCTGGCTAATCAGGAAGACACCCCCAGAAACCTCGATGCCACCCAACTCTATCTAGGAGAAATCGGCTTTTCTCCACTGCTCAGCGCCGAAGAAGAAGTGTATTTCGCACGCCGCGCCCTGAAAGGGGACGATGCTTCCAGAAAACGAATGATCGTCAGCAATCTTCGCCTGGTAGTAAAAATAGCCCGTCGCTACAACAACCGTGGGCTGGCACTGCTGGACCTGATTGAAGAAGGTAATTTGGGCCTTATTCGGGCAGTGGAAAAGTTTGATCCGGAAAGGGGCTTTCGTTTTTCCACTTATGCCACCTGGTGGATCCGTCAAACCATTGAACGGGCCATCATGAATCAGACCCGTACCATACGCTTACCGATCCATGTGGTAAAAGAACTGAATGTTTACCTGCGTGCCGCAAGAGAGCTGGCACAAAAACTGGATCATGAGCCCACCGCGGAAGAAATCGCCGCCGCCCTGGAAAGACCGGTGGAAGACATCACTAAAATGCTGCGCCTGAATGAGCGCATCAGCTCTGTAGATACACCGATCGGCAGTGATAATGACAAAGCCCTGCTGGATATTATTGCCGATGAAAAAGGCCATGGTCCGGAGGCGGAGCTGCAGGATAAAGACATGAAAAGCAGCATCATCCACTGGCTACATGAACTCAATCCCAAACAGCGTGAAGTCCTGGCCAGACGCTTTGGCCTGATGGGGTACGAGCCTTCGACACTGGAAGATGTGGGTGCAGAAATCGGCCTGACCAGAGAGCGGGTGCGCCAGATCCAGGTTGAGGCTTTGCGTCGGCTGCGGGATATGCTTGGCCATCAGGGATTAAATCTCGAATCACTGTTCAGTAAAGAGTTCTGAACTGCAGGGTTCAACCCTAAACCTCAGACAGTACCAGCACTTTACCTAAGCCCTGTTCTTTGAACAGGGTCAGGGTAAGCTGATAAGGATCAGGCTGAAAAACCTGAAAGTCCAGCGCCTTTCTGTCCGGCAGGAAATTATGTACTTTTGCCGGTGCACCAAAAAGAGTCAGGAGCTCTGCCTCTGACATACCTGGCCGTACCGGCATATCTAAGCTGCTAAGGATCATTGTTGCTTTTTGTGGGGGCAGGTTAAGCAAATCCAGGCTAATCAGGCGGGTATCATCAGGTACTGACTTGGAACGCAGAAACTCTGTGGCCCCAAACGCTTCCCCCAGCCATTCACGCCCCATAAAAAACCAACTGTCAAACTCCTCCACGGATTCCGGAGCCAGAAACTGACGCAACCTGAGGCTGGCAAAATGACGATGGGCTATCACAAAGCATCCTTATGTTGATAAGTCACAGATATACATTTGCATATCTGTGATGCTTTAAGCCTATTGCACAATGGCTGAAAAACCAACGTTTTATACTTCAGGTATAAAAATCTCCGCACTATATTGTCGGAAATATTTACAAGCTTGTTTACATTTTGATCCACTTGAAACTTATATCGTTGTTTATTAATGATTTTTTATTTTGGCACGGTTTAAGCATTCCCTACATTGCATATAAAACCTCATAAGAAATCAGGGAGTAGCTTTATGAAACTAAGAAATACATTAAAAGCAGCGGCTTTTGCAATGGCGAGCATGCTGGCAGCCGCACCGGCCTCTGCGATTCTGCTGACAGGCTGGACCGGAACAGGCAACTATGGCACTTTGGGCGCTGATGGTGATGTGACCCTCTCCCCCTTCGGTGACAGCCAATATGGTTATGTGACCACCGATGGTGGTGTTAGTGGTGTCGGTTTACCAGGAGTTGGTGACGGCGACGGTGGCTCTCCGACTACCGGTTCTGTAATTACCTCGCCGGTATTTGCAGCAAACTCCGGTGATTCGCTGGAGTTCTATTTTAACTTTGTTACCTCCGACGGTGCCGGTTATGCCGATTATGCCTGGGCACGTCTGCTGGACGCCGACTCAAATGAAATCGCCCTGCTGTTTACCGCCAGAACCCGTGACGATGGCGGTGATACTGTGCCCGGCTTTGGTATGCCTGCTCCTGTGGCCAGCCTGACACCCGGCAGCACCCCTATTGTCGGTGGTGCGCCAAACTGGTCTCCTTTAGGTGGTGACTCAGGTTCATGCTACGACACTGGCTGCGGTTATACCGGTTGGGTACAGGCTGCCTATAATATTGGCGCCGCTGGCGACTACCGTCTGGAAATCGGTGTAGTAAACTGGAATGACAGCGCCTTTGACACTGGCATGGCCTTTGATGGTGCTACCATTGCCGGTCAGGTGATTGGTGAACCCACAGAAGTTCCTGCACCTGCCCCGCTGGCATTGCTGGGACTGGGCTTGATTAGCCTGTGGCTGTCACGCCGTAAGGCGCGCTAACATAACCTTCTATTCTCCAATTAAAAAGCGCTCAGGAAGAGCGCTTTTTTTATGTCCAGTGCCTGAAGGAACATGCTCCGGCGATGTACAGCAACCGGCTAACCTTCTTTGCCCGACCGTTTAATCTTTTGCCATACTGCTTCCATTTGCTCTAAGCTGGTTTGCTCCATGGGTGTGCTTGATTCAGCAAAATGTTGTTCTACCGCCCGGAAGCGGCCTTCAAATTTATTATTAGCAGCTCGCAGCAGAGATTCAGGATCTTTTTTTAGTTTTCTGGCCAGATTGACGGTGGCGAAGAGCAGGTCGCCGATTTCTTCTTCCAGCGCCTGCTGGTTAATGTCCGTTTGATTAAGTTCCTGCTGCACTTCGAGGATCTCTTCCTGAATTTTGGCAAATACCCCTTCTGTATCGGGCCAGTCGAAACCCACATTGGCACAGCGCTTCTGGATCTTGGCGGCGCGGGTCAGCGCAGGCAGGGCCACTGGGATATTATCCAGCACGCTGGTCTGGCCCTTTGATTTCTGCGCCCGTTCTCTGGCTTTTTCTGCTTCCCAGTTGGCTTTTACCTCGGCTTCAGTAAATTCTTTGTCAGCAAAGACATGGGGGTGGCGACGAATAAGCTTTTCCGCCATGGTTGCGGCTATATCTTCAAAATCAAACAAGGCCTGTTCTTTGCCCAACCGCGCATAGAACACCACCTGAAATAACAGGTCGCCAAGCTCTTCCCGGATCTCTTGCGGGCCACTGGTTTCAATAGCATCGGCCACTTCATAGGCTTCTTCGAGCGTAAAGGGCACGATGGTTTTAAAGCTTTGTTTTAAGTCCCAGGGGCAGCCAGTCTCGGGGTCACGGAGTTTATCCATTACCCATAAAAGCTTGTCGAGATTGGGATAGTTCTGATCATTAATTATGGTCATAAATAACCTAATATTCCGTGCGGCGCACTTCGGTAACGCCGTTAACCTGTTTTAAGCGGCTAACCACTTTTGAGAGGCTGTTCAGATCCCGCACTTCCAGCTTAAGACTGATGCGGGCGGTATGGTCCTTGTTATTGCTGAGGCTGTTAACACCGAGCAAGCCAACTTTATCGTTAGCCAGTACGGTGGTGATATCCCGCAAAATACCGTCCCTGTCGGCACAGCGCACTTCCAGCTCTGATTCAAAGGCGCCGCTGCGCTCACTGGCCCAGTGTACCTCTATGGCCCGCTCCGGATGGGTTTCCATCAGATGCAGTAATTGCTCACAATCTTCACGGTGCACACTGACACCACGGCCCTGAGTAATAAAACCCTGAATGGCATCCCCCGGCAGTGGCTGGCAGCATTTAGCCAGTTGGCTCAGAAGGTTACCTACCCCTTCCACCACTACCGCATCTTTAGCTGCTGCGGCGCTCTTAGTGCGCTTTTTGATCCGTGGGTCCAGCTCAGGTGGCGGTGCGTGCAGTTGTTGCAGATAATGCACCACCTGATACAAGCGTACATCGCCACCGCCAATGGCAGCGTATAAATCATCAAGGCTGGTAAGATTAAACTTTTCACAGGCCTGAGCCGCTTCTTTTAATGGAATATGGCTTCGTTGCAGCTCCTTCTCCAGGGTTTCTTTACCGGCCTGCAGGTTTTTATCCCTGTCCTGCTTCTTAAACCAGGTGTGGATCTTGGCCCGGGCGCGGTTAGAGTGCACATAACCCAACTGCGGATTCATCCAGTCTCGGCTCGGGTTAAGCTGTTTACCGGTTAAGATCTCAACTTGATCGCCGGTCTGTAACTGGTAGGTGAAAGGCACAATACGACCGAATACCTTGGCACCGATACAACGGTGACCCACATTGCTGTGTATGTAATAAGCAAAATCCAGTGGTGTTGAGCCCAGCGGCAGATCCACCACATCTCCTTTTGGTGTGAACACATACACCCTGTCATCGAAAACCTGGCTGCGCAGCTCTTCCACCAGATCGCCGGACTCGGCCATTTCTTCCTGCCACAACAGGATCTTACGCAGCCAGTTAATCTTATCTTCATAGCCGCTGCGCCCACCCGGGCTGCCCTCTTTATACTTCCAGTGTGCGGCCACACCCAGCTCGGCATCCTGATGCATCTGCTGGGTACGGATCTGTATCTCCACCGCCTTGCCCTCTGGCCCCACCACCACAGTATGAATAGACTGATAACCATTGGGTTTAGGCGTGGCGATATAGTCATCGAACTCCCGTGGAATATGTTTCCAGTTGGCGTGTACAATACCCAGCGCTCCGTAGCAATCCTGCAAGCGTTCGGCGATTATGCGTACCGCGCGGATATCAAACAGCTGCTCGAAACCCAGATGCTTTTTCTGCATCTTCTTCCAGATGCTGTAGATATGCTTAGGGCGGCCATAGACTTCGGCCCGGATCTGCTGCTCATTGAGCTGGCCCTGCAGATTCGTGACAAAATCCTCAATATACTGCTCGCGGTCCTCACGCCTTTCATCCAACAAGCCGGCGATTTGTTTGTAGGTCTTAGGATGCAGGTAGCGAAAAGAGAGATCTTCAAGCTCCCACTTAAGCTGGCCAATCCCTAAGCGGTTTGCCAGAGGCGCATAGATACCGGCGCATTCTTTAGCCACCAGCACCCGGGTCTCTTCATCGGCATCTTTGACTTCTCTTAAGGTGCAGATACGCTCGGCCAGTTTGATCACCACCGCGCGCACATCTTCCACCATGGCCAGTAACATGCGCCGCAGGTTGTCAATTTGCACTTCGTCGGTGCGAGCCTGTTTGTTATTGTGCAGCGCACGAATCGCATCCATACGGCGCACCCCCTGAACCAGCAACCAGACAGAGGGTCCGAGAACCTCAGTAATTTTTTCCTCACCCCAGCCCTGCTGCTCGAGCATGGGCAGCAACAGCGCAGTTTGTAAGGTTTCATCATCCATATGCAGTTCATGGAGAATCTCTACCATCTCCCGCCCGGCCAGTGACACTTCAAATTTTTGTGCCAGCTCACCCAGCTTACCTGCTGTTGCGGCAGGTAACTGCATCGAGCGCAGCCAGTCCGGAAATGGCGTTGCAGTCTGTTTATGCACCTTACGAATGGAAACCATTTAATCTCATTTATCTTGAAAATAACGCCATTAATTCAGTATGGGCAGTATTGGGGAACATATCCATCAGTCCTATTTTATCTACCTGCCAGCCGCTCTCAACCAGCTGCCCCATATCTCTGGCGAAGGTGGCCGGATTGCAGGAGACATACAAGATTTGCGCCGGATTCAGCCGACTCAGCCAGGGCATCACATTTGCCGCACCAGTACGAGCCGGGTCCAGCACGACTTTGCCTATCTGCCCAAGCTGCGTTGTAAGTTGCGTCAAAGCATCTTCATCACCCAGATCGGCCTGCAAAAATTCCGCCTGCAAGCTGTTTTTAAGTGCATTAGCACGGGCCTGCTCGACCATGACCTGAACACCTTCAATGCCGGTAACCTCAGCACCTTGATGGGCCATGGGCAGGGCAAAATTACCTACTCCGCAAAACAGATCCAATACCCTGTCGCCGGGTTTGATATCAAGCCAGTTCAGCGCCTGCGCTATCATGGCCCGGTTAACAGACCCATTCACCTGAATAAAGTCTGTGGGTCTGAAGTCCAGGCTAAGCTCATCCACAGGCCGATAACTGGCGAATTGGTGATCTGAGGTCAGATGTTCAAATTCCTGTGCCTCGGTTTGCAGCAGCACAGTACAGCCATGCTCTTGCGAAAAGGCCTTCAGAGCCTGGCGATCCATTTCGGGAAAGGGTCTGGTCAGGCGCAGGCACAACTGTAACTGATTATCCGCATCCAGCAGGCTGATATGACCGATATGCCTGACACACCCCAGCCCTTTGATTAATGAGCGTAAATCGGGCAAAAGTTGCTGCAATGGCGGAGTCAGCACCTTACATTCGCTGATATCCACCACTTTATCTGAGCCCTGGGCGCGAAACCCCAGATGCACGGAGGATTTGCCTTTGCCCGTACGGGCATCCAGTGCCAGCCTGACTTTGCGCCGATACCCCTGATCTGAACCGCTAAGCGGTGCCTGCCAGTTCAGTGCTGTCACACCGCCAACTTTATTCAGCAGTTGATCAACGGCCTGTTGCTTATATTCCAGCATAGGTAACTGAGCGATATGCTGATGCTGACAACCACCACATTGACTAAAGTGTGGGCAGAAAGGCGCGATACGTTTCGCACCGGGCTTGAGTACCTGCTCCACGGTCGCCCGCCAGAATCGTTTTTTACGCTCATATACCCTGGCCCTGACCTCTTCGCCGGGCAGTGCACCCTCTACAAAGACCACAGGTTGATGAGTACTACATACCCCTGTGCCACTGTGATCTAACTCGTCAATTGTCAGGGTTAATGGTTTTTGTGGCGGCTGTTTTTTTCGCGCGGATTCATATAACTGCACCATCTGCCAGTCCCTTATTTTTCCAGTATCACAGTGGCCATGGCGTAATGCTGCTCATCGGCGATACTGATATTAACGAAACTGCCATGAACCAGCAAACCACTTTTTTTAAATATTAGCCAAGTGCAAAAGCACACTACAAAGACTTATCATCTATGTACTTGCTTTATTTTTTTTCGGGGATAATATAAGCAAGCTATGAACACAAAGAATTACGCACTACAGAGCACCGCACTTACCTTTCCAAATTAAGCCGAGCGCAACACCTGCGTTCGGCGCTTTCTTATTTTCAGTAATTTAATACTCTTTATTTATTAGTTCGGTTGGAGCCAATGCCGTGCTTTTACGTATGTTTAGGTCTCTGAGAGAAAAAAGAGAACATCCCGAAAAAATTCTTGTGAACAAGAATCAGACACTATTACTGGATCCTACAGAGCTCCGTCTTTTACTGGAGAGGTTAGAGCAGAGCCAACAGAGCAAGTCACGACTGTCCGGTATCGTAAGGTTGGGCTCATGCGTAACGATCCGGGACCAGGAATCAGGCAATCAGATCAGTCTGACATTGGTCAATACCTCTGATGCAGATCCCCTGAATAATTACATCTCTTTTTTAACTCCTTTGGGGTTGTCACTAATAGGATTGCGAATCGGGGAGACGGCGAAAATACAATATAACGGGCTCATAATGAAATGGGATGTGGTATCAGTAAACCAAGGGAAAATTTATTTTTAATCTTGCCATACACCTAGTAAGAGGAGGGTGCCATTTTGGAGTAACTGTGTTGCGCAATCGATTGAATCACATGACATTGAACAATAAAGGTGAATCCAATGAGTAAAGAAAAAGATAAAAAGAAAGCAAAACTTACACTAAAAGAGAAACGAAGAATAAAGAAGAAAAAGAAAGAGAAAGATACTGATAATTAACATGTTTAGGGGGCTCTTATGAGCCCCTTACATTAAGGACTATACATAATGAGCATTAAACCTAACATCATAATTTCTACCGTTGACTTAGCCATTATTGAAAATAGCATAGAGGACTCGCGCCTGCCGAAGGATTTTCAGGATGCGTTAGAAACAGAGCTAG